>CAZYQW010000086.1:0-95172 GCA_964649825.1 uncultured Phycisphaeraceae bacterium | reverse complement strand
GGCTGCGGCGGGCCCTCGCGACCGATCTCTTCGTTGCAGGATCCTCGACGTACAGGCAGTACGCCTGCGGTCCTGCGCCTCGATCTCGGTCGCGATGACCTCGCCTCGCTTCGAAAGCACTTTCACCACGGGCTGCTAGGCCGCCTCGCTTGCCTCCTCTTGGGTGTCCTTTGGAGGGGGGCCGGGCGGGCGTTCGAGGACACGACCGGAATCAGAGCGAGGACGCATCGACATGGATGGGCGAGGAGCGGAGATCGAATGGATCGACGGGGCACCGAGCGATCGCACGGTGCCCGGGAACCCATGAGGTCGGCGATGTCGGCGACGTCGGCGCGGAGAACGCAGATCATCTTCATCACCGTCGTCCTGGTCCTCGAGGGGGCGCTCGCGGTGGTCCTCTCCAACCTGTACGCGTCGTTGAACAACAGCCTGATCGCCAACGGTCGCTGGGAATCGCGCAAGCTCGACGCGGAGATGCCGCTGATGGGGGCTGTGCAGTTCGTGAGCACCCCGCAGACGTTGGCCAACGAGAAGTTGAACCTCGGGCGTTGGCACGGGTATCAGGAGATCCTCTATCGCGAGCCGGTCCTCGCGCGCGAGATCGCCTTCGAGTTCACGCTCGAGCGCGACGCGTACGTGGTGGTCGAGTTCGACCGCGACGAGGAACGCTTCGCGGGAGTGCGGCTCAGCTCGAACCAGGGCTTTCCCAGCCAGTACTTCACCGCCCGCGCCGACGGCGAGTTCCTCACCGTCGAGCCGCTCGCGATGGGGCTCGTCGAGCCCGACGTCCCGACGACGTGCCGCATCGTCTTCGGGCCCGAGGCGGCGTCGATCGAGTTGGACGGGCGCCCCTGCGGAACGTTGCCGATCGTGCTCCACGGCGAGCGTCGCTTCGGGTTCCGCGGCTCGATCCGCGACACGTTCCTGGACAACGTGTCGGTGCGCCACGGCGATCCGGCCGAGACGATCGAGGAGACGTTCTTCAATCGTCGCGACTTCGCGCGCTGCGCGGTCGGGCTCGCGGTGCTGTTCGCGTCGATCGACCTCGTGATCCTGCTCCTGTTCCGCTCGGGCGTGATCGCGTCGACGAAGATCCTCTTCTCGGGAGTCACCGTTCTCCTCGTCCTGCTCCTCGGGGCCGGGCTCGGCTTCGTCGCGTACCGGAAGTTCCTGGCGAACGTCTATCCGACGATGACGGCCGAGGTCGAGCGCGAGTGGCAGCGGAAGCACGAGCGCGACGTCGTCGGGCGGATCAAGCGCGAGCTCGCGGGTCGGACGGGCGAAGACGCGCGCCGGATCCTCTTCATGGGTTCGTCCCAGACGTGGGGGTCGGGCGCCGCACGGCGCGACGAAACGTTCGTGATCGTCCTCGAGCGCCTCCTGAACGAGCGGGCGCGAGGGGAACGCTACGTCTGCATCAACAGCGGAGTCTCGGGCTCGAGGGCGCACCACCTCTACTACCTCTACGAGGGCGAGCTGCTGAACCTCGAGCCCGACCTCTGCGTGGTGCACCTCTCGTTCAACGACTATCAACCGAGCGAGTTCAGCGCCGCGCTCGACCGGTTCGCCGCGCTCGGCCGCGCGCGCGGCGTCGACACGATCTTCTCGATCGAGCCGTCGTCCACCGAGAGGAAAGGCGTGAACGAGGCGATGCGATCGGCGATGAGGGCGGCGAGCGAACGCCACGGCGTCCCCCTCGTCGACACCTACGACGCGATGCGGAAGCGACGCGACGACGGTTTCCTTTGGTGGGACATGGTGCATCCGACGTCGTTCGGTCACCGGCTCATCGCCGAGACGCTGGTCGGACCGATCGAGGACGCGCTGGAGGGGCGGCCGCGTCGCGCCGCGCCGAAACCACGATGATCGCCGCGCGCCACGTGGTTCACGACCCGATCGCGACGCCTCGGCCCCGCCCCCCGGGCCTCTCGGCCGGTCGAATGCCGTACGAGGACACGGACACCGCGCCAGTAGAATCCCCCGTGTGGACAGCGTGAGAACTGGATTCGTGCCCGCCGGAGCGAAGTGGATGGCGCTCCTCGCGGTGGTCGTGCTCTTGCCCTGGGTGCTGCACCGGCAGTTGCTCGGGTCGGACGCGATCTTCTACGAGCTCGACTCGGCGCAGCTCCATTACGTGCGCTACCGCATCCTGTGCGACGCGCTGCAGGAAGACCGGGCCATCCCGCTCTGGCAGGACCTCGTGCTGTCGGGGGCGCCGTTCCACGCCAACCCGGAAAACGTGACCCTCTACCCCCCGGTCGTCCTGCTGGCGTTCTTCTGCTCCCCGATCGTCGTCATGAACTTGACGATCCTGCTCCACATGAGCGTCGCCGCCGCCGGCGCGTACTTCCTGGTGCGGCGGCTCTGCCGGCGCTTGGGGTTCTCCCCGAATGCCGGCGGGTACGGCGGGCTCGGCGCGGCGTTGTACGCGGGGCTGAGCTACTTCATGCGCCTCGAGTCGTTCAACCTCGTCGCGTACGGCGCCGCGCACGCGCTGTTCCCGTGGATCCTGCTGGCGGCGGACGCGATGCTCACCGGACGTCGTCCGTGGCGGATGTCCGGCGCGCTCGGCCTCCTCCTCGCGCTTCAGGTGAACACCGGCGGGCTGTACGTCGTCGCCTACGACGGGCTCGGCCTCGCGATCTGGTTCGTGTGCATGGGCCTCCTCGGGAACGCGGAGGCGCGGCGGCGGACGTTGATCTGGGGCTCGATCGCCGGCGGTCTCGCGCTGCTCGTCGCCGCGGCGAAGGTGTTCCCGTACCTCGAGTGGGTCTCCGGAACGAACCGCGCGCAGGGGATCGACCTCGAGACCGCGCGCGGGACCACGCTCTTGGGGCAGAGCCATACGTGGGAGCGTTGTCTGGTCTTCCTCGAGGGGCGGACCGGGTGGTTCGTGGGCCTCTTGTGGGCCGTCCCCGCGCTTCTCATGATCCGACGCCGCGAGGTCGCGATCGCGGTCGGGCTCGTGGTCCTCGGGTTCCTGGTCGGCCTCGGCGGATCGACCCACCGCCTCCTCTACGAGCTGGTGCCGCCGTTCGACAACATCCGCAACGCCGTCCGTTCCTGGACCCTGGTCCACGCGTTCCTCGTGATCTTGATCGGCATCGGCTCCGCGACGGTCCATCGCGCCGTCGCCGCGCGGGTGCCCAGACGCCTCGGAGGGGCGCTGCTCGCGGCGCTGCTCCTCGCGTCGCTGTGGAGCTATCAGCAGTCGTGGCGGTTCGACGAGTTGTTCGCCAACCCGAGCAAGCTGCGGCACCTTGCGTGGACGTGCCCGAACCTGACCAAGGCCTGCCAATCCGCGGGCGAGACCTGGCGCGTCTCGAACCCCGAGTTCCTGGCCCCGGGGAAGCACTGCGAGCAGCTCGTGACCTCGAGTGCCGGCGTCGAGACGCCGAGCGGATTCCTCGGCTACGCGTGGCATCCGGAGTACCGGCGGTTCGTGCTGCGATCGTGGAGCCGGACCGGGCGCGAAGCGGAGATCCTCCCGCGGCGGTTGGGCGCGCTCTCGGTCGGTCTCGTCGTTCGGCCCGCGGACGTGGACCCGAAGCCGGACCAAGCGGCGGAGCGGGACGGCACCGACGGCGACGACGGCGACGGACCAACCGAGAGGCCGCCCGTCGCCGCTCGCGGCGGCGAGCCTGGGGCCGGGCCGCCGTCGGACGCGCAGAAGCGCGAGTGGGCGCTGAACATGACCGTGCCCCGGCGCGTCGACGGAGTCGCCGTGGAATGGAACGATGAGGTGCGCCACCGCGCGCACGTGCCGGCTCGGATGGTCGGGGTCCTCGGCGAAAGCGACCGCACGATCACGTACGCGTTGATGAGCCTGCCCGCCTTCCGGATCGCGACCGCGTCGTTGCTCATGATCGGGCCGGAGGAGGACCTCACCGCGCGTGAGGTCACGTCCCTCGCGGAGCTGTTGGTGATCAACGAGGATCGGATCACCGACGCCAATCGCCGCCTCGTGGAGCGGGCGCAGTCCGAGGGCATCCGCGTGACGCGGCTCGCCCTCGCGGCGGGCGTCGCGAGCGAGCTCGAGGCGATCGCGGCGCGCGTGTCCGCACCGATTCGTGGGCCGGGGAAGCAAGGCGCGACGTTCCAGCGCGTCGGTTCGGGGCGGGTCCGCGTCCTCCGCGAGGAGGCGGAGCAGGACCAGTGGATCGTCCTTTCGGAGACCTGGAACTTGTACGGCGGCTGGGGGTTGAGCGCCGGCGCGGGGCTGGCCCTCCGGCGCGCCGACGGCATCCTCGCGGCGGTCCATCTGCCGGCCGGGGTCCACGGCTTCGAAGCGGTCTACGACCCGCCGTCGTTCCGGCTCGGCGCCGGCGTCTCGCTGCTCGGTCTCGCGCTGGCGATCCTGCTCATGTCGCGGCGCGGCAAACCGCGTCGCGACGCATGACGCGGCGTCACTCGCCCTCCGCGCCGGCGATCTCGGACCAACGTCCGGGCGGAATGCGCCACACGCGGATCGTGTGTCCCGGGCGCTCGATCGACCAGAGGTCCTGGAGCGGGGTGTAGAGGGCGTCGAGCACGAACGGCCGCGGGTCCCCGTTCGGCCCCGGCTGGACGACGTAGACGGGCTCGAGGCGCTCGCGGAGCCGCTGGTAGATCGCGAGGCGCGGCGCCGCCTTGGACGGGTCCTCCATCTGCCAACCCCTCTCGAGGAACGAGTCCGTCACCAGGTACCCGCCGGCGTCGATCGCTCGTCGCCGCTGGCCGTTCTCGTCCGGCTCCGTGCGGATCGAGCCCAGCTTGTCGACGTGGAGACGCGGGAGGTGCACGCGGTATCCGTCGGCCAGGCGGGGCGGGAACCCCTCGAGGAAGAGCTGCTCCTGTCGCGGGACCATGTTCAGGATCCAGGTCCGCGCGAGGATCCACGTCGATGGGCGCGTGAGCAGCACGTCGTGACGGACGAGCTGCACCAACGGCTCGGCGCACGCGAGCGCGAGGAGCGACGCGAGGAGGATCGCGGCTCGGCGCGGCGAGCGCGGGGCGAGGCGCGTCGCGAGACGCCACCACGCCAAGCCGGCGAAGCACGCAAGGGCCGGAAGCAAGGGGAAGATAAAGCGCTGGAAGAACAGGACCTTCGTGAACATGCCGGCGAGATAAGCGACCGGCAGGGCGAGCAGGAGGAGCGCCGCGCGAGCGTGGCCGCGAAGCGCGACGACGACGCCGGCCGCCGCCGCGACGAGGTGGAGCACGCCGACGAGGTATCTTCCGGCCCCGAGGTAGAGGAGCGGCGTCGCGGCTCGCGACTGACCCCAGATGTGCTGGTCGCCCCAATCCGTGTACTGGTTGGTGAAGCCCGACCAGAACTCGTCGAACGCGAGCACGGCGTACGGGTTCCCGGCGAGGAAGGTGCCGATCGCGACGGCGGCGAGGAGCGCGAGCCGACCGGCGATCCGGCCCGGCGCGGGCCGAGGCTGCGTGAGGAGGAGGGCGGCGGCGGGCAGGACGCAGGCGATCGCGCCGTTGTACTTCATCGCCGCCGCGAGCCCGGCAAGCGCGGCGGACAGGACGAGCGGCCGGAAGCACGCATCGAGGTGCCCGCGCACCGCGAAGTGGAGCGACGCCGCGAGCAGGAACACCATCGGCACGTCGTTCACGCCGTAGTGGGAGTCACGACCGTGGAGGAAAGAGAACCCGACGATGCAGCACGCGGCGATCGCGGCACCGCGGCTCCGCCAAAGCAGCCACGTCGTGCGCGCGACGATGAACGCGGTGAGCGTACCGAGGATCGCGGAGATCCAGCGGGCGAGCAGGTAGAGCCCGCCGCCCATGACCCATTCCCGCGTGATCGTCGGACCCATCCAGATCTCGTGGGCGCGCTTGGCGAGGAACAGCGCGTACGTGAGGAGCGGCGGGTTCTCGAAGCGATGCGGGTTCAGGTCGCTCCACTTCATCTGCTGCGCGATCTGCGCGTAGTGCCGCTCGTCCGCGTGGTGCGTGATCGGCGGCGAGCCGTGATGCAGACCCCACGTCCTGAGGAAGAGGAAGAGGACGAACGCCGCGACGAGGCCGCTTCGAGAGAAGACGGCCGAACGACGGTGGCTGGGATCGGTGGCGGCGGCATCCATGGATCGAGGATGCTAAGCGCCCGCGGGAGAATATCTCCCCTCAACTCCGACCCGACCTTCGCGTCTTGGCGGGGACGAGGATGCCTCGGCCGGGCCGGGGAGGTATCGTGCGCGGATCCTAACCCTGCCGCCCTTCCATGAGATCGCAACGCAGCGGATTCCTGTCCCGACGAGGACTCGTCCTGAAGTGGCTCGTCCCGGCGGCGGTCGTCGGGGCCGGCACCTGGTGCGTCTCCAACCGCGTCGTCGACGAGCGTCACGCCGGCGCGCCGGTCCGCGCGGCGGGCGCTTTCTGGTCCGCGCACGCGAAGAACGGTCAGGCGAAGACGGTCGTTCCTCCGGTCCGTGGCCTCGAGCTCCTCCCCGGCGAGACGGTGAGGCTCGCGGAGGAAGAGCGGGGGGGCCGGACGTTCCATCGGCTCGCGTTCCGCGCGGAGAAGTTCGGCGGGCAGTCGGGGTTCCTCGCGCTCACGCTCCGCGAGAAGGGGCCGTCGAAGGTGCGATTGACGCTGCTTCCCGCGGCGGAGACGGCGGTCGAGCTGACGCGGCTCGAACCGGGGGGCGTGTCGCGGCGGCTGGCGCGGGAGACGGTGCGGCTGCGGGATCCAGCCGCGTTCGATCTCGTGGTCACGTGGCACGACGCGAGCATCGAGGTCGCGCTCGACGGGGCGGTGGCGATGACCGCGGAAATCGAGCATCCCGCGGAAGGTCGCACGACCCTCTGGTCGGATGGAGTTCGACTCCGGCAGATGGCGGTCCACGGCCGGGAGCGCGGCGAGGAGTTCGATCGCACCGAGGAGTTCGCGGCTCTGGCCACCGCCCCCGCGGGCCGGCGGACCGGCACGACGCTGCTCGCCGCGCTCGTCGCGTGGCTCGCCGCCGCGGTCTGGCTCCGGGCGTTCTGCCTCGGACGCCCGCCGGCCGTCGACCTGGCGCGGGCTGCGCTCACGCTTCTCGCCGGCCCGGCCGCGGTGCTCGTGGTCGCGCACGTGCGACCGCTGGCGCCGCTGCCGCTCGGCGTCGCGCTGGGCGTGGCCGCGGTTCTCGCGGTGTTTCCGGCGCTCTTCGTGCTCCGCGGCGACCTGAAGACGGCGCGCCCGCTGGGCCGGCTGGGAGCCGCGCGAGTGACGGCCCTCGTGCTCCTCTACGGCGGCCTCGCGACCTGGGGCGCGGCGGCGGCACGTGGCCACCAGGTCCGCGCGTGGCTCGACGACGCGGACCGCGCCCTCGCGACCCTCCGCGTCGAGCCGTTCGCGCTCGCGGGCCCGGTCACGCTCGACCTCGCGTCGGCGGTCGTCGTCCCCGGCCCGCTCCGGTCGTTCGACCTGACCGCGTCGGTCGAGATCGGGCCGGACGCCGTCCTCGAGGTCCGGTGCCGCTCCGGCGAGCCGATCGCGCAGGGGATCGCGCTCATCGCGTCCACCGGCGCGGCGGGGTCGGGCTTCGTGCTCGAGTCGGACGGAGAATTCCGGCCGATCGGGAGACCGGGCGAAGCGGTGACGCCGAGCGTCCGGCATTCGCTGGCGTTGCAGGCGCGCGGGGAGTCGTTCGACGCGCTCCTCGACGGTCGGGCCCTCGCGAGCGCGACGGAGTTCGCGATGGCCGCCGGCGACGTCGTGCTGGTCGCGCCGCGCGGCGCCGTGCGGATCGAGAACCTGCGCGTCGAGCCGAGCGTACCGGAGCCGCCGGTCCCCGCGCTCGGGCCGATGCAGCGCCGTGCCGCGTGGTGGCCGATGCTCGGGCTGGTGCTCCTGGCGGTCGGCGCGGGGGCGTTGCTCGCGGTGCCCGCCTCGCGCGCCGTGGAGATCGCCGCCGTCGCGCTCCTCCCGGTCGCGATCGGCGCCCTCCGCATCGGCGACTCCGGCACCTGGGAGGTCGCGTGGTTCTGGGGCCTGTCGGCGGGTGCGGGCATCACGCTGCTCCTCTTCGCGATGTTCCACGGCCGGGGCGCGCGCGCCACGCTCTTCGTGCTGCTCGCGCTCGCGTGGCCCGCGTTCGTCGCGTCCCGCGTCGCTCCGTGGCCGGCGCCGGACGGGGAGGACGGGGGCCCGGGCTACGACGCGCTGCGCGCGCCGGTCGTCACGCCGGGGCTCCTCCACTTCCAGCACCCGCTCCTTCGCCGGTTGAACACGTGGCTCGTCGACCACCGCTTCCGCGACCGCCGGTTCACCCTTGCGAGGCCGGCCGGCACGCGGCGCGTCCTCTGCCTCGGCTCCTCGAGCACCTGGGGACACGGCATCTCCACCGCGTCCGGCGGCGACTATCCGACCCAGCTCGAAGCGCTGCTGCGCGAGCGCTCGCCGGGTTCGGCGATCGAGGTGATCAACGGCGCCGTGCGCGGCAGCACGACCGCGCGTCTGATGCCGTTCTTCGAGGAGGTCCTGCTTAGGTTCGACCCCGACGTCGTGACCGTCTCGTTCTACTTCAACGACGCGCACCACCTCACCCAGATGGAGGAGGCTCGGTTCCTCGCGGAGGTCGCCGAGCGCGGTACGTACGGCCTTCTCGATCGGATCTCGACGCGGGTCGAGGCCACGGCGGGCAAGCAGCGGCTCTCCGCGCTGTTCAGCCGGTTCCACCGCGACGGACCCGATTGCGCTTCCCATTGGGACGGCATCGCGCCGTCGACCTCGAGTCCGGCCGTGCGGTTCGCCGAGAACCTCCGCCGCTACGCGGAGCGGTGCCGCGAGCACGGCGCGGCGCTCGTGCTGATCCAGGAGCCCGTCCGGGGCGACGTGGACTGGATCTGGAAGCGCGAGTTCCGCGCGGCGATGCTCCGCGTCGGATCGGAGGTCGGCGCGCCGGTCGTCGATCCGACGCCGGCCCTGCGTGAACGAGGCGCGGACCCGCTCTTCATGGACTTGATCCACCCTCTCCCCGCCGGGAACCGGATCATCGCCGAGGCGCTGGCGCCGGTCGTCGAGGAGGCACTCGACGAGCCGTAGCGCCGCCGCGCTCACCGCTTCTTCGACGGAGCGTTCTTCTCGAGGAACCGGATCCCGGCCTTCATGTTGCCGAAGACGTTGCCGTGCCAGCCGTGGCCGCCGTCGTATCGCTCGAGCTCGACGATCGCCTTGTGCTTCGCCAGCGTCTTCGCGGCGGTCTCCGCCATCTCGATCGGGATCCAGTCGTCCGGCGAGTGCAGAATGAAATAGGGGTGTTTCTTCGCCGGCTTCAGCGACGGGAGGGTCTCGGGCTTGAAGACTGACATCGCCACGAAGGTCCCGGTGATCGGCGTGTCCTTCGTGACGGACAGGGCGTAGCCGAGCGTACCGCTCGAGGACCACGTCAGGGTGAAGACGTAGCGCGGGTCGATCTCGACCTTCCTTTTCACGTCCGCGATCACGTCGAGGACGAACTGCTCGCACGCGAACTCCATCCCCGCGTACGGGTTCTTCTTCGTCGGCCAGACGTGCGTCTCGGCCTGCTCTTCGGACCAGAAGGGCGCCACGAGCTGGACGGTCAGCCAGCCGTCGTCGAGCACGTTCTTGTGGATCCGCTTCACGAACGGATGGAACGCGATGTTCCCGCCGCCTCCCGGCATCACGAGCAGGAGCCGGTAGCCGTCCTTCGGGGCCGTCGCGTCCGCGTCGTGTCCGATCAGGACGTAGCGCTTCTGCTGGCCCAGGCGGACGTCCTCGGCCGGCACGTCGGCGACGTCGTCGGCGGCCGGGAGTTCGCCCGCCTCCTCGAGCGCGGCCGGCGCGGCGGCCGCGAGGCCGGCGAGCCCGGCGAGGCCCGCGAGGAGGACGCCGAGCGGCAGATGGACGAGGACACGTCGTCGGTCAGGGTTCATGTCGTTCACTCCTTCGAGCGCGGCTCCGTCTCCCAGAGACGGAGCGTTCCGTGGATGTCGGACGAGAGGAGACGCTCTCCGTCCGGGGCGAAGCGGACGGAGTCGATCCGTCGGTCGTGGCCCAGGACCGTGAGCGCGTGCTCGCCGTGCTCGACGTCCCAGATCTTGATGGTGTGGTCCCAGCTCCCGGTCGCGAGCCGGCGCCCGTCGGGCGAGAACGCGACGCAGCGGACGCCGTTTCGGTGTCCGCGGAGACGGTGAAGCACGCGCCGATCGTCGAGCGAGATGATCGTCGCCGTGCCGTCGGCCGATGCGGTCGCCACGGTGGCGCCGTCGGGGGCGACCGCGAGCGACCAGATGACGCCGTCGTGGACGGGATCGATCGACCGCGTGACACCGCGGCTCGCGTCGAGGCGAACGAGCCGTCCCGCCGCGTCGCCGACCACGATCTCCTGGCCGCCGCGGGCGAACCCGATCGCGTACGGCCGGCGCTCGAGCGTGGCCAGGAGGCGCGGAGGCGCGCCGTCGTCGCGAGCCGCGACCAGGTGCACCGTCGAGTCGTGCGAGGCGACGGCCACCGTGCCGCCGTCCGGCGACAGCGCGAGCGCGTGGATCCACGCTCCGCCGGCGAAGAGCTCGCCGTCCGGCCGCAGCTCGGGGAGGCGGAAGCGCTTGACCCGTCCGTCGGCGCCCGCCGCGACGACGACCTCTTCGGCCCGATCGACGACCAGCGAGGTCACGGCCCCGTCGTGGGCGCGCCGGGCGAGCGGCACGCCGGTGACGTCGCGCGTGTCGAACCGCCGCAGTCGACCGTCCGATCCGCCCGCGACGAACGTGCGTCCGGCGTCGACGAAGTCGGCGCACCAGACCTGTCCATCGTGGCTCTGGAACACCCGCGCGCGATCGGCGGCGTCGCGGTCGAAGAGGCGGACCGTGCCGTCGAGAGACGCGCAGACGACGCTCCTGCCGTCGGCGAGGAAGCGGACGCCGAAGACGCGGTCGGTGGGACCGCGGTACGTCCGGTCGCGATCCAGCGTGCGTACGTTCCACGCCATCACCGTGTGGTCGGCGCCGGCGGTCAGGAGGAAGAGCCCATCCGCGCTCAACGACACCGCGTGCACCCACTCGCCGTGCGCGCGGACGCGGCCGCGTTCGGCTCCGCTCGGGAGATCGATGATCGCGGCCGTGCCGTTGACCATGCCGGCCGCGAGGGTGCCGGAGGATTCGTGGAGCGCGAGGCTCGTGACGCCCGCGTCGAGCCGCGCGACCTCGCGGCGGACCTCCAGCGTGGCCGCGTCGAGCGCGAACACCGCGCCGTCCCGTCCAGCGGCGAGCACCTCGTTCGTCATCGCATGAGAGACGATCGATAGGATCGAGCCCCCGAGCTCGCGGCGCGCGAGCTCGCGCGACGTCGCGACGTCCCACCGGAAGCCGCGGCCGCCGTCGTCGCCGGCGACGACGCCGCCGTCGTTCGTGAACGTCACGCAGCGCACCTCGCTCCCGGCGCCGGGGAGCGTGACGTCGCGGACCGCGTCCGTCACTCGGACCACGCCGTCCTCGCCGGCGGTGGCGACGAGCTCGCCGGGACCGAATCGAACTCCGTGGATCGCGCCGTCGTGGCGCGGCCGTGCGTCGAGGACCGCGCCGCTCATCGCGTTCCATACGTGGAGGGCGCCGTCGGCGTCGCCGGCCGCGATCCGATCGTTTCCCGGCGACACGTCGACGCAGAGCAACGGACGGCCGGCCACGAACGTGCGCGCCGAGCGGTCGGCCATCCACGCCAGGTGCCGCCACTCCCAGCCGCGGAGCTCGGCCGGGCTTTCATCGAGGAGCTCGCGCACGCGCGCGACGTTTCCGTCGTCGAGCGCGACCTGCGCCGCGAGCAGCCGGTGGAAGTAGAGCTGGCGCGCGAGGTCCTGCTGCTTGCGCTCGGCCGCGGCGCGAGCCGCGTCGGCGGCGAGCCCCGCCTCGTACGCGGCGTCGCGTTCGCGCGCCGCGACGCTCCAAAGGAGGAGCGCCGTCACCAGTCCGGCCGCGATCACTCCGACGAACCCGAGGGCGAGGCCGACCTGCATGCGGTAGCGGGACAGCGTCCGTGAGATGACGTACAAGGCGCGGTCGCGTTTCGCGTCCACCGGTTCGCCGTCGAGGAAGCGGCGGAGGTCGCGCGCGACCTCGCCGGCGCCCTGGTATCGGCGGCGCGGGTCCTTCTCGAGACAGCGGAGCACGATGCTCGCCACGTCGTCGTCGACGTCGGGGCGAAGTCGCGCCGGCGGCGCCGGCGCGGCGTTCAGGATGTTGTCGAGGGAGCGCTTCAACGGCCCGGAGACGTCGTACGGATGCGCGCCGGTCAGGCAGACGTAGAGCATCACGCCGATCGCGTACACGTCGGTCCGCAGGTCGACCGCGCCGCCGTCGCCGGCCGCCTGCTCGGGGCTCGCGAACGGCAGCGAGCCGATGAACTGTCCCGGGTCGGTCACGGGCGGCGTTCGGTCCGGCAGGGCGCTCGTGCTCTTCGCCAGGCCGAAGTCGAGCACGTGCGGCTCGCCGCGCGCGTCGACGCGGATGTTGCTCGGCTTCAAGTCGCGGTGGATGACTCCGTGGAGGTGCGCGGCGTGGACCGCGTCGCAGATCTTCTCGAACAGCACGACGACGGCGCGCGGGGCGAGCCGGGTCTCCTCCACGTACCGGTCGAGGTGCCGGCCGTCCACGTGGTCCATCACGAAGTAGGCGCCGCCTCCGGCCTCGCCCGACTGCCCGGTGTGGTGGATCGCGACGATGTTCGGATGCTTGAGGCGCGCCAGGATCTGCGCCTCGCGCTCGAACCGGACCCGCTCGCGGTCGCCCGCGAACGGCCCGCCGTGGAGCAGCTTGATCGCGACCGGCCGTCCGGTGCCCTCCTGGCGGGCACGGAAGACGACGCCCTGGCCGCCGCGGTGGATCTCCGCCTCGACGACGTACCCGGGGAAGCGGATCGCGCCGATCGGAGCCCGGCGTTCGTTCCCCGCCCCTCGCAGCGCCCGGGCGTCGTCCTGCGCGGCGCGGATCAGGTCGGCGTCGCGGGATCCCGAGTCGGAGGCGTCGTGGGGCAGCTTCATGGGTCGTTCCGATCGGAGAAGCGTAGTCGGGCCGGGGCGCTTACGCGGATCTCGTCCTTTTTCGCGCCGCCGGGGCCGCGGCGGCCGAAGGCGCGATCCGCAGGCGACGTCTGTCCGCCGCGCGACCCATGAGTTACTCTTCCGAGCCCATCATCGACTCGACCCCGATCGACCCAACGCGGTAGGACCGCAACCGAGGAAGCACACGCCACGTGTGCGCCTGAGGACGCGGTCACGTGTCGGGTGGATATGCTTCAAGTTCTTCGCGGCACGCGAAGAAGCTGAAGCCTGGAACCCAACTGGAGCCCCCGATGCGACACCGGCGCTCGTGCGTCCTCGCCGTCCTCGTCCTCAGCCTCGCGACCGGCGCGGTCGGCGCCGCGACCCACTTCGTCGACGACTCCGCGATGGGGGCGAACGACGGGACGTCGTGGACCGACGCGTTCACCGCGCTGCAGGACGCGCTCTCCGTGGTGGCGGCGGGCGACGAAGTGTGGGTCGCGGCGGGGACCTATCGGCCGGACGCCGGCGGCGGTCGGACTCCGCTCGATCGTTCCGCGACGTTCCTCATCCCGGACGGCGTCGCCGTCTTCGGCGGCTTCTCCGGCGTCGAGGCGACGCTCGCGCAGCGCGCCGGGCTGTTCGATCAGACGATCCTGTCCGGCGACCTCTCCGGCGACGACGGGCCCGCGTTCGCGAACCGCGGCGACAACAGCCTGAACGTGGTGACGTTCAGCGCGGCGGGAAGCGCCACGACCCTCGACGGGTTCTCGATCCGCGGCGGGCACGACGACGCCGCGCCGAACGAAGGGGCGGGGGTTCGTTCGGTCTCGTCGAGCCCCGTGCTTCGCAACTGCCGCGTGCGCGACAACCTCGTCGGCGACGGGTTCGGCGCGATCGGAGGCGGCATGGCGGCCGTCGGCGCCGGCACGCCGGCGTTGATCTACTGCGCGTTCGAGCAGAACCGGGCCGGGGCGAGCGCCGGCGGCGCGCTTGGCGGCGGTCTCTACGCGGGCGACGTCACCCTCGCGGGCTGCTCGTTCGCCGGCAACCACTCGACCGGCCTCGGCGGCGGGCTCTGCGCGGTCGGCGACGCCACCCTCGTGAACTGCCGGTTCAGCGGCAACTCCGCGGTCGACGGCGGCGGCGGCGCGTACGTCATCGGCGACTCGTTCACGGCGCCCGTCGCGCTGTCCGTCGCGCTCTGCACCTTCGCCGGCAACGTGTCGACCGCGAAGGCGGGCGGCCTGCTCGCGGACAACGTGTTCCTCCGGGTGGCGACGCAGCTCACCAACTCGATCCTGTGGGGGAACTCGACGTCCGGCGTCCTGAGCGAGGCGGCGCAGATCCAGCTCGGCCCGGAGCCGAGCGTCGTCGACCGCTCCTGCATCCAGGGGCTCACCGGCGCGCTCGGCGGAACGAACGTCGGGCTCGACCCGCTCTTCCTCGACGCGGACGGCGCGGACGACGTGGTGGGGACCGGCGACGACGACCTGCGCCTGGGCCTGCTCTCGCCGTGCGTCGACGCGGGCGACGGGACGGCGGTTCCCGCGGACGCGCTCGATCTCGACGGCGACGCGAACCAGCTCGAGCCGACGCCGACCGACGGGGGCGGTCAGCCGCGCTTCTCCGACGAGGTGAACGCGGCGGACACGGGCGTCGGCATCGCGCCGGTCGTCGACATGGGGGCGCACGAGCGCCAGTGCAGCCAGACGGTTTCCTATGGAACGGGCTGCGTCGGCTCCGGCGGGTTCGTGCCGGTGCTCGACCTGGACGGCTGCACGACCAAGGGATCGGTGGTGACGCTCTCGGTCACGAACGCGGTCGGCGGCGCGACGGGGCTCCTCTTCCTCGGGCTCCAGCCGGCGTCGGTCGAGATCGGGTTCGGCTGCGTGGCGAACGTGTTCCCGTTCCTCCCCGGCCCGATCGGGCTGACCTTCGGCGGCAGCGGCGCCGGAAACGGCGCGGTGTCGATCCCGGGCGCGATCCCGGTCGCGCTGAACCTGTCGGTCTCGGTGGCGATGCAGGCGTTCATCATCGACGCCGGCGCGATCCCGCTCGGCTTCTCGAACACGAACGGCGTGCGGATCACGATCCCGTAGCCGCGACGACGAGGTCCGGTCCCGCCGCGCGGTCGTGAGCGCGTCGGCGCCGTCACCCTCCCCCGAGCATGTCCCGCAGCCGGCGATGCGCGCGGTGGCGCAGCAGGAACGTCGCGCCCTCGCTCCGTCCGAGGGCGGCCGCGACCTCGGCGATCGGGCGCGATTCCAGGTCGTAGAGCCGGACGACGCGAGCGTGATCGGCGGGAAGGCGATCGATCGCGTCCCGCATCGACGCGATCATCTCCTCGCGCACCGCGTGTCCGCTCGGCGTGGTGCGAGTACGCGCGAGCAGGTTCACGAACAACGTCTCGAACGAATTCGCATCGTCGGCGCGGGGCGCCTCCTTGCCGCCGCGCTTCACGGCGTCGAGCGCGCGGATCGCGTCCTGCAGGTTGTTCCGAGCGAGGCGCGCGAGCCAGGCCGCGAACGCCTCCTCGCCGGCGCCGGTGAACCGGTCGACGTCGAGGAACGCGTCGGTGAACGTCTGCTGCAGGACGTCGTCTTCGGACAGGAGCGCGCGAAGCCGAGGAGGCAGGACGATCGTGATGGAGCGACGGATCCGAACGGCGTGCCGCAGCAGCAGCCGCGAGAGCGCCGCCTCGTCGCCGCCGACCGCGCGCGCGACGTCATCCTGGCCCGCGCCGCCGGTCATCCGTGCCCGGCCATCGCCTCGTCGGGGTCGTAGATCGGGCGGACGTCGACCGGAATCCCTTCGAGCCGCGTCAGGTCGCGCATCAGCTCGTCGCCCATCTCGCCGTACTCGAGGAGGAACTCGAGCGTACCGTCGTAGTCGCCGTTCGCCTGGAGCACGCAGATGTCGCGGACCAGGTTCCTCGTCTCGTCGGCGAACTTGTCGAAGTCGACCCGGTAGCGGCCGGTCGTGGGGTCGCGCGCGATCGCGCCGTGGTCCTGCATGTAGTTGAACTGGATCATGTTCGCCTTGCCGTGCGCCTCCTCCACGCCGAAACGGATCGAGCGGAACAGGCCGGCGAGCCACGTCGGGTAGAGGGTCTCCGTGGTCGAGGCGGGCATCAGGCCCTTCTCCACCATCAGGAGCTGGTTGTAGACGCCCATGATGTCGGCCTTCGCTTCCTCGAGCGGCGAATAGAGGTCCTTCAGCTCGAGGCGCACCTCGGTCTCGCGGCCGTCCTTCACGATCCGTCCTGGACCGAGCCCGTGCGACAGCTCGTGGAAGAGCGTCTGGTTCGTGAACGCGTCCGCGGTCACGAGATCGATTTGCTCGGGCACGAGCATCGCAACGGCGATCGGCTGCAGGATCCCGCCGTACTTCGCCTCGATCACGTTCTGCAGGAGCACCTTCTTGCTCCCCTTCGCCTCGCGCACGCGCTCGTCGTTCGGCAGGTTGAACGCGATCGTCTGCACGCCGGCGCGCGTGTCGCCCGACGCGTAGTAGACGTCGACCACGCGGATCGGCGACTCGCTGCCGCGATCCAGGTTCTTCATCGAGTCCGGGATCGGGAGGTTCTGCTCCATCATCGGCAGCTCGGACTTGTAGAGCTCGAGCCGCGCGCTCTCCGTCTTGTCGGCCACGGTCACGAACGCCTCGAACGCGGCCTTGTAGCCGAACAGACGGTCCTCGTACGTCTCGTACGGCCCGATCGTGATCTCGACCAGTCCGTCGAGGTCCATCCAGTCCACGTCGCTCTGGTAGTAGTCGTCGGACAGGAACGCGGCGGCGCGGCTGTCGGCGAAGCGGCGCAGCGACTCGTTCCGGGTGACGCGCGCGGCGGCTCGTAGGTGCTCTGCGGCCGGCACGAGCCACTCGGCGAATGCCTCGGAGTAGGGGATCGCGCGGAGTCCCGTGCCGTCGCGCACGACGATCGTGAACAGGCTCTCCAGCGCCTCCTTTTGCTCCGGGTGCGCCGCGACGTACGCATCGAACTCCTCGCGCGTGAGGTCGGCGGGGTAGAAGCCGGCGACCTCGGGCCGCGGCGTCGATCCGACGAACGGCTCCTCGTCGATGCGGTCCCAGATACCAGCGTGGATGAAGAACAGCTCGCGCGCCGGGCCGTCGAGAGTCTCCGCGTGCCGCGGGTTCTCGTGCCACGCCTGCCGGAGGAAGATCGGCTCCATCAGCTTGGCCGCCGCGACGAGGTGGTCGAGCGCTTCCCGCTCCGACGCGGGGAGATCGGACAGGTCGGCCTGGATGCGCACGGGGGCGAACTTGGCCAGGCGAGCGTCGATGTCGTTCATTCCTCCGATTCCAAGCGTTCCGCACGCGCCGAGCCCGGCGAGCGTGACGAGACCGATCGATCGTGCGAGCATGGTCGTCCTCCGGCGTTCGAATCGGGACATCGTACGAACCAACGGAGCGATCAGGAATGCGTCGAAGCGGTGCGGCGCACGGGGACGCCTCGGCGTCCGTGTGCGTCTCGGCCCGCGATGCTTGCTTTGCGACCGCGGAACCGTTGAATCATGGGCTGGATTTCATCCCTCATCGTCGTTCATCATCCTTTCATCGCCTCATCACCCTTCATCAGGAGAACGCGGATGCCCGCTCCGGACGTCATGGACAAGATCGTCTCGCTGTGCAAGCGCCGCGGTTTCGTGTTTCCGGCGAGCGAGATCTACGGCGGGCAGGCGTCCTGTTGGGACTATGGGCCGCTCGGGGTCGAGTTGAAGCGGAACGTGAAGGATGCCTGGTGGACCGCGATGGTCCAGCGTCGCTCCGACGTCGTCGGGCTCGACTCGGCGATCCTGCAGCACCCCCAGGTCTGGAACGCGTCGGGGCACGTGTCGGGGTTCTCGGACCCGCTCGTCGACTGCCGCGAGTGCAAGGCCCGCTTTCGCGAGGACCACCTCGACGACGCGATGTGCGCGAACAAGGCGTACAAGGGCCGCGCCGCGCGGAAGTGCCAGGAGGCGGGGCACTTCACCGAGGCGCGTCAGTTCAACTTGATGTTCAAGACCCACATGGGCCCGGTCGAGGACTCGGCGGCGGTCTGCTACCTGCGTCCCGAGACCGCGCAGGGGATCTTCATCAACTTCGCGAACGTGCTGAACAGCTCGCGGGTCAAGCCGCCGTTCGGGATCGCGCAGATCGGAAAGTCGTTCCGCAACGAGATCACGCCGGGCAACTTCATCTTCCGCACGCGCGAGTTCGAGCAGATGGAGATGGAGTACTTCGCGCCGCCCGACGAGTGGAGGAAGTGGTACGAGTACTGGCGCGACCAGCGCTTCCAGTGGTACGTCGACCTCGGCATCAAGAAGGAGAAGCTGCGAATCCGCGACCACGAGCAGAACGAGCTCGCGCATTACGCGAACGCGTGCGTCGACGTCGAGTACGAGTTCCCGTTCGGTTGGAGCGAGCTCGAGGGGATCGCGTCGCGCACCGACTTCGACCTGAAGCAGCACGAGGAGCACTCGGGCCGCGACATGAAGTTCTTCGACGACCAGACGAAGACGCACTACCACCCGTACGTGATCGAGCCGGCGGCCGGCGTCGATCGCGCGACGCTCGCGTTCCTCGTCGACGCCTACGAGGAGGAGGAGCTCGAGAAGGACGCGCGCACCGTCCTCCACCTGCACCCTCGGCTCGCGCCGATGAAGGTCGCGGTCTTCCCGCTCGTCAAGAAGGACGGGATGCCGGAGCGGGCGCGGCAGATCGAGGAGGACCTGCGGCGTCGCTTCACCGTTTTCTACGACGAGTCGGGCGCGGTCGGTCGGCGGTACCGCCGCCAGGACGAGATCGGCACGCCGTTCTGCGTGACGATAGACGGCGAGACCGCGGCGACGAACAGCGTGACGCTGCGCGACCGCGATTCGATGGCGCAGGAGCGGGTCAACCTGGACGGGTTGTCCGACCTCCTGCTGACCCGACTCTCCTGAGGCGAAGCGATGGCGGGCGGCGGCGAGAAGATCATCCGTGGCATTCCGGTCTCGCACGGGATCGGGATCGGCCCCGTCTTCGCCGTAGCCGAGTCGTTCCCCCTCGACGCGCCGGCGTACTGCGTGCTGCCCGCCGCCATCCCCGGCGAGCTGAGGCGGCTGAAGACGGCGCTGGCTCTCGCCCGGAGCGACCTCGCGCGGACCCGCGAGGAGGCGATCAAGAAGGTCGGCGAGCACGACGCGCGGATCTTCCTCGTCCACTTGCAGATCCTCGAGGACCCCGGTTTCGAGGAGCAGATCGAGAAGGCGGTGCGGGACGAGGGGATCAACGCGGAGGCCGCGGTGTCGGCGCTCGTGCGGCGCTACAGCGCGGCGTTCGCGCGGCTCGAGGACCCCCTCGCGCGCGACCGCGCCACCGACGTCCGTGACGTAGGGCGTCGGATCCTCCAGAACCTGAGCCGGGGCGCCGACGAGATCGCCGCCACCCCCGACAGCCCGTACATCCTCGTGACGAAGGAGCTGTTTCCGTCCGACGCGGCTCGTCTCGACCGGCGCCGTCTCGCCGGAATCATCACGGAGACGGGGGGCAAGGCGTCGCACGCCGCGATCCTCGCGCGGGCCCTCGGTATTCCGGCCGTCACCGGCGTGCGCGACGTGAAGCGGCTCGTCGAGCACGGCGGCCAGCGCACGATCGTGGATGGTCGCGAGGGGACGATCGTCGTCGCCCCGACCGACGAGACGCTCGCACGCTACCGGAGTCGCGCCGCGCTCCTCGATCGCATGCGCGAGGCCCTCGAGGCCGGGCCCGCGCTCCCCGCCGTGACGAAGGACGGCACCGAGGTCGAGATCTTCGTCAACGTCGAGAACGCGGGCGACGTCATGCCGGACGACCTCGGCGACCTCGCCGGGATCGGCCTCTACCGGACCGAGTTCGTCTACATGGACCGCGCGTCGTTCCCCTCCGAGGACGAGCAGTTCGAGGTCTACCGCAAGGTGGCCGAGCGGGCCGCGCCGCGCGAGGTGGTGTTCCGGACGATCGACATCGGCGGCGACAAGCGTCTCCCGTACTTCCGCGTGTCGGACGAGGACAACCCCGCGCTCGGCTGGCGCGGCTACCGAATCAGCGACGAATGGCCGGACCTCTTCATCGCGCAGGTTCGCGCGCTGCTGCGCGCGTCGGCGCACGGCAACGTGCGGATCATGCTGCCGATGATCACCACCGTCGACGAGGTCCGTCGCGCTTCGGCGCTCGTCGACGACGTGAAGAAGGACCTGCGGCGTCGCGCGATCCCCGCCGCGGAGAACGTGCCGCTCGGGGCGATGATCGAGGTGCCGGCCGCCGTGCTGGCCGTCGAGACGATCCTGCGCGAGGTGGACTTCATCTCGATCGGCTCGAACGACCTGATCCAGTACCTGCTCGCGGTCGACCGCAACAACGCTCGCGTCGCCAACCTCTCGCAGCCGCTGAATCCGAGCGTGCTGCGGGCGCTGCAGATGGTCATCGATGCGGCCCGGGCGGTGAACAAGCCGGTATCGCTCTGCGGCGAGATGGCGGGAAGCTTCTACTGCACGTTGGTGCTGCTCGGGCTGGGTCTGCGCCGCTTCTCGATGGCGCGGCACTACGTGACCGGCGTCGGCCGGCTGATCCGCGCCGTCACGCTGAAGGAGGCGGAGGCGGCCGCGCGGCGGGTGATGTCGTTCTCCACGACGGGAGAAGTGCGGGCGTTCCTCGGATCGCGCACGCGGGAGATCTTCCGGCAGATGAACGTGCCGATCGAGGAAGCCGACACGGTCGCGTGACGGCGCGACCGGGATCAGCCCCCGAGTTTGGTCTCAGTTTTCGATCCATTCCTGGCCGAAGAGTCGAGAGCAGTTTCGGGGGCGAAACGGCTCGCGGTTCGGACCCATTGGAGATCGGGGCCATGGATCAGGAAGGTTCGACTGGGACGGGATTCTCGACCCGCGTCGTCGCGGACGGCGCGGCGGTCGAGGTGATCCTGCGCAGCCGCTTTCTGAACTACGACGTGTCGGACTCGCTGAAGGAGCGCCTCCGAACGTCCATCTCGGACGCGCTGCTCGAGGGCCATCGCGCGTTCGTCCTCGAGCTGTCGGCCGTCGAGCGGATCGACTCGTGCGGAGTCGGGACGCTGATCGCCATGCATCATCAGATCGCCGACGCGGGCGGATCCCTGGCGATCGCGGGGGTCTGCGAGTTCGTCCAGAAGCTTCTCCACATGATGCAGCTCGATCGATTCCTCTCGGTCCACGCGAGCACCGAGCGCGCGCTGAAGGCGGTCGTCGATCCGCTCTGACCGCGGCTTCCCGCTACCGCGGGGAACGGGCGCCGCGTACGCTCTATCCGTTCTGACACGCACGGAACCGGAGCACGAGAAGCCTTGATCGATCGGTTGGCCACGTTCGTTCCGAGCGTCCTGTTCGCGGCGGCGGCGGTGGCCGCCGCGCTCGACCTGCGACGTCGCGGCGCGGTCTCGCGCTACTCCGTGCTCGTCCTGATCGTCGCCGCCGTGGTGACGCGCGTCGCCACCTTCCTCGAGCCGGGCCTCTGTCCGGTGTCGGGGACCGGCGGCGGCATGGGGATCGTCGCGCTCTTCCTCGCGCTCCATCTGATCTTCGGCTTCCGCCCCGGCGCGACCGATCAGGCGAAGGTGCTGGTCCTCGTGCTCATCGCGTGCCTGCTCGACCTCGGCGGGCAGCTCATCGAGCCGAGCGCGCCGACGCAGGCGCCGCGCCCACGGGAGCGCGCGTTCGCCGAGCTGCACGGCGGCTTCGTCCTGATCGCGTACGCGGCGTTCGCGGTCGCCGGCGTCTACAGCCTGCTGTACCACATCCTCTACCGCGTCATGAAGCAGCGGCGGATCGGCTTCTGGTTCGATCGCCTGCCGTCCCTCTCGACCCTCGAGACGAAGTCGTCGGTGTCGGTCCGCGTCGGTTTCGTAGCGCTCACGTTCGGGCTCGTCATCGGGTTCTTCACGTTCGCCTCCTTCCAGGGCGGCGTGCCGGGCGACCCGAAGGTGATTTTCGCCGCGGCGTTGTGGGTGCTGTTCGCGGCCGACGTCCTCAGCCGGTTCCTGCTCGGCTGGCGCGGGATCCGCGTGATGTGGATCCCTCTCGCGGGAACCCTGATGATCGCCGTGCTCTACTCGCTCGGGCGCACCGATCATCCGTTCTGGAGCCCGTCGTGAGGAGCATCGCCGTCGTCGGCGTGTCGCATCGCACCGCCTCGGTCGAGGTGCGCGAGCGCGTCGCCCTGGACGTCCCCGATCGGGCCGAGGTGACGCGGCGCGTGCTCGGGGTCGACGGCGTCCGCGAGGCGGTCGTCCTGTCGACGTGCAACCGGACGGAGGTCTACGCCGCCGGTGAGCCGGGGTCCGAGGACGCGCTGCCGGCCGCGCGCTTGGTCGACGCGTTCCGCGACCTCAAGGACCCGGGCCGCGAGCTTCCCGACGGGACGTTCGTGACGTTCGACGGGCGAGAGGCGGTGGCGCACGCGTTGTCGGTCGCGGCCGGGCTCGACTCGATGGTGCTCGGCGAGACCCAGATCCTGGCCCAGGTGCGCGACGCGTACGACGAGGCGGTGGAGCTCCGATCGGTCGGCCCCACGTTCCGGCGGCTGTTCCCCGCGTCGTTCCGCGTGGCGAAGCGGGCGCACACCGAGACGCGGATCTCGGCCGGTGCCGCCTCGATCGGGTCGATCGCGGTGGACCTCGCGGCGAAGGTGTTCGACGACCTCGAGCGGCGGACCGTGCTGCTGATCGGCGCCGGCGAGACGGGGGGAACGGTCGCGCGCGCGTTGAAGCAGCGGCGCGTCGCGCGGGTCTGGATCACGGGGCACGGCATCGAGCGCGCGACGCATCTCGCCGAGCGGATCGGCGCCCACGCGCTGCCGCGCGAAGACGCCTACCGCCGCCTGCACGAGGCCGACATCGTCCTGGCCGCGGCCGCGCCGAGCGGCGGCGACTACGTCCTCGCGGCGGATGACGTCGCGCGCGCGATGCGCGGGCGCGAGGGACCTCACCTCCTCCTCATCGACGTCGGCGTGCCGCGCAACGTGGATCCCGCCGCGGCCGACCTCGGAGACGTGTTCCTCTACGACCTCGACGACCTGGAGGCGCTCGCCGACGCTACGCGCCGGCGGCGCGAGGGCGAGGTTCCGCGCGTGCTGCGGTTCGTGGAGCGCGAGCTCGCGGCGTTCGCGGATTGGTGGGGCGCCGCGCGCGAGCTCGACCCGTTGCTCCGCCAGCTCCATGGACGCTTCGACTCGATCCGCGGCCGGGAGCTCGCGCGCGCGATCGGGCGGATCCCGAAGGAGCACCACGAGTCCGTCGAGCTCTTCTCGAGGGTCCTGATCGACAAGCTCCTCCAGACCCCGACGCGGCGGCTGAAGGGGGGCGGCGAGCGTCTAGGTGGATTCGCCAAGACGCTGCGCGAGCTGTTCGAGCTCGACGAGGACGAGTCGAAGTGACGGCACCGCGGCGGCTCCGGCTCGGAACGCGGGGAAGCCTGCTCGCGCGAACGCAGTCCGGCCACGTGGCCGACGCGATCCGTGCGTCGGATCCGGCGATCGAGATCGAGACGGTCCTCGTGAGAACCGAGGGCGACCGCCGGCAGGAACATCCGATCGCGCCCGGCCGGTCCCTGCCGAAGGGGCTCTTCACCGGCGCGCTCGAGGAGGCGCTCCGTGACGGCCGGATCGACTTCGCCGTCCATTCGTTGAAGGACCTCCCGGCCGAGGTGCCGGACGGGTTGACGATCGCGGCGATCCCGCCGCGGGCCGACGCGCGCGACGCGTTGCTCTCGAACGGTCCGTGCTTCGCGGAGCTCGCCCCCGCGGCGCGCGTCGCGACCGGATCTCCGCGCCGCGTCGCGCAGATGCGTTTCCGGCGGCCCGATCTGGACTTCGTCCCGGTGCACGGCAACGTCGACACGCGGATCCGGAAGCTCCGGGACGGCGAGTTCGGCGCGATCGTGCTGGCGATGGCGGGCCTTGACCGGCTTGGTCGCGGCGCCGAGGCGATCGAGACGTTCGCGCTCGACGTCGTGCTTCCCGCTCCGGGCCAGGGCGCGCTGGCCGTCGAGTCGCGCGACGACGAGGTCGCCGAGTTCCTGCGCGAGCGGCTGGACGACCCCTGGACCCGCGCGGCGGTCACGGCCGAGCGAGCCGTGCTGCTCGCGGCGGGAGGCGGTTGCTCGTTGCCGCTCGGCGCGCACGCCGAGGTCGACGGCGATCGCCTTCGGCTCCGCGCGGTCCTGTTCAGCGAGGATCTCGAGGTGCGGGTCGAGCGCGGGCTGGAGGGCGCCGTCGCCGCCGCGGCCGGCGTTGGGGCGGAGGTCGGCGCCGCGCTCGTCGCCGGCCTCCGGCGCGGAGGGGGCCGATGACCGTCGTCGTGGTCACCCGGCCCGACGACGACGGCGAGCTGACGCGCCTCCTCTCCGACCGCGGCGCCGTCGTGGCCGTGCATCCTCTGCTTCGCATCGCGGCTCCGCGCGACCCCGCCCGGCTCGACGCGGCGGCGCGAACCTTCGCGTCGTTCGACCTCGTCGCCTTCACGAGCCGCCACGCGGTGGAGTCCCTCCTGGCGGCCGCCGGCCGCATGAGCCCCGCACCATCGCTCGCCGGACCGGCGCTCGCCGCGGTCGGCGCGCGCACCGCGGAACGGCTTCGCGACGTCGGTCTCACCGTCGCGATCGTGCCGAAGCGCGCCGACGCGCACGGGCTCGTCGGTGCGCTCGAGCGCTCGGGCCCGCTCCGCGGACGCCGCGTCCTCCTGCCGCTCGGCGACCAGGCGCGGCGCGTGCTGCCCGACGCGCTCGAGCGGCGCGGGGCGCTCGTCACCGAGGTGATCGCGTACCGGACCGTCTTCGCCGGCGTGGCCGCGGCGGAGGCGATGGAGCGGCAGCTCTTGAACGAGACCATCGATGTGGTGACATGGGCGTCCGGCTCGGCGGTGAGCGCGCTCGTCGCCGCGATCGGTCCGGCGCGCGCGCGAGCCTGTCTCTCCGGATCGAGGCAGGTGGTTCTCGGCCGGACCGCCTCGGCCGCGCTGGCGAGGCTCGGAGTGCGAGTGGCCGCCGCGTCATCGAGCGCCGCGCTGTCCGCGCTCGCCGACGCCGCGCTTCGGGCCGGCCGCGTCGAACGCTGATCATCGTCCGCTTCGCAAAGGAGATCATGGTGGGATTCCCCGACCGACGACTGCGTCGACTGCGCGCCTCCGAAGGAGTGCGGCGCCTCGTGCGCGAAACCCGTCTCACGCCCGATCGCTTCATCTACCCGCAGTTCGTCTGCTCCGGCGAGGGGGTGCGCCACGAGGTGCCGTCGATGCCCGGCGTCCACCGTCAATCGGTCGAGCCGCTGGTCGAGGACGCGGTCGAGGCGTTCGAGCTGGGCGTGCCGGGCGTGATCCTGTTCGGCCTGCCGCCGGAGAAGGACGGCGCCGGCAACGGTGCCGACGACCCCGAGGGCGTCGTGCCGCAGGCGATCCGCGCGCTGAAGGCCGAGTGCCCCGACCTGGTCGTGATAGCCGACGTGTGCCTCTGCGAATACACGGACCACGGTCATTGCGGCATCGTGAGCGGGGAGGAAGTCCTGAACGATCCGACGCTCCCGCGCCTCGCAGCGGCCGCCGTCGCGTACGCGAAGGCCGGCGCCGACGTCGTCGCTCCGTCCGACATGATGGACGGCCGCGTGGCCGCGATCCGACGCGCGCTCGACGAGAACGGCTTCGACGACGTCGCCATCCTCTCCTACGCCGCGAAGTACTGCTCGGGCTTCTACGGCCCGTTCCGCGACGCCGCCGACTCGGCGCCGCGGTTCGGCGACCGGCGCACCTACCAGATGGACCCGCCGAACGGCCGCGAGGCGATGGCCGAGATCGCGCTCGACGTCGAAGAGGGCGCCGACGTGATCATGGTGAAGCCCGCGATGCCGTACCTCGACGTGATCGCCAACGCGCGGCGGAGGTTCGACGTGCCGATCGCCGCGTATCAGGTGAGCGGGGAGTTCGCGATGCTGAAGGCAGCGGCGGCGAACGGGTGGCTCGATCACGACCGGGTGATGATGGAGTCGCTCACGGGGATCGTGCGAGCGGGGGCGGATTTCGTGTTGACCTACTTCGCGAAGGACGCGGCGGCCGCGTGCTGACGGCGCGGAATTGGACGGAACCGGGCTGGGTCAGTCGAGGTCGCCGCGTCCAGATGCCGAACGACGTGGATCCGGAAAGTAAAGGGCGCGGTCAGTGCACGCGCAGCAGCGGCTTCTCGGACGCGAGCTCGCTGCATGTCGACTTCAACAGTTTCTCGAGGTCGGCGACGCGGCGCTTCAGGTCATTGAACGATCGCTTCTTCGTCGGGTCGACCGGGTCGGCGATCGTGGTGCCGGTCAGGAAGTCGGACAGCAGCGTCGTCTGGCCCGGTGAGCGCGGGAACGCGTGAAAGAACCCGGTCCCCGTTTCGTCCGTGTGGCAGGCGACGCACGTACTCAGCGAGAACAGGTGTCGGGCGTCGTTGTTCAGGATCCCTTCGGCGCGGAAGTGCGCGCGGAGCCCATTGTCCTCGCCGTCCGAGCTGCCGCCGCGGAACGGCGCCGCCTGGAACTGGAGGGGGACCAGATGAGTGCCGTTCAAGATCGCCGCTTCGTTCTGGTTGACGTAGTCCCGGAGCGCCTTGGTCTGGTTCATGACGGTCTGCGGCGTTTGCGCCACCGTGACCTGGTCGAGCCAGCCGGTGGTCGGCGTGAGCTGGAACTCGCGCCACTGCCAGGGGAACTCGCCGGCGAGCTCGTTGCTGCGGAACTGGGCGAGCGCGCTGCCGTTCGGCCGGCCGGGAGCGACGTTCTTGCCGGCGAACCGGTCGACCAGGTCTTCGAGCGCCGCGTTATAGGCCGGGCCGAACGGAATCGCGCCGAGCGCGTGCCACGCCTCGGCCCACCCCAGGACGTCCTCGCAAGAGTCGGCCAGCAGCTCGTACTCGAAGATGACGGTCATGATCGTGGCGGAGCCGCCCGTGAGCGCGCTGAAGATGATCCGACCCTCGCCGCCGCTGGTGGTCGTCCCGTACGAGCCGTTCCCGCGCAGGTCGATCCGGTTGACGATGCCGGTCAGCGCGAACGGTGCGATGGTGAAGTCGAGACCGTTGACGCCATTCGCCTTGCTCGCGTCGATCCACGGCTGGATGACCTGCTGCAGCATGCCCGGCCGCGGCGGGATCGACCACCCGTTGATCGTCTGGGTCGTCTCGTACTCCTGGAAGAGGTGGATGACGAAGTCGGAGACGTCGTGCGTGCCGGCCATGTTCTCCATCAGGCGCCCGAAGCTCCACGCGCCGTGCGATGGGGTAGGCGGGTTCTCGACGTAGACGGTGCGGATCGGATCGTCCAACACCGACAGGTCGCGGATCCACAGCTCCTTGTCGACATCGACGGGATGGGCGGACGCGACGGCTGCGGACAGCGCGGCCAGGACGCATGCTCGGATCGATAGTGACGACACGGTATTCCTCCTTCGCGGGACGGTTGTGGGCTGGTCCGCTCTCGTTCGCGCGCAGCATAGCAGGCCGATTCGCCGCCGGGTCTCCTTCCGCGACGGCGTTCTCCCGCGCCTCGCGTGGTTGTCGCGGCGACCACTTCGCGTCGTGCTGAGTTGCGCGGCGAACGGACCTATGATCCCGAACGATTCCCGCCCGTCCCGCGCCTGGCGGGTGCTCGTCGCCGATCTCTGCGTCGTTCGTCGTCGAGAACCCACCCGGGTCGATCTCCTCCTCACTCCTGGATCTCGACGACGATCACTCCGCGAGGGAAGCTCGCTCCAAATCCTTGCAATGGGTCTGTCGGTCCAAGTAAGGGGTTGTGCTCCCGCGCCGCTCCGTTTCTCGCGGGACGGGCGTGAATCGTCCGGGATGATGTTCGGGTGACGTCGACGGAGGATGATCGATGAGGATGGACCGTTCGCGGGCGCTGTTCGAACGCGCGTGCCGCGTGATTCCCGGCGGCGTGAACTCGCCGGTGAGGGCGTTTCGCGCGGTGGGCGGCGACCCGGTGTTCGTCGAGCACGCGGAGGGAGCGCGGGTCGTCGACGTGGACGGCAACGAGTACGTGGACTTCATGGGCTCGTGGGGGCCGCTCTTGCTCGGCCACGCGGCGCCGGAGATCCTCGCGCCGGTGGGGGACGCGCTGCGGCGCGGGACGACGTACGGGCTGCCGACCGAGGGGGAGGTGGAGCTCGCCGAGCGGATCGTGGCGATGGTCCCGTGCGCCGAGAAGGTTCGTCTCGTCTGTTCGGGGACGGAGGCGACGATGAGCGCGTTGCGGCTCGCGCGCGGGGCGACGGGTCGCGACCGGATCGTCAAGTTCATCGGGTGCTACCACGGTCACGTGGACCAACTTCTCGTCGCGGCCGGGTCGGGGGCGGCGACGCTCGGCATCCCGGACAGCCCCGGGGTGACGCGGGCCGCGGCGCGGGACACGATCCTGCTGCCGTACAACGACGCAGATGCCGTGCGGGAGCGATTCGCGCGGGACGGCGACACGATCGCGGCGGTCATCGTCGAGCCGGTCGCCGGCAACATGGGCGTGGTGCCGCCGGCCCGGGGCTTCCTCGAGGCGCTGCGCGAGGTGACCGAGCGCGCCGGCGCGCTGCTGATCTTCGACGAGGTGATCACGGGCTTCCGCCTCGCGCGCGGGGGGGCGCAGGAGCGGTTCGGTGTCGTGCCCGACCTCGTCGCGCTCGGCAAGATCATCGGCGGCGGCTTCCCGGTCGGCGCGTACGCGGGCCGCGCCGACCTGATGGATCGGATCGCGCCGGCCGGTCCGATCTATCAGGCGGGAACCCTGGCCGGCAACCCGATCGCGGTGGCGGCCGGAATCGCGATGCTGGATCGGATTCGCGAGCCGGGGTTCCTGGAGGAGCTCGAGCGCCGCGCCGCGGCGTTCTTCGGCCGCGTCCAGGAGGTTCTCCGCGAAGGCGAGCGACCGGTCCGCGTCCAGGCGGTGGCGACGATGGGCACGATCTTCTTCGCGCCGGCGGCGATTCGGAGCTGGGACGACGCCAAACGGTGCGACACGGAGCGGTTCGGCCGGTTCCACCGAGCGATGTTGGAGCGGGGCGTGCTGCTGCCTCCGGCCCAGTTCGAGGCGTTCTTCATCTCGAACGCGCACGGGGCGCGGGAGCTCGACGCCTTCCTCGACGCGCTCCCGGACGCTCTCGCGCGGGCGCTGAAGTAGAAAAGAGGTTCAGGACGATCGCTCTCGGGCTCGAGTGAGGCGACTCGAAGTCGTTGTCCGAGAAAACGTTGAGTGCATCGAGCGAGATCGCGCGGGGCGCAGGATGCGGGCCGAACGGCCCGATCGGCGTCGCGCAGCCGAAAAAGGGTAGCAGTCGATTCATCTTCGGTTCGGGCTCAGGTGATACCATCGGCCATGTTCAGGGATCCGGAACACCCGCGTGTGACGACAACGGAGGAAGCATGGCGCTGCCCAACGCCCGAGTCTTGGTGATCGACGACGACCCTTGGATCGTGGAATCGACCGCGATGGTGCTTCAGGCCGACGGGCTCGAGGTGATCACCGCGGCGAGCGGCGAGGATGGAATCCAGCGCGCGCGGGAGTGCCGCCCGCACGTCATCCTGCTCGACATCATGATGCCGGGCCTCGACGGGTGGGAAACCCTCGAGCGGCTGAAGACGGATGACGCGACGCGCGACACCCCGGTCGTGATCTTCAGCGCGCGGGAGATGAACCGCGGAGAGCGAGGTTCGCGAGATCGCAACGCCGACGAGTACATGCGCAAGCCGTTCGAGCCGAAGCAGCTCGTCGAAGTAGTGCGCAAGCACGTCGCTGCGCTGACGCTCGCCCGCAAGACCGCGTAGCCCGAGGCCGGCGCCGCGCGGGGTCCGCGGGGCGTCTTCCCGCTCGGCCGCGGCCCGGCCGTTCGGTGTCGTCACCCAGGTCGTGGTCGGCCCCGATCGCCTCGATTGCATCGGTGTCTCCTGGAGCTTCCTCGCGAGTCGAGTCGGTCGTCGAGAAGGAACGGAGCCACGCGTCCGTTGCCGCTCGGGCCGCGGCGCGCGAGAATCGGAGGCCGGCGCCGCTGAGCTTGGTCCGGCGCGCAGGCTCGCGAGCGGGCAGGAGGTACGGGTGTTGCATCGACTGGGGATTCTCTGGGCGGTGGTCGTCGTCGCGGGTTCGTCCGCCGCCGATGCGCAGAGGAGCGCGACCGACGGGCCGAACGTGCTCGTCGTGCTCCTGGACGACGTCGGGACCGAGAAGCTGAAGGCGTACGGTCAGGGCGTCTCGTTTCCGCCCACGCCGACGTTCGACGCGCTGCGCGAGTCGGGCGTGCTGTTCACGAACGCGTACGTCAACCCGCTCTGCGGACCGACCCGAGCCCTCGTGCAGACCGGCCGCTACGCGTTCCGCACGGGGATGGGTGCCAACCCCGGGTCCGAGTTGTCCCTTCCGTCGAAGGAAGCGACGATCGCCGAGCTGCTGAGGGACGGCTTCGTCGCGCCGGCGCCGGTCTACGCGCGCGGCGCGTTCGGGAAGTGGCATCTGACGAGGAAGTCCAACCGAATGCACCCGATCTCGAACGGGTACGAGCGCTTCGTGGGACCGATGGGGAACGTATCGAACCACTATTCCTGGGCCAAGGTCGCGAGCGACGCCTCGGGTACCAAGAAAAAGCACGTCGGCAGCGTGGACGGCCCGTTCGACGAGACGACGTTCAGCGCGAGCGTGGTGCGGAGCGACGCGTTGACCTGGATCAACGCCCAGCCCCGGCCGTTCTTCGCGTACGTCGGTTTCAACCCGCCGCACGCCCCGTGGCAGGTCCCGCCGCTCACGACGGTCTCGCCCGCGACCGCGGAGCAGATCACGGCGGCCGGCTACGCGCCCGGGGACGACCTCGGCGACGGACCGTCCGCCGTCTCCGCGTACGACTGGATGATCGAAGCAACGGACACCGAGCTCGGCCGCCTCATCGCGGGCATCGCTCCGGCGGTGCGGGAACAGACGATGATCATCGTGCTCGCGGACAACGGCACGCCGATGGAGCTCGTCGAGGCGCCGTTCGATCCGACGCACGCCAAGGGGTCGGTCCATCGACTCGGCGTCCGCGTCCCGATGGTCGTGACGGGTCCCCTCGTGAACCACCCAGGCAGCACGTGCGGTCAGCTCGTGAGCGGCGCCGACGTATGGGCCACGGTGGCGGCGGTCACCGGCGCGGACGCGGGCCTCGTCACCCTCGCGGGACCGTCGGACAGCGTGAGCTTCATGCACCTCATCATGGATCCGGCCGCGCCGTCGGGACGTCCGTTCGCGTTCAGCCAGCGGTTCAAACCGAAAGGGCCGTACGAGCCGAGTCCGACCGCGGCGCCCGCGAAGGACCTCCACCTGCGATGCATGACGGACGGCGCGTACACGTACCACCGCCGCTCGATCGGCGGCGCGTACGTCGAGGAAGCGTACTACCTGCCGCTCGACGACCAGGAGGCCGTCGACTTGTTCCCGGCGTTCCTGACGGGGACGCTGTCGCCGGCCGCGATGACGGCGATCGCCGGGTTGATGGAGGCGACGACGCAGTTGAGCGGGTTTTGATCTCGGCGCGAGACTTGCCGCTGCGGTCGTTCAGAGGGCGGTCGTGGAGCAGACGAGCGAGCTGCTCGGCAGCGGGAGCGCCCGTGCGCTCCCGTTGGGACCGATCACGCTCGCGTTGCGCTGAGCGCGTTCGCTCGTCAGAACGAGTCGTCGAGCAGGATTCCCTCCGAGAACGGAGCGATCGCTGCCGCCGGGCTCGGCCCGAGGTGGAACGTCTTCAGGTGGACGGTCCGGCTCTGCACTCCGGGCCCGAGATCGACGATGAAGACGGGAGTCGATCAGTCGTTGCTCGTGACGCCGATCACCGCGAGCATCGCGAAATCGATCGACCCGCCGAGGAGCAGCGTCCCCGAGTAGAAGTCGATCGGCGCGTGCGCGGTCGTGGACGAGAGCCCCACGACGACGACGTCGCCCTACGCGGCCGACTCCGGGTTTTGCGTCACGGCAGTCCGCGGTGACTACGCGCGCGCGCCGTTCGACGCGGCGACGTCGCCGCACGCGATCTTCGAGCTGCTCGTCTCCTGAACGGCGGCTCGAAAGGCCGACTTGCGCGTCACGAGCGCCGGCGTGCTCGTGGCCGCTCCGTCGGGCGCGCTCGAGGGTCGACGGCGAGACCTGTGGCGTCGATCCGCGTCCGAACGTCGCGCGTCATCGTCATCTCGCTGTCACGTGTCGCAGGATCGGCATCGCGGTCTGCGGTGCGGTCCCGAGCGGCAGGAGCATCGTCGCGGATGTCGAGCGGCGCGCGTGCCGGCCGACGACGCTGCCCGTCGCGCCCAGTCTTCGTTCTTCGCGCGCCCCCCCCCCCCGCGTCGCCGTTTCGCGAACGGCGCCGGTCCCGAGTCGAGTTCGGCGAGACCGATCGCCGGCCGCGCCCGCACTCCGTACGCCTTGGGCCGCCTCGCGCCGTCCCCTCCGCCGCCCGAGACTTCCCGCCACGACCCGCGCCAGCTACCATCGGACGCACCATGCCGACGAAGCCTCCGATCAGCAAGGACGACATCCGGCGTCGTCTGTCACCGATCTTCGATCGTCCCGAGGTCGGCTTGATCGTCTTGTTCGGATCCCACGCGAAGGGGACGGCGCGGGCGGACAGCGACGTCGACCTCGCGGTTCTCGTGGACGGCGACGTCGCCGAGCTGGAGGCCGAGATCATGCACCGACTCGGAAGCGGGCGGGTCGACGTGGTCGACGTCCGCCGCACGACTCCGCTGCTGGCGATGGCGATCGCCCGCTACGGAATCGCGCTGCACGAGTCCGAGGCGGGAGCGTTCGCCTCGTTCGCGAGCCTCGCGCTCCGGCGGTACAACGACACGTCGAAGCTCCGTGCGTCGCGTCATCGGGGGATTCGAAAGTACCTGGCCGATCGCGGGCTCGACCCCGCGCCTCGGACATGAGCGAGATGTCTCCCCTGGAGCAGGACATCGTTCTTCGCAAGCTGGAGAGGATCACGCAGAACCTCCGCCTGCTCGAGCCGATGAAGGAGCTCTCCGTCGAGGCGTACGCCGCGGACGTGTATCGACGCAAGGCGACGGAGCGCCTGCTCCAGGAGATCGTGGACGCGGCGGTCGACCTGAATGCCCACATGTTGGTTGCCTCCGGAGCGGTCGCGCCCGACGATCTCTTCACGAGCTTCATTGCACTCGCCGGCATCGGAGTGCTCGACGAGAGCCTCGCGCGGTCTCTCGCGCCGTCCGCCGGCCTACGCAACCGACTCGTCCACGAGTACGATCGCATCGACGACCAGATCGTGCTCCACTCGGTTCGCTCCGCGCTCGATCTGTTCCCGCGGTACGTTGCGCGGGTCGAGCAGTTCGCGGGACGCGCGTAGGGGGATTCGGCGGTCGGGTCCGCGCTCGCTCGAACCCGGCGTCGAGATCGAGGCGGTGGACGTCGGGCTCGGAACGACCGCCCTACTCGCGGTCTCGTCCGCGCTCCGCCGCGGCGGCGAGGCGGAGCGCCGCGAGCTCCGCGGCGGCGAGGCGGCAGACCTCGCCCGGCGCGAGGTCTCCAAGGGCCACGGGACCGACCGCGAGGCGCTCGAGCTGGACGACCTCGAGCCCGAGCGCCGCGAACGATCGTCGGATCTGGCGGTTCTTCCCCTCGACGAGCACGACCTCGACCACCACGGCGCCGTCCACGACGCGCTGGACGCGAACCCGCGCCGGACGACAGCGCTCGCCGTCGAGGGTGATTCCGCGACGCAGCGGTGCGAGCCGGGAGTCGTCGAGGGCACCGGCCACGGTGACGCGGTAGAGCTTCTCGACGCGGGATCGATCGCCGACCACGAGGTTGGCCAGGTCGTGGTCGTTGCCGAGGAGGAGCAGCCCGGACGTGTCGCGGTCGAGCCTTCCCATCGGCATCACCCCGGCGAGGTCCGGCGGGAGGAGGTCCTTCACCGATGCGCGCCCGCGTTCGTCCTTCATGGTCGTCACGACGCCGACCGGCTTGTGCATCTTCACGACGATGGGCGCGGCCGGCGCGATCGCCGCACCGTCGACGGTGACTCGATCTCGGCCCGGCCGCACCTCGAACAGGACGTTGCGGCGCGTGACGCCGTTCACCGCCACGCGCCCGTCGATGACGAGCCGCTCCGCCTCCTTCCGCGAGCAGAATCCATACTTGGAGAGCAGACGCGGCAGGTAGACGGGGCGCGGCGAACGGAGTTCGGGCATGGCGACAGCGTAGCGTCCTGGATGCCGTGCGCTTCGATCTACGGCAACGGATCGACCCAGCGAACCGTCGGCGTGCCGGGCATGCCCGGTTCGGGGGCGATGCCCACCTCGACGTTCTCGTACCCGGAGCCGGGCAACGTCGCGCGCTCGAGCGTAGCCTTCTCCATGGGATCGAGTGATGCCTCGTCGAACGAGATGCAGAGCGTTCCCGGGACGAGCGAGTCGATCCCCTGGATCTTCACGTGACCGACGACGTAGTAGGACTGGCCGCGGACGTGGACCTTGCCACTGTAGACACCGTTGGGTGGCGAGCTGGTCCCGGCGTTTCCACCGGGCCGAAAGAACGACATCGATCCGGTGGCACTGCCAACGAGGATCGCGAGCATCGCTAGGGTCAGAAAGCGCTTCATGGGTCTCTCCTCTGGAAACACGAATCAAGAATCCGAAGGACGATCGCCGCCCCTCGCTCGGTCGTAGCGCTTCTTCAGCGCGATCATGGCGCGTTGGACTCGATGACGGGCGGCGTCCGCGCTCGGCGCACCGAGGAGCGCGGCCATCTCGTCCCAGCTCGCGTCCGCGTGGATCGTGCGGGACTCGATCGCGGCCCGGTCGGTCGGGTCGAGCTCGGCGAGGCACTGCTTCGCGATCTCCTTCTCCTCTTCGCGCGAGAGGTGGTCGAGGATGGCGGGCGCGTCCGCGGCCGGCTCGAGGACGAGGCGGCCGCTGGCGATCGACTCGGTGACGTGCCGGAGCGCGCGCACGCGGTCGCGGTCTCGCTTCTGCGCCCCGTGGTAGCGGGCGGCGTCCGTGATCCCCTGTTTGACCATGTGCACGAAGAGCGCGAGCAGCTCGGTCCGGTTGCCGACGTCGAAGCCGGAGAAGTTCTGGATCGCCCGCACCATGACGTCGTTGAGCACGTCGCCGGACTCGACGACCTCGCGCATCCGCGCCCCCAGCCGGCGGCGAACGATCGCGAGGACCGTGTTGTAGCACCGCTCGAAGATCCGCTCGAAGGCGTCGAGGTCGCCCTCTTTCGCGCGCTGGAAGAGACCGAGGAACTCGTCGGTCTCCATGCGGTCGCGAGAAGGGGTTTCATGCCGCTCGGCGGGTGAAGGGGTAGGATCCTGGCCGGGCACGCGCGCTCCTTTCCGCGGTCTCGAAGCCGTCGGACGCGTCCTGCCCCCAATGAACGTGGCGGCGCGGCGCACCGGACGTGGATTCTGCCAGAGTTTCTCGGCGGAGGGTCGGTCGCTCGCGGCGGCACGCCGAGCGGAACTCGAGCGGAAACTCGAGCGGAGGAGGAGGTCCCGTGCGTTCTTCAGCGGATGAAGCCTCGGGTGGTGATCGACCGGACGGGGCGTCGCTCGAGGACGCGTTCCTCGAGTACCTGGCCGCGCGGGAACGCGGCGAGCAAGGATCGATCGAGTCGGTGGCCTCCCGCTACCCGGAGCATGCCGAGGCGCTCCGCGAGCTGGCGACGGGTTGGGGAGCGTACGAAGGGCTGGTGTGGGACGCTCTGTCGCCGTCCTCGCCCGCGCCGGCCGGGGGGGAACCCGGACGAGTGGTCGTCGAGGGCGACCCGAGCGACCCATCGACGTGGGCGGCCCTCCTGGAACGGGTCCGCTCGCGAGCGGCGGGCGAGCCCCGGTACGTGCTCGACGGGGTCCTCGGACGAGGCGGCATGGGCGAGGTGTACCACGCGTTCGACGTCGACCTCCGGCGCGCCGTCGCGTTGAAGATGATGAGCGACGAGATGGGGCGTCCCGGCGACGTCGAGCACGGACGCCGCCTCGGGCGATTCCTCGAGGAGGCGCAGGTCACGGCGCAGCTCGACCACCCCGGAATCGTCCCGGTCCACGACGTCGGCACGCGCGACGGCCGGGTCTTCTACGCGATGAAGCTCGTCTCCGGCGAGGACCTGCGCGCGGTCCTCGCGAAGACGAGGAGCGGCGTCGAGGGCTGGAATCGAGCCCGGGTGCTCGGCGTCCTTCTACGCGCCGGAGAATCGCTCGCGTTCGCGCACTCTCGTGGCGTGATCCACCGCGACCTCAAACCGGAGAACGTCATGGTCGGGCGCTTCGGAGAGACGTACGTCGTGGACTGGGGCCTCGCGCGGCTCGTGTCCGACGGCTCGCCTTCGGCATCGTCCGGCGTCACCTCGACGCGGGCCGACGCTCTGGTCGAGGAGCGCGGCTCGCCGCTCCGGACCGACCCGGGGGAAGCGGTCGGGACGGCCCCGTACATGGCGCCGGAACAGGCCGCGGGCGACCTCGATCGGATCGGCCCCGCCACCGACGTCTACGCGTTCGGGGCCATCCTGTACGAGCTGCTCGCGGGCCACGCGCCCTACCTGGACGGCGGCGAATCTCGGACGGCGGCCGACGTGCTGGCGTTGGCCCGGCGCGGCCCGCCGACGCCGCTCGCGACGAAGGCCGGCAACGCGCCCGCGGAGCTGGTGGCGGTCTGCGAACGGGCGATGGCGTGGAGGGTGGACGATCGGTACCCGAGCATGACCAGTCTGCTCGAGGACCTGCGCGCGTTCCTCGAGCAACGGGTCGTCGCCGCCTACGAGGAGGGCCCGTGGGCGGAGCTGCGGAAGTGGATGGTCCGGAACCGGCCCCTCGCGGTCTCGGCCGCGGTCTCGATGGCGTTGATCACCGGCCTCGTCATCGTCGCGCTCTTCGCCATCCGCGGCGAGCGAAACGTCGCGCGGGCTCGCGAGCAGGACGCGGTCCTGTCGCGGGACGAGCTGGCGCAGAAGAGCGCCGAGGAGAGCTTCAACCTCGGGCTGCGCGCGGCGCTCTACGGGCGCTGGGAGGAAGCGCACGCGCGGTACGCGGAGGCGCGGGCCCGGGGCTGCGCCGACGAGATCGGGATCCGCGTGTCCGAGATCGAGGCGTGGGAAGGCGCGGGCGCGCTGGCGCGGGCGCGCGCCGCGATCGATGAGCTGGCCGGGTTCTCGGCGGCCGAGCTCGGACCCCATCTCGCGAAGACGCTGCTCCTGCGCGGCGATCATACGCGGGAGCACCTGGAGCGCGCGGCCGAGCCGCGACACCTCGAGCTCGTCGCGGACGCCGTCGCGTGCGGCGGGCTGGACGCGGCGGACGCCGAGTACGCGGCCGCCCTGCTCGCGAGCGACGCCGCGTCCGCGAGGCTCCACCTCGAGCGAGCGCTCGCCGCCGACTCCCGTCATCGGCGCGCGAACGAGATGTTCGCGCCGACGCTGCTGTTGACCGGTCATCCGTCCCGCGCGCTCCAGGCGGCGCGGGAGTATCGCCGGTTGTACCCGGATGATCCGTCGGCGCAGTTCGTGGAGCTCGGGTGCCGGGCCGTGGTCGAGGGAAGCAACCTCGCCGCGCTGGTCGACGCTTACCCGCGGGTGAGCGAGTCCGCCCTCGGGATCCTGCGGGCGTTGCTCGGCGTGCTCGCGAACGTGACCGAGGCTTCGCGGGTGATCGAGGAGCAGGCGATGCATCGCGTGTTGGGCGAGGAGCCGTCCAAGCTCGACGCGGTGATGCGCCTCGCCGTGCCGCTCGCGGGGCTCGCCGCGACCGCCAGCGCGGGCATGGAGGACGGCCTCGCCGAGGCGCTCTTCCGGATTCCGCCGTCGGTGGCGCGGGACTGGAGGGACACGACCGCGGCGGCCCTCTCGGTCCTTCTGCTCGGGAAGGCGCGGGAGTCGATGCTGTCGGCGCTGGACCGCGTCGTCGCGAGCAACGAGGACGGAACGATGGCGTTCGTGCGCGCGTGGTGTCGCAGCCGGAGCGGCGATCGGGCCGCGGCGGCCCGCGAGTTCCTCGTGGCCGCCCAGCGCGACTCGGTCTTTCCGTTGGCGCACGTTAGCCTGGTCCACGCCGCGGGGCTCGCGACCGACGAGGACGGCGGACTCGCCGCCGCGTGCGCGCAGCTCTTGCGCGCGTCGTCGCCGACCCCGTTGACGTTCCGTTTCGTGCGCGGCGTCTGTCCAGCGGACGGGCTTCGCCGCGAGGCGACGTGGCGCTGGCGAACCGAGCACCCGGACGACCTGGACGCGTGGACGGCGGTGGCGGAGGACGCCGTCGCCGACGGCGCCCTCCGCCACGCGAGGACCCTGGTCGAGCAGGTGCTCCGGGTCGACCCCGACCATCGCGGCGCGCGGCGGCTCCTCGGCGTGCTCGACGCGCCGTGAGGTGTCGCGACGGCCGCTCAGCGGCGGACGCTCTGGTTCGGAAGAACCCGGGGCCGCGACCTGGCCCGCCAGCTCCGAGGCGAGCAGCGCCGAGAACGCGGCGAGGACGAGGAGGGAACTCACGAGCGAGGTTCGTGGCCGAGCAGGTCGCATGGTCGATCTCCTGACTCGAATGCGACCGATGAACGGAGACTCCGATCGATCCGGACCGAGAAGCCGACGATCGTGGTCGGATCGAGCGCGCCGTCACTCCTCGTCGAGGAGCGTGAGCACGGCGTCGAGCAGCACGTTGGCGCCGTGCTCGCATTGCTCCTTCGTCGAGAGCTCGCGTGGATTGTGGCTGATGCCGTCGTGCTCGCCAGGGACGAAGACCATGGCGGTCGGGCAGATGGGGGCCCACTCCTGGGCGTCGTGCCCTGCGCCGGAAAGGATCGGGCGGCGGGAGAGTCCGCGGGCGCCCGCGACCTCGTCGATCAACGCCTGCATGCGCGGGTCGAACGGCACCATCCCGGTCTTCGCGGTCCGGCGGAAGCGGACCTCGACGCGATCGTCGCGCTCGCGCTCCTCCAGGTAGGCGATCACGTCCCGTTCGGCGCGCTCCATCATCGCGTCGTCGGGATTGCGGAGGTCGATGGTGGCGAGGAACCGGCCCGGGATCACGTTCACCACGCCGGGGTGCGGCCGGTGCACGCCCATCGTGGCGCGGAGCTCGCCGTAGTCGCCCGAGTCGACCATCTCGCGCAGACGAACGTTGACGCGCGCCGCGGCCAGCCCCGCGTCGCGGCGGTACGACGTCGGCGTGGTGCCCGCGTGCGCCGAGCGTCCGATGAACGACGCCTCGATCCAGGAGATCGCCTGCACCCCGGTCACCACGCCGACGTCGACGCGCTCGTTCACGAGCATCGGCCCCTGCTCGATGTGACACTCGACGTACGCGTGCGGCCGTCGCTGCCCGACCGGCTCCGCGCCAAGGAAGCCGATCCGCTCGAGCTCTTCGCCGACGGAGCGGCCCTCGCGGTCGGTCAGCGCGTACGCGTCCTCGAGCCGCATCCGACCGGTCGCGACCGCGCTGCCGAGCATGTCGGTGCCGAAACGGCAGCCCTCCTCGTCGGTGAAGAACGCGATGACGAGCGGCCGGAGCGTCGAGCGGTCGAGCTCGTTCAGGCGCCGGGCGATCTCCAGACCGGAGAGGACCCCGAGCGTCCCGTCGAATCGTCCCGCCGTCGGGACGGAGTCGATGTGCGAGCCGACCATGACCGGCGCCAGCGACCGGTCCGCGCCCGGTCGCTCGGCGAAGACGTTGCCGATCGCGTCGATCGAGACCGAGAGCCCCGCGTCCCGCATCCAGGCGACGACCCGGTTGCGCCCGTCCGCGTCCGCGTCGGTCAGCGCGAGGCGTCGCACGCCGACGAGGCCGGTCGTCTCGTCCTCGAACGCGCCGATCCGGCCGAGTTCGTCCAGCGACTGATAGAGGCGATCGGCGTCGACCGAGGGGTTCGTCACGACGTGCTCCGCGCGTTCAGGTCACGAGCGGAGTCTACGCCGTCGTCGCGGCGCGCGCGAGCTCTCGGCCCGCGCGTCGGCCCTACCCGTCGTACGCGACCGCGAGCCCGCTCGTCGCCGCGACGCCGATCGGCGACGCCGCGTCGATGACGAACGCCTGCAGCGACGCCTGCCACGACGATAGGATCTGCGACGGCAGCGAGATCGGAACCGCGACGCCGCCGGCGCCGGGGCCACCCGGCGACAGCAGGAGCGCGACCGGCGCGGGGAGGAACACGCTCACGAGGAACGAGCAGCCCCCGCCGAGCGGCACCGAGGACTGTCCCGCTCCGATGAAGACGAGCGCGGTCGATCCGCCGAGCCCGTCCGCGATCGTCAACGTCGTCGTTCCGCCGGGGAACATGCAATGGTCGAGGGCGAGCTTCGGCACGAACCCGCCGCTCCCTGCGCAGCCCGCGCCGAACGCGACGACGGCGGACGGGCATCCCCGATGGACGTCCGCCGCGCCGGGGTCGCCGCCGGAGAACGGCACGCGCGGCCGCCCGATGATCACGTCGGCGAGTCCGTCCCCGTCGACGTCGCCCACGCCATCCGCGCCGGCGCCGATCAGCTCGTTGTCGTCCATCGCGTCGAACTGGCGCACGACCTGGCCGGTCGCACCGGAGTAGAGGCGCGCGTAGGCGGGCTCCACCGGCGGCAGCAGCGGGAACGCCGAGGCCGCGACGAGGAACTCCGCTCGGCCGTCGCCGGTCGTGTCGCCGGCGCCGGCCACGCGGATGCCGAACAGGTCGTTCGGTCCGTCTCCGTCGACGTGGTGGAGGATGGCGCCGTTGCCGGCCGAGAGGACGCGCGCGAAGCCCCGGTATCCGTTCGCGTACGGAGCGCCCACCACGATGTCGGGGACGCCGTCGCCGTTCGCGTCGCCGACTCCATCGATGACCGTCCCGAACGCTCCGTTCACGACGGTTCCGTACTGCGTCCAGGTCGCGGTCCCGGTCGCCCCGGAGTAGACCCGCACTGCGCCGACTCGCTGGCCGAACGCGTCGATCTCGCGGCTGGCGGAGATCGCGAAGTCGCCGTGCCCGTCCTGATCGACGTCGCCGACGCCGGTCACGTCGGAGCCGACGTAGACCCCCCCGAGCGTCCCGGTGAACACCTTCAGGCTCGTCCCGTCCTTGCCCGAGCGAAGCTCGGCGCGCCCCTCGTTGGAGCCCGCCACGGTCGCGTCGGCGTAGGGAGCCCCGATCAGGTAATCGACGTAGCCGTCGGCGTCGACGTCGCCAGCGCCGGCCACGCGCCGGCCGTAGAACTCGTCGGCCTCCGTGGCGAGGTGCACGCGAAGCGTCGCACCCGTGCCCCCCGCGATGACGTAGGCGGCGCCCCCCTCCACGAAGTCGACGAGGTGGTTCGGCGCACCAACGACCAGATCCGCGAACCCGTCGAGATTCACGTCGCCGATCCCGTCGATGTCCGCTCCGAATCCCTCGCCCGGGAGGCCGGTGAGGACCGCCAGCCCCGCCGCGGTCGCGCCCGAGTAGACGATGACCGAGTGATACGACGTGATCGCCCAGTCGGACCGGCCGTCGCCGTCGAAGTCGCCGATCCCCGCCGTCACCGCCCCGAAGTCGGGCGAGATGCCGGTGTACGAATGCAACGATTCGCCGGCGGCGGCCACCGCGGCGATGACGAGCGAGAGCGATCCGGCGACCAGGGATGGATGTGTATGCACAGGTGCCTCCTTTAGGCGAGCGATTCAGTAAGGACGACGCGACGGATGGTCGCTCGAAGCGATGAAACCAGGGGGGCGACGCAATGGAATCCCGGGTTCCTTCGCGGGTCACGCCCAATTCGCGGCGCCCGACGAGCGGAGGCCGGAAAAGGAACCGCTCGTGATAGTCTGAGCGGCGATGTCTCACGATTCGACTCGCTCCGACGCCCGGTGGTGGACGCCGATCGTCTACGAGTGCTTGCGTGGTCTCGCGAGTCGGGCGCTCGCGCGCGAGCGGCCCGGACATACCCTACAGTCGACCGCGCTCGTGCACGAGGCGTTCCTGAAGCTGCTCGGGCGCAATGAAGCGGCTTGGGTCGCGCGGGGCGACTTCCTGGCTCTGGCCGCGCGCACGCTGCGCGAGGTTCTCGTGGACCATGCAAGGCGGCGCGGTGCGGCCAAGCGAGGCGGTGATCGCGTTCGCCTCGAGTTCGTGGCGGCGGACGGCGCGCGCGAGACGTCGACTGCCGACCTCCTCGCCCTCGACGAGGCGCTGGACCGGCTGGGTCGCGAGCACGAGCGCGCGGCCCGAGTCGTGGAGCTGAAATGGTTCGGTGGGCTCTCGGTCGACGAGACGGCGGCCGTCCTTCGCGTCTCGCCGCGCACCGTCGATCTCGACTGGCGCTTTGCGCGGGCGTGGCTCGGACGCGAGCTCGGCGCCGAGGGCGTGCGGTGACGCTGGATCGACCCCGCCGCCTCCGGGCCTTGTTCGACCGAGCGGCAGCGCTCCCGGCGTCGGAGCGCGAGCGGCTGTTCGCCGCCTTGCGGGAGGACGATTCCGCGCTCGCCGACGAGGTGCGGAAGCTGCTGGCCGAAGATGGGGTCGCGAGCCCGCTCGACGCGACGTTGGTGCCGGCGGGCGCCTGGACCGGCGTGCTCGAGGGCTCGGGGGACTTTGCCCTCGACGCATTGCCCGAGGCGATCGCGGGCTACCGCGTCGTCTCGATCCTCGGGCATGGCGCCGCGAGCACCGTCTTCGAAGTCGAGTCGGAGACGCCCCGGCGGCGGGTGGCGCTGAAGCTCCTCCGCGCGCCGGCGATGGACCCGTCGGTGCTCGAGCGATTTCGCCGCGAGGCGGACGCGCTCGCGCGGCTCGATCATCCGTTCGTGGCGCGCATCCATCACGCGGGGTTCGCCCCGATCGGGGAGATCCTCCACCCGTTCCTCGTGCTCGAGAAGGTCGACGGTCTCCCGCTCGATCGTCACGTGGCGGAGAACCGACTCGAGGTGCGGGCGCGCCTCGATTTGATGCGGCGGGTGGCCGAGGGCGTCGCCCACGCCCACGTCCAGCGCGTCGTCCATCGCGACCTGAAGCCATCGAACGTGCTCGTCGACCGGCGCGGAGACCCACGTATCGTCGATTTCGGCGTGGCGAGGATCCTCCGACCCGAGCGAACCGCGACGCTCACGTCGGCCGGTCAGATCCTCGGCACGCTCGCGTACCTGAGCCCCGAGCAGGCGTCGGGTCGCGCCGGCGACGTCGACGCACGAAGCGACGTGTTCGCGCTCGGCGTGCTGCTGTTCGAGCTGCTCGCGGGTCGGCCGCCGCTGTCCCTCGATCCCGAACGGTTCTCCGACGCGCTGCATCGGATCGTGCACGAGGACGCGCCGCGCCTCGGCGACGTCGACCGAGCGTTCTCCGGCGACCTCGAGACGGTGGTCGAGAAGGCGCTGCGCAAGGACCCGAACGATCGCTATCCGTCGGCCGTCGAGCTCGCTCGCGACCTGCGCGCCATCGTGGCCGGCGACCCGATCGCCGCCCGGCCGCTCGAGTGGCAACGACGAGCGGCGCGGTTCGTCGCCCTGCATCGGGCGCTCGTCGTCGGAGCCGCCACGACGCTGCTCGCGCTGCTGGTGGGGCTCTTCCTCGCCGTTTCTCACGCGCGCGAGGCGGGTCGCCAGGCCGCCCTCGCCGAGCGGGCCCGGCGCGAGGCGGATGACGTGAGCCGCTTTCTCCACGACATGATCCTCTCGGTCGACGGCGACGACCTCGGGCGGGACGCGCGCGTCGAGGACGTCTTGAACCGGGCGGTGCCGATGATCCCGACCGCGTTCGCCGGCGCCCCGGCCGCGGCGATCCGCGTGCACGGAACGGCCGGCGCCGCGTACGTCGCGCTCGGGGCGTTCGACCGTGCGGAGCCCGAGCTGCGACGGGCCCTCGAGCTTGCGATCGGCGCGTACGGCGACGACGATCCGCGTACGCACGAGTGCCGCCGGCGGCTCGGGGCGGCCTTGTTGAGCGATGGGCGGCTCGACGCAGCGGAACCGCTGCTCCTCCGTGCGGAGGCCGGCTACGCCGCGGCCGGCGCGCCGGATCCGGACGAGTTCGTGCACGTGGCGTTCGACCTGGCGCACCTCGACCTCCTGCGCTCGGACGCGGGGGCGGCGGAGCGACGGCTGCTGGCGATCGGGCCGGCGGCGGCGGGGACCGAATTGGCTTCGTGGATCGACAAGCTCCTGGGCGACGCGTTCGTCGCGCAGGGACGGATCGAGGAGGCGGACGCTCTCCTCGGTGCTTGCTATGCGACGCTCGTGAACCGGCTCGGTGCGGAGCACTATCACACGCGGGCCGTCGCGTCGTCCGTCGCGAATCTCCGTCTGAAGGAGGGGCGGCCGCACGAGGCGGTTTTGATGCTCGAGTCGAACCTCGCGGTCGTGTCGGCCCGGTTCGACGCCCATCATCCCGACGTCGCCGCCGCGCGCGCCGCCCTCGCGCGGGCGTTGCGAGAGGCGGGCCGCTACGACGCGGCCCTGATCGAGCTGCGCTTGGCGGCCGACGCCCTCGTCGCCGCGCACGGCGAGACACATCCGCTGGCGCTCGACGCGCGCCAGACGTTGGCTGCGCTGCTCCGCGACATGGGCCGCTTCGATGAAGCCGCGGCGTGCTGCGACGCGTTTCTCGCGGCCGCGACCGCGGCGTTTGGCGCCGACAACGCGGAGGTCGTCGAGGGGCTCCTCATGCGCGGCGCGATCGATCTCGCCGCGGGGCGCTTCGACCAGGCCGAGTCGACCCTGCGGGACGGGATCACGCGTCTCGCGGCGCAGCTCGGCGACCGTCACCCGGCCCTCGTCGGACACATGTCGGAGCTCGGCGACGCGATCTCGTTCGGCGGCCGGCTCGCAGAAGGAGAGCGCATCTACCGCGACGTGGTCGATCTCTCGCGCGAGACCTTGGGCGACGGCCACCTGACGACCGCCGTCGCGCGGTTCGCGTTGGGGCGGGTGATCCTGTATCGCGGGAGGGTGGCCGAGGCGGCGGAGTATCTGCGGGACGGGTTCGAGGCGATACGGTCGCGGCTGAGTGACGATCATCCGCAGGTCACGATCCTCCAACTGACCATCGCCGAGCTCCTCGTTCGAGAGGGCGACCACGACGAAGCCGTCCGTCGGTGGAGCGAAGCGGCGCGGCGACTGGAATCCGCCTTCGGCGCGGACGACGGGCGGGCCGCGTTCGCGATCGCCCGCGCCACCGAGACCCTCGTCGAGCTCGAACGACACGCCGACGCGATCGACCTGCTTCGTGGGGTCATCGAGCGCTGGGCCGCGGAGCTCGGCTCCGGCCACGCGTCGGTCGCGGCGCTCCGCGCTCGGCTCGAGTCGATCGAGGCCTCGCGCCGCTGACGGTCGGAGGAACGAACCGGATCGGCCGACCCATCTCTCGGCCCGCGCCTCTATCCTCCGCCCGACCGCGCGAGCCCCGCGCGCGCGAGCCGATCGTCCGGATCGCGCCGCAGCGCCTCCTCGAAGGCGCGGCGCGCGCCGCGGCGGTCGCCGGTCTCGAACCGGGCGACGCCGAGGCGTGAGTAGAGCCCGGCGAGGTCCGGATCGCGCCGCCGCGCTTCCTCCAGCGCGTGCGCGGCCGCCGCGTAGTCGCGGCGGTCGATCTGGAATCCGCCGAGCTGGAGCCAGACCGACGGAAGGTCGGAGTCTCGCCGCAGCGCCTCGGTGATCGACCGCTCGAACTCATCCGCGTCGCGCCGGCGCGAGGCGAGCACCGCGAGGTTGCGCCACGGCGCGGCGGCCCGCGGATGCGACGTCGTGACTGCGTCGAGCACCGCGCGCGCCCGCTCGTCCCCCTTCAACGCGAGGAGGAGGCCGAGGTTGACGGATGCTTCGGGGTCGCCAGGCGCGAGGCCCAGCGTCGTCTCGTACGCGCGTTCCGCGTCGGCGGGCCGTCCCGCGGCCTCGAGGGCGCGGCCGAGCATGAAGTGGAAGCGCGGCAAGCGTGACAGCGAATCGGGAACGCCGGCGTCGATGACTCGCTCGAACGTCTCGATGGCTCGCCCGGCGTGACCCAGATGCATCAGCGCCATGGCCAGCGCGCCGTCGTCCTCGAGGGGATCGCTCGACGCGCCGGGCCAGCGGAACCGGACGAGGTCGCCGTCCTCCGCAGCGTGCACGCGGATCTCATCGGGCCACGACGGCGCGGCGAAACGCTTCCGAATGAAGTGATCGGTGATCGTGACGTGTCGGAGGTCGAACGGACCCGCCTTCCGCATGTGGCACTCGACGCAGCCGTTCCGATCGGCCCGCTCGTCTCGGAGCTCGCGTCCGCAGTCGGCGGGGGCGTGGCAGCCCAGGCAGCTTCGATCGATCTTCGCCGCGGTGCCGATCGCCGACTCGTGGGGGTCGTGGCAGACGGTGCACGCGAGCCGACCGTCGGACGCGGTGAAGCAGGCCGAGAGCGCGAGCCGTTCCACGGCGCTCACGAACCCGAACTCGTCGCCGGGCCGCCGTGGGACGAACGCAGCGCGCGTCGCGAACAAGTCGTCGCCGGGCGCGAACCGTTCGGCTCCGGGACCGCGCAGATCGATGCGCGCGTCGCCCTGCAGGTGGCACCTGGCGCAGACGTCGAGCTGTCGTTCCGGCGGAAGGGCGCCGAGGGGGGTGATCGTGCCGCGCTCGCCCGCCTCCTCGAGATGGCGCGACGGGTCGCCGTGGCAGCCCGCGCAGTCGATCCCGGCGAGCGGGGCGGCCGGCGCGAGATTCAACGGGTAGGTCGACGGCGGCTCGAAGTCGGAGTGGCAGGCGAGGCACTCGCCGGTGACCGGCTGCCCGAGGCGCGTGTGCGGCGTCAGCTCTTGATGGGGCGCGAGCACGAGGCCGGCGGTCGTCGACCATTCCACCGGAGCGAAGAAGAGCCGCCCCTCGTGTTCGGTGACGAGCGAGCGGTCGAAGTGGCCGCGGCCGATGACGGCGCGGATCCGCTGCGACGAACGGTGGTCGTCGAACCCGGCCGGCCCGGCCTTCTCCTCGACCAGCCGCGCGCCCGATTCGCTCCGCTCGACGCGGTACGTGTAGCCGCCCTTCGGATCGAGCCGCGCCGAACCCGCGACGGCGTCGACCGTCCCCGCGTCGAGCTCGTACAGCGCCCGCGCCATTCCGTGGTTCGCGTAGGTCTGCACGATCGCCGCGTGGCACTCCGCGCACGGATGCTCCGCGGCGGCGAGCGGGGCGACGAAAACCTGGCTGGTGAGGAGAGCGGCGAGGATCATCGGCTCATCGGACGTGGAGTGAAGTGGTGATCGAGGAAGCGGATCGTCAGCGCTTGTACGTCGTCGCCGAGTCGGGCGAGGTCGAAGTGCCCGCCGGTCGCGACGACGGCGAGCGTCGCGGTCGGTCCGACGCACCCGGCGATCTCGCGCAGGCCGTCCACCGGTGCTCGCCAGTCGTCGGGAGCTCCGATCAGAAGGACGCTGGTTCGGGCGAGTCGGCTCGCGGCATCGATCGGGCGCACCGAACGGACGTCGACGTCGAGGAGCCAGGAGAGGATCGATACGGACGGCGCGAACCACGGGTCGAGCGGCAGGTGGCCGAACCGAAGCGTGCGTGCTTCGTAGGTCTCCGTGAGCCGCGTGTAAGGCGCGATCAGCACGACGGCGGGAAGCGCGGCGAGCGCGTCGGCGGCGAGCAGGCCGGCCGCCGCGCCCATCGAGTAGCCGACAAACGCGATCCGTTCGAGCGGAACGCCGCGCGCCCCGTGAAGGAAGCGGATCGCCGCGCGGACGTCGGGCGCTTCGATCGCGCCGGCGCCGGTGTAACGGCCGTCGCTGGCTCCGCTTCCGCGGAAGTCGAACAGGAGCACCGCGTAGCCTCGCAGGAGGAGCGCTCGCGCGAGCGGGTCGCCTTGACGTCGCCGGTGGCGGTAGCCGTGGCCGAACAGGACGACGGGGCGCTTCTGCGCGTCGCCGATGAGGTCGGCGCGCAACGTCAAGCCGTCGTCGGTCTTGAACTCCACGCGCTCGAAGCCGCCGGCGCGCGCTCCCTCGGTGACGAGCGACTCGGGCGCGGCGACGTCGCCGCGGAGGTGGTTCGTCGCGATCACGAACGCAAGCGCGGCGAAGAAGACGGCGGCCAACCCGGCCGCGCCGCCGACCAGCCAGACGAGCCTTCGACGACGACTCACCCGCGGCTCCCGGGCCGTTCCGGCTGGGGGCGCGCTCGATCGTCGGGCCTGTCGAGGACGAGGAATCGCCGCGCGCCGGGCGCGAACGTCGGGTCGATCGCGCCGGCGTCGCCGCGCCCGAACGCGGCGCGCACCTCGGCCGCGCGGAGCTCCTGGCCGCCGATCCACCAGACGAACACGGCGATGAACAGGATGCTCGCCGAGTCGGTCTCCACCACCGCGAACGCGGCCATGCCGACCGCGAGCGCGCGGCCGAACCAGACCGCGACGCGGGTGGCGCGCAGGTAGCTGACGCGGCGCGCGAGCGCGGCGCGGAGGACCCGGCCGCCGTCGAGCGGGAACGCGGGAACGAGGTTGAACGCGCCCATCGTCAGGTTCACGACGACCGCGTAGCCGAGGAGCGAGCCCCCGATCAGCTCCGCCGCGTCCAACGACAGCGCCCCGCCCACCGCCAGGTGGAGCGGCAGGAAGAGGAGGACGAGGAAGAAGTTCACGGCCGGACCGGCGATCGCGATCTTGAACTCGACGGCGGGATTCTCCGGCAGCCGCTCGAGACGCGCCATCCCGCCGAGCGGCCAGAGCACGATGTCGAAGACGCGTATCCCATGCGCCTGGGCTACGATCGAGTGGCCGAGCTCGTGCAGGGCGACGAACGAGAACAGGAGGAAGAGCCGAACCGCGACGGCGAGCGCGAAGGTCAGGTTGGTGGCGATCGCCGTCTGGATGACGATCGCCGCGACCAGGAGCACGAAGATGACGTGCACCCGAATCGTGACTCCGAGCAGGGATCCGATGCGGAAGGCGTGGTTCACGGACTTGACGCTCCTCGATCTTCAGCCCGACCGTCGCTCGCGGCGTACGGTCACGGCAACGTCGCCGCCGGCCGGGACGTCGGCCTCCGCTCGGCTGCGATAGCGGAAGACGTCGGTCGGATCCTCGATCGGCAACGTGATCTCGTACCGTCCGCCGGGCAGGCGCTCCATCGCGAACGTGCCGTCCGCGGCGGTCCATGCGGTCTCCGCGTGGCCGGCGTCCGTCGAGCGCGCTTCCACCCGCGCGCGCGGAAGAGGCAGGCCGTCCTCGTCGAGCGCGACGCCGCGGAGGGTCGCGCCGGCGCCGCGCGCGACGTCGCCGACCGTCGCGGTGTCGCTCCCGTCGACGACGACTGCGTCGCTCCACGTCGTCGCCCGCGCGTCCGCCGCCACGCGCACCACGAACGAGCCCTCCGGCACCGCGTCGAGCACGAACGTGCCGTCGCTCGCTGACGTCGAGCGTCGCCGCGCGGTCGCCTCCAGGAACGCCGACTCGGTCACCGGAGTCGTGCGGTCGGTGTCCGATGGGAAGAGATCGATCATCGCGTCGGCGATCGGTCGCCCGCCATCGTCCACGACGCGGCCCCGAACGCGACCGCCGCGTCCGAGCCGCACCACCGCATCCTCGATCGATTCGCCCGGGTCGAGGTCGAACCCCGTGCCCTGGACCGCGACCGAGCCGTCCGCCTTCGCGTCGATCCGGTAGCGGCCGGGCGGGACGTTCTCGAGCGCGAACGTCCCGCCGGCGCCGGTGCCGATCGACCTCACCGTTCTCTCGGCCCCGTCGCCGAGGTGGACCAAGTCCACGATCGCGCGCTCCGCGGCCCGACCGCCCGCCGCGAGGACCCGTCCCGCGATCCGGCCGCATTCGTCGAGCACGAGCTCCATCGCCTCCGGCCCGGGCCGCACCTCGACGGGCCGACCGAGCACGTAGCCCGTCGCCGTCGCGCTCACCTCGTAGGGCGCGTCCGCGAGGCCGGTGAGCGTGAAGCTCCCGTCGGCGGACGACGTCGCAGCGGCGGCGGGCTGGTCCCGCGCGCCGCCCATCGACCGCGCCAGGACCCGCGCGCCGCCGAGCGGCTCATCGCCCCTCGTGCGCACGACGCCGTGGAGCACGCGGGTGGCCGGTTGCAGAGCGAGGTCGAGCTCGATCTCCTTCTGGTGCCGCTGCACGAGGAACGTCCGCGAGACCGAGGTCGGAGCGAAGCCGTCGGCGGCGGCCTCGACGCGGTACTGGCGGTAGCCGAGGCCGTCGACGTGGTAGCGGCCAGCGGCGTCGGTCTCGGTCGACTGCTCGGCGAAGAGAGCGCCGGTACCGAGCCCCGCCCGCGGCGGGTCGAGATGGACCATGACGCGCGCGCCCGGGACCGGCGCGAGGTCGACGTCCGAGCGGACGGTTCCGGCGAGGACGAACCCGTCATCGAGCCGTACGTCGGGAATCGGGACCGCGCGCTCCGGCGCGTACGGTCCGACGGTCGTCGTCGCGTATCCCGGCGCGCTCACCCGCAGGGCGACCGGCAGCGGGCCAGCGAGATCGAGCGGCCCGAACCGTCCCGCGCCGTCGGTCGCCGTCTCGATTCCGAGCGGGGTGCGGAGGGTGAGCAGGCTCCTCTGTTCCTCGAGCGCTTCGACCCGCGCACCCGTGATCGGTCGTCCGTCCATGCTCGTGACCCGACCGGAGAGGCCGCTCCCGACGCTGCCCTCGGCTCCCGCGGGCGCGCGGCCGCTGGGCGCAGTCGTCCCCGGCGAGAGGGAGACCCGCTCCGGATCCGACGCGCGAATCGGCCCGTTCGGCGGGGCTTCGACGTCCGGTTGCGTCGCGTCGACCCCGTCGACGCGCCCGGCGTCGTCGCGCGGGCGTTCGGCGTCACCGGCGCGGAACAGGAACAACGCGGTCAGGACGGCGATCGCGAGGAGGAGGAACGGCAGCAGGAAACGCATCACAGCATGATAGCCGCGCCGACCGCCTTCCGGCGCGCGCCTATCGGGAGGCTCGGGGGCGGTTGCGATCGGTCGGCGTCGCCGCCCCGTGCGCCGAGCGTCGATGCCGCTTCAACGATACCGCGGGTTTCCGAGCGAATCGCACCACCACTCCTCGCGCGCCCCGCGCCGGTGGGTGCGGTCGCCATGATACGCCGCCTCGGCGGCCCGGGTAACCCCGATCGATTCGGGCCCGCCCCACGCCTGGCGGTTGCTCGTCGCCGATCTCTGCGTCGTTCGTCGTCGTGAACCCATCCGTCAGCCGCCGCCGGTCGGTCCGGCTCGAAGCAGCTCGCGGTACACCTCGAGCGTCCCCTCGACCATCGCGTCGTTCGTGAACCGTCGCTCGACGAGCGCCCGCCCCGCCGCGCCGAGACGGGCGCCGAGCTCGGGTTCGTCGAGGAGCCGCTCGATCGCGGCGGCGAGCGCGGCCGGAGCGGAGGGGGGGACGAGGAGCCCGGTCTCGCCGTCGATCACCGCCTCCGGGATCCCGCCGACCGCGGTGGCGACGACCGGCCGGCCGAGCGCGAGTGCGTCGAGGTTCGTCGTGTTCAGACCCTCGAGGACGGATGGGGTGCAGACCACGTCGAAGCGCGCGAGGAACGAAAGCGCGTCCTTCCGAAAGCCGGGGAAACGGATGCGGGCGTGGGGCGCGACCCGGCGCGCCCGGTCCTCGATGGCGGCGCGCTCCTCGCCGTCGCCGACGAGGAAGAACCACGCGTCGGGGTGTCGCGCCGCGACGGCGGGAACGGCATCGACGAAGTGCTCGAGACCCTTGTGCCCCGCGAACCACGAGAGCGAGCCGACGACTCGGGCGCCGGGCGGGATGCCGAACTCGCGCGTGATCGACTCCGCGTCGGCCGCGTCGAGGCGCGCGAGGTCGATCCCGCTCGGCACGACCCGGATCCGTTCCTCGTTCACTCCGCCTCCAACCAAGACGTCGCGCACGGCTCGCGAGATCGCCACGTAGCGGTCGACGCCGAAGCGGTACTTCATGCGGCTGAACGGGCCCCTCCGGATCGGGAAGTCCACGCGACGCGAGACGACGCAGCGGGCCGGTCGCGCGAGCCGTGCCGCGATCGCCGCGATCGCGTGCGCGTGGGAGGTGTGGGCGTGGATCAGATCGAACGCGCCGGCCTTCAGGATCGCCGCGACCCGGCGGATGGCGCGCGGGCTCAGCTCGCCCCGCAGCGGAACCTCGTGCGCGACCGCCCCGGCCTCGCGCGCCCGCTTCACGAACGGCGACTCCGGGGGGCCGACCACCTCGGCCACGTGACCGCGTTGCCGGAGGCCGTCGACGAGGTAGAGCACCTGCTGCTCGCCGCCGCGCCACGTACGCTCGGTGTCGAGATGAAGGCTGCGGATCGGCAGGGACATGGGAGGGATCGTAGAGCGTCGACGAGGAGGGCGGGATCCGGAAGTCGAGGGGTGACCCGTTCGGCGAGCGTCGACGCCGGGTCGATCGGCTCGGCGCCGCCGGCGCGATCGCGGTTGTGAACGTCCCAGCCGACGTCCATACTTCGGGCGAGTCGGACAAGAACCGTCCGCGATCGAGACCATGCAAGACGGCCGCGACCCGCCCGCCCACGACCACGACGACCTCGAGCTCCACCGCGGGCCGCGGGGCGAGCATCTCAACGTCGTGCGCGGGGCGCTCGCGGCGGCCGGGCTCTCGGTCGACGCGTTGCTCGATCCGGCGGCGCACGGGGGGCGCGTCCTGAAGGAGAACCCGCGACGCTGCGTGTTCGAGCTCCCGAGCGCGGACGGCGCGTGGATCGTCAAGCACTACCGCGTCGCCGGAACCGCGGACGCAGTGAAGGCGCTGGTGGGACGCGATCGCGCCGAGCGCGAGTGGGCGACGGCGACGGCGCTCCGTCGCGAAGGGTTCCTCGTCCCCGAGCCGCTGGCGCGCGGGAGCCGTACGATCCGCGGGAGGCGTGAGTGGTCGCTGTTCGCGCTCCGGGCGGTGCCGGGAGCGGTGCCGCTGGGCGGCTTCCTCGAGGCTCGGTTCCGTCCGGGCGACGGCGCGGGCGAGAGGAAGGGCCGGTGGGTGCGTCGCGCAGCCGACCTGCTCGCGGCCCTGCACGCCCGCGGGTTCGACCACCGGGACTTCCACGGCGGCAACCTCCTGGTCGAACGCGGGAACGAGGGCGACGGCGGTCCTCTCCACGTGATCGACCTGCACCGCGTGGTCCGCGGGTCGCGGGTCGCGACGCGCCGGCGCGTCCTCGCGCTCGCCGATCTCCTCCACACGTTGCGTCACGCGCTCGATCGCGCGGACGACGACGACGCGGTCGCCGCGTACGTGCTCGCGGCGGGGCGGCCGGTCGCGGAGGTCGCGCGCTGGCGGGCCGCGGTCGCGCACGCGCTGCGGCGACGGGAGCGGCGTCGCCTCGCGAGTCGATCACGCCGCGCGACTCGAGAGAGCTCCGGCTTCGCAGCGGTTCGGTGCGGGGGCGTGCGCGGCTTTCGTCGCCGTGAGGTGGACGAGACCACCTTGTTCGCGGCGATCGCGAGCGCCCGCGCCGCGATCGCCGCCGGCGGTGCCGCGGCGCGGGCGCTCGGCCGTCGTTCGGCCGTCGCGATCGCCGCGGCGGGCGGTGCGGCGTTCGCGGTGAAGGTCTACGAGGGCGATGGACGGCGCTCGCCGCGCGGGCGATGGACGCAGGGTCGCGGCGGCCGCGCGTACGAGGCCGGACACGCGCTCCTCGTGCGCGGGCTGCCGGTTCCGCGCGTCGTCGCGTGGCTGAAGACGCCGGATCGATCGATCGTCGTGATGGACGCAGTCGAGGGAGCCGAGCCGCTCTCGGTCCTATCGTTCCGCGTCGGCGCGGGCGGCGACCTCGAGGAGCGCGCGGGTGAACTCGCCGACGCGGTGGCCGAGCTGCTGGTCGCCGTCTTCTCCAGCGACGTGCGCGCGAACGACCTCTCGCCGAAGAATCTCATGGTGCGGATCGACGCGGACGGCGCTCGCGCGTGGCTCGTCGACTTCGACGGGATCACGTTCGGCCGTCCGCCGCTTCGCGAACAGATTCTGCGGGGGCTCTCGCAAGTGAACGACGTCGCGCCGTCGGTCCCGGCGCGCGTGCGCCTGCGGGTGCTGCGCCGTCTGCGCCGCGACGTCCCCGCCTGTCGTGGTCGCGACGTCGCGCGCGACGTCCGCGCAAGAACGCGGGCGCGGGCGACGAGGACGATCGGCGCGCCGTCGCCGGACGCGGTGCGAGGAGCGCCGTGAGGATCCTCCACGCCTTCTCCAACTGGAAGTGGACCGGCCCGGCCGAGCCCGCGGTCCGGCTCGCGGCCATGCTCGCCCTGCGTCACTCGGTCGACTTCGCGTGCGGCCGCTGCCCGTATCCGGACCTCGAGAACCGCGTGCGCGTCGAGGCGGAGCGGCACGGCCTCGAAGTGCTCTCCGGGTTGCGCCTGCAGAAGCACCTCCATCCGATCTCCGGCGTGCGGGACGTGCGCCGCCTCGTCGAGGTCGTTCGCGAGCGGCGTTTCGACGTGATCCACGCGCACCTCCTGAACGACCACCTGCTGGCCGGTGCGGCGGCGCGTCGCGCGCGGACGGGAGCGGTCGTCGTGCGGACGGTCTACGGAGGACCGGACGTCGAGGGGGGATGGCGCCGACGGCTCGCGTTCCGTCGACTGACCGACGGCGTGATCGCGGCCTCCGACGCCGCGGCCGTCGCGGTCGCCGTCCGGGAGGAGGTGCCGATCGAGCGCCGGTTCGTGATCGCCGGCGCCGTCGACGTCGAGCGGTTCGCGCGCGCGCGTCTCGATCCGTTGCGAGCCGCGGCGCGGGCCGAACTCGGGCTCTCCGACGACGAGGTGGTCGGCGGCATCGTGGCTCGCGTGCAACGACACCGCCGGTACGAGCTCCTGTTCGACGCGCTGGCGCGGGCGGTCGAGGCGGCTCCGTCGCTGCGCGTCGTCGTCATTGGTCGTGGCACCCACCTCGAGGAGATCGCGGTCCGGCCGATCGAGCGGCTCGGGCTCGAACGCCACGTCGTGCTCGCCGGCTACCGTGAGGGAGAGTCGTACGACGCGGTCGTCGCCGCGCTCGACTTCGGACTCTTCCTCGTGCCCGGCTCGGACGCCTCGTGCCGCGCCGCGCGCGAGCTCGTCGCCGCGTCGCTCCCGATGGTGGTGACGCGCCGGCCGCCGTTGCCCGAGATCGTGGCGCACGGGGAGACGGGCTTCGTGGTCGACGAGGAGGTCGGCGCGCTCGCGGCCGCGCTCGTCGAGGTGGCCCGCGACGCGGCGCTCCGCCGCCGGATGGCCGCCGCGGGGCGGCGTCGCTCCGAGGAGCGGTTCTCGCTCGCTCGCCAGGCGCTCGACGTGGAGGCCGCGTACGAACGGGTTCGCGCCCTCGGCGTCCGGAGCGGGCGATGAGGACCCTCATCTCGGCGCCCTGCGCGTCGCCGCGGTTCGAGGGGCCGCAGCTCCTCGCGGCGGCGCGCGCGATCGGGTGGGACGCGCTCCTGTTCGACCACCCCGCGTCGCGCGACCCGACGATCGAGCTGCCGGCGTGGAGCGCTTCGTTCCGTCCACGTCTCGTGCTGCTCGTCCAGCCCGCACGCGAGGAGCCGTCCACCCTCGATCTGTTGCGCCGGTTCGGGGCCCGCACGGTCGTCTGGAGCGCGCCGGTCGTGGACGAGCCGGATGGCGTGCCGGTCCGGACGCGCTGGATCGCGCGCGCGGCCGACGCCGTCGCCACGACCGTCCCGGTCGCGGAGCGACGGCTCGTGGACCGCCGGGACCGACCCGCGGCTTGCCTTCCCGGCGCATTCGATCCGACCTACCTCGGCGCCACCGAATCGAGCCGCGACACGAACGGCGGCGGCGACGGCGACCGGTGCGTCCTCGTTCGCGGAGCGGACGACCGGTTCGCGGCGCGCCGCGCGGCCGGACGACCGGCGGTGGACGGGTGGGGGCCGCGAGTCGCGTTTCCAGCGTTCGTCCGGGTTCGTCCCCTCGAGTCCGGAAAACAGTTTGCCCGCTGCGTCGGAGGTCGTAGTTATCTGACCGGCGGGCGGCCGACGGCGGGACCGCCCTCGGTGTTCGATGACGCGCTCGCGGCGCGGGCGTGCGGAGCACGAGTGTTCTCCGTGCCCTACCTCGGCGAAGTGAGCGGGATGACGGCAGCACCGGATGACGGTGTCATCGAGACGTTCGCGGACCGCCTTCGCAACTTGTCCGAGCTACCGTGAGGTCCTCTCGCATGCTCGATCGTGTTCGCGCCAGCGGCGCCTTCCTTCTTCTCCTCGCGATCTCCGCCTGCACCACGCCCGTCGTGGTGGAGCCGATCGAGCCGACCGCGTCCAGGCTGGCGACGCGCGATCGGCCGCGACCGGTGCCCGAGCCCGAGGCGATCCCCGAGCTGCCGCCGCTGCCCGAGTTTCCGACGCGGCCGCTGGCGGGCACGGAGCCGACGATCGCGGGCCGAACGATCGTGGTCGACGCCGGCCACGGCGGCAAGGACCCCGGCGCGAGGAACCTGTCCCCGCGGCCGGAGAAGGAGATCGTGCTCGCGATCGCGAAGGAGGTGTCGGCGCGGCTCCGGGCGCTGGGTGCGAACGTGGTGATGACGCGCGACAACGACACGTTCATCGAGCTCGACGCGCGCGCGGCGACCGCGGAGCGGACCGGGGCGGACCTGCTCGTCTCGATCCACGCCGACTCGGCGGCGCGGGCGTCGGCCGCCGGGCTCGGCGTGTTCATCGCGCGCGGCGCCCTCGGCACGAGCGAGCGGACGGCACGGTCGATCCTGGCGTCGGCCGGCCGCGCGGGAATCCAGACGCGGTCGATGCAGCGCGCCGACTATCGGGTGCTCGCCGGTCATCGACGACCGTCCGTGCTCGTCGAGTGCGGGTTCCTCACGAACCGCGAGGACGCGGCTCGGCTGAACACGGACGCGTACCGGAAGATGGTCGCTGCATCGATCGTCGACGGCGTGGCGCGCGCGCTGGCCGGGTGACGTCGAAACGGGCGCGGCCGGCGGCGGCGGGGCCCGAGGCGCGTGTTCAGTGGTCGAACGTGACGAGGGCGACGACCGTCGCCTCGATCACCTGCTCCTCGCCGACCGGTCCGACCTTCTCGCCGGTCTTCGCCTTCACGTTCACGCGGTCGACCGGGAGACGGAACAGCTCGGCGAGGTTCGCGCGCATCGCGCCGCGGTGCGGTTTGATCCGGGGTCGTTCCGCGAGCAACACGGCGTCGAGCGACAGCAGGCGGAAGCCGCGGGCCGCGGTCCGTCGCATGACGCGCTCGGCGAGCACCATCGAGTCGATGCCGGCGTTCGCCGGATCGTCGTCCGGGAACAGCGTGCCGAGGTCGTCGTCGCCGCTCGCGCCGAGGATCGCGTCGATCGCGGCGTGGAGCAGCACGTCCGCGTCCGATTGCCCCACCAGCCCCTTGTCGTGCGCGATCTCGACGCCGCCGAGCTTGAGCGGCCGCCCCGGCTCGAGGCGGTGACGATCCCAGCCGATGCCGATGCGGAGGTTCGCGTCGCTCACCGCGCACCTCCGTGGTCCTCTTCGCGTTCGAACGCGGCGAGGTAGAGTCGCGCGAGACGAAGGTCGTCGGGCGTCGTGATCTTCAGGTTCATCGCGTCTCCGTCGACGATCGCGACGGCGCGACCGGCCGCCTCGAGGATGGCCGCGTCGTCGGTCGGTGCATCGCCGGCGCCGTCGCGCTCGATCATCGCGGCCTGGAGCAGCTCGCGCCGGAACGCCTGCGGCGTCTGCGCGCGGTACAGGCCCCGACGATCGACGGTCGCGACGATCCGCTCGCCCTCGACACGCTTCAGCGTGTCGGCGACCGGGAGCGCGGGGATGGCGGCTCCGAGCCGGTCGACGGCGTCGACGAGGCGCTCGACCAGCGCCCGCGACACGAACGGCCGGGCACCGTCGTGGATCATCACGACGTCCGCGTCGCCGGCGGCGGCAACGCCGCTCGACACGGAGTCCGCCCGTTCGGCCCCGCCGATCGCGAATCGAATCTCAGGCAGCGGCGCCTCGATCGCGGCGAGGATCGCGTCCACTCGGGCTCGCTCGTCCTCGCGAATCACGAGCACCAGCACGTCGAAGCGCCCCGTGCGTGCGAGAGCCTCGACCGTATGGGCCAGGATCGGACGCTGGTCGAGCGCAAGGAACAGTTTGTTCTCGCCCGCCGCCATGCGGCGGCCCGACCCGGCTGCGACGACGATCGCGGCGACGTGCGGATGGGGGCGGAGGAGTTCGGGCATGACGCGATCATACGGGAGCCCGTGCGCGACGGTTCGCGGCACGCGATCGTTCGGCTTCCGGATCTCGTCGCCTATGATGCTCCGCGCAGCGCGGCGGTGGTGGCGGGTTTGGCATGCGGATTCTCGGAATCGATCCCGGGACGCGGGTCGTCGGGTTCGGCGTCATCGAGGACGGCGGGCGGTTGACGCTCGTCGAGGCGGGTTGCGTGCAGGCACCAGCTCGCGATCCGTTGCCGCGCCGGCTCGCGCGAATCGGAGTCGACCTGCGGGCGGCGATCGAACGGACTCGACCGGACGTGATCGTGATCGAGCGCGCGTTCTTCGGTCGAAACGCCGCGTCCTTGATCGCGCTCGGCGAGGGGCGGGGCGTGGCGTTGCTCTGCGCGGCGGAAGCGGGCCGCGAGATCTTCGAGTACGCGCCGGCCGAGGTGAAGAAAGCGGTGGTCGGTCATGGTGGCGCGAAAAAGGACCGAGTGGGGGAGATGGTGACCGCGCTTCTGGGATTGGAGCAGTGCCCGAGCCCGACCGACGTGAGCGACGCGCTCGCGGTCGCGATCTGTCATTCGCAACGTCGGCGAACGCTTGCGCTCTATGGCGCCGCGAACGAGATCATTGCTCTGCGGGTGGGAGGGGGCCGCGTGCGCCGCGGTCGCGGGCGGTGAACGAGACGAGAAACGCCCGCTGCCCTACGATCGAGGGAGCGGGCGTTTCGTCGTAAAAGTCATCCGACCAAGGATTTCGGGAAAAGGGGAAGAAGAAGAAGGAATGGTGTTTTTACGTGTTGGCACACAACCCTGGCCGGATGAGTTTTCAAAGATCCATGGTTCGATGGACGTTTCGATCCATTTCCACCGAACGCCCTAAAGAAATAACCCCCCGTGCGATCTCGGTCAAGCTCGCACAAAAAAAGAAAAGGTCGTCGCTCAATGACCTATTCAGAAATGACTTACGTCATGCTCGCGTTCGCCCGCGCCGGCATCGAACGGCGCGTCGGCGACGGGCCTGCCCGGCTCTCGGCGCCCGTTTTCCCCGCACGCAGACGATTGACACGGGCGGGAGCCAAGGCCATCCTCTTCCCGCTTTGGCGCCGGGGTAGCTCAGTTGGTAAGAGCGGCGGATTCATAACCCGCAGGTCGGCGGTTCGAATCCGCCCCCCGGTACCAACCCCGCTCGGCCGCTGCACCGTTCGATCTCCAGCTCGCGTGCTGCGAAGCCCGAATGAACGACGTGCCGAATGAACGACGTGGCCGAATGAACGACGCGATGGATCGTAGGCCGGCTCGAATGGCGAGCGCCGTAAATCCGAATCGCCGCTTGCCGTCACCGTTCCAGCTTCTCAAATCAGGCGCAGCGCCGTAGTTCCGGTGCTCGCGGCGGAGGGATCGGATGTTGAACTTCTTCTACCGGCTTCTCGGCGTCATCGACAACCTGACCGCGATCAGGCAGTCGGTCCAGGGCCGCGAGCACGTGCTGATCCGCCCCTTCAACCAAGCCGTGCTGATGTACCCCACCGCCATTCTCGGCCTCTGGTGCTACGTCTTCGTGCAGTGGCTCGAATGGTCGCCGGCCGCGGTGGGCCGGGTCTACATGTGGTTCCTGCTCGTGAACTACTTGATCCTCTTCTTCGATCTGAAGTTCGGGAAGACGGTGATCATCCTGTTCAGCCTCGTGATCCTGGGGTTCATCCTGAGCCACTTCGACGTGCTCTCGAGCGTGACCGGCTTCCTCGGCACCCTGAATCCGGAGATGAACGGAACGTTCTACCTGCTGGTGTCGATCATCTGGGCGGTCGTCTTCCTCTTCGTCTGGATCGACCGCCGGTCGTTCGTGATCGTGATCGAGCCGAACCACGTGGTGATCCATGACAAGTGGATCGGCGAGGCGCAGTCGTACCCGACCGAGAACGTCGCGTTCAGCAAGGAGATCGAGGACGCGCTCGAGCTGTTCCTCGGCTTCGGCACCTTGAAGATCACGAACGCCACCAACCGCGATCTGATCCGCGCGGTTCCGCACGTCTTCCGCATCTCGAACACGCTCGACGAGATCAAGCGCGTGACCGCTCAGTTCCAGGTCGAGCATACGCGGGAGGTTTGAGGCTCCCCCCGGGAGTCTCGCGGGAGATCCCGGGTTCTCTTGCACGAACGGTAAGCCCGAGATGGGCGACCCTCCGGTTCGAGGTCGGAAACTGCCGATGCATTCGACGTGAGCGGATTCGGACTGAAGAACGCGGACGAAGTGAGGGAGTCGATGGACCGTCGGCTCCGCAACTTCCTCTGTGGGCAGGTCCAGCCGTACAGTCCCCACTATCGGCGGCTGTTCGAGGAGCACCGGATCGATGTCGAGCAGATCAGGGGCGTCGCCGACCTGAAGCGGATCCCCTTCACGACCAAGGCCGACCTCCTCCCCACGCCCGAGAACCCCGAGCGTTCGCGCGACTTCATCCTGCAGCCGACCGAGGAGCTTCTGCGGGCGTACGCGCCGCTGCACCAGAAGGCGGCCCTGATGATCGATCGCGTGATGGGGGGGCCTGAGCGCGCGCGTTCCCGCGTCGAGCGCGAGTATCGGCCGATCTTCATGACCGCGACCACCGGACGCTCGGCGCGGCCCACCCCCTTCCTCTACACGCTGCACGACGTCGAGATCCTGAAGCTGGCCGGATCGCGGATCCTCCAGGTGATCGACATGGACGCGAACGCCAAGACGATCAATCTGTTCCCGTACGCGCCGCACCTTGCGTTCTGGCAGGTACAGATGGCGGGCTTCGCGCACGGCGTGATGGTGGTCGGCACCGGCGGAGGGCGGGTCACAGGAACCGAGGCGAGCATCCAGGTGATCGAACGGATGAAGGCCGAGGTGATCGTCGGCGTTCCGTCGTTCATCTACCACGTCCTCCGCCGCGCGCAGCGCAGCGGGACGAGCCTTCCTCACATCAAGCGGGTGGTGCTCGGGGCGGAACGCATCCCGGACGGTCTGCGCGAGAAGATGGCCCAGGTTCTCGGACAGCTCGGCGCGAAGGACGTGAAAGTGTTCGGGACGTACGGCTTCACCGAGGCGCGAATGGCGTTCTCGGAGAGTCCGCACAACCCGGGCGGCGGGTACCATCTCTATCCGGATCTCGGAGTGTTCGAGATCATAGATCCCGACACGGGCGAGGTCCTGCCCAACGACGCCGACGGTGAGCTCGTCTACACGCCGCTCGACGGCCGCGGTACGGTCGTCATCCGCTATCGAACCGGCGACCTCGTGAAGGGGGGGATGCGCATCGAGCACGTGCCGTTGCTCGGCGGGTACCTGCCGATCCTCTCCTCGAACATCACCCGGGTGTCGAACATCCGGGAGATGGACCTGAAGAAGGTGAAGGGCACGCTCGTCAACCTGAACGAGCTCTCCTCCCTCCTCTCGGACGCACCGGAGATCGAGGAGTGGCAGGTCGAGATCCGCAAGAAGGACGATGACCCGTACGAGGTCGACCAGCTCGTCGTCGTGATCGCATTGAAGGAAGGGACGAGCGTGTCGTCCGACTTCGCCGCCGGCCTGGGCCGGCGCATCCAGATGAGGTGCGAGATCCAGCCGAACGAGGTGCGAATCGAACCGCTCGACGAGCTGATCCATCGCATCGGTCTGGAGACCGAGATGAAGGAGAAGCGGATCGTCGACCTGCGGCCCGCGCGTTGAGCCGGACGTCGATCGGACGTCAACCCGGATAACCGAGCTCGTCGTCCGGGAAGTGCATCTCGTACTCGCGGAGGAGGCTGCGATCGAGCACGACGGCGAGACCGTTCTTATGCGCCTGATACGCGGCCCGGGCGTCGGCGAGACCCGACTCGAGCCAGAAGACGAACGCCCCGATCGACGCCGCCTGCTCGGCGAGCGCCATGGCCGCGTCGGTCGGCGGCAGCACGGCGACGATCTCGACCTTCTCGCGGATCGCGGCGAGGCTCGGCGCGGCCGGGAGGCCGAACACGACCTTGCCATCGGGGTGGACGGGCAGAACCCGATACCCGCGCTGCTTCAGCTCGAGCGCGGCTTGATAGGACGGGTTCTCGGGGTCGTCGTCGAGGCCGACCATCGCGATCGAGCGATGATCGCGCAAGAGCTCGCGAATCTCGGAGTCCGAGCAGAGGAACGTCCGGAACGGCGGGAGGGGGCGATCGGATGGTCTCTCGTGGCGAGGCCCTGCCGCTCCGTTGACTCGATCTTGACGATCGGTGGAACCGCTGGGAGTGGCCGCGGAATCGCTCATGCTCATCGTCCTTCGGACTTCCCGGAGGGAGAAGCCGCGTTGTCTCCACCGAACCGGATCGGCGTCGGGCGGGCCGCGGGCCGGCGGGCGTTTCCCTGAACGAGCCCAAGAGTACCACGCCTCCGGCCGGGGCGCCAAGCGATGACGTCCAACAGCGGGATCGATTCGTCCGTCTCTGGTCGGGGCGATCCGGCGCATCGGACGACCCCGGCTCCACCGAGAGGAAACCAGCCATGCCCCACGTCACGCTCTTTCTCCCGCTGGTCCTCCTGCTCGCGCTCACGCCGGCGGCCCGGCCCGGCGCGGACGACGCGAAGCTCTTCGACGCGGTCTGGCGGACGGTCGAGCGCGCCTTCTACGACGACGAGCACCACGGCGTCGACTGGGAGGAAGTGCGGGAGATCTATCGCCCCCTCGTGCTGCGCGCCGAGTCGGATCGCCGCGTGCGGGCGCTCCTGCTCGAGATGCTGGCCGAGCTGCGCGCGTCCCACACCACGATCATCGACGGCGACGTCTACCGGGGGGTGATGGCGGAGCTCACCAACCGTCCGACCCTCACGTACGGGCTCCTCGTCGAGGAGTCGCTCCCCGGCCGCTACTTCGTGCGCGGGATCTACGAAGGGGGCCCTGGAGATGCCGCTGGCCTCCTGGTCGGCGACCGGATCGTCGCGATCGACGGGGTTCCGTTCGACGAGAGTCCGGCCGTCGTCGACGCAGGGTACGATCCCGCCTTGCCGGGGCCGGCGCTCTTCTTCCTGCGCGCGGAGGAGGGAACGTCGCTCCGGCTTCTGATCCAGACGAACGCCGACGCGGCCTCGCGACGCGAGACCACGATCCGGCCGCGGCGGATGAACGCGGTCGACGCGGCGCGGAACAGCGTCTCGATCGTCGAGCAGGACGGCTTTCGGATCGGGACCCTTCACCTCTGGTTCTGCTCGCGAGGCGCCGACGACGCGCTCGAAGCGGCCGTGACCGGGCCGCTCGCGGACTGCGACGCCCTCGTCCTGGACGTGCGCGGCCGCGGCGGCTTCAGCGACGTCGCGAGCCGCATCCTCGATGTCTTTCGTGGGGGGCGTGGACTCGGCCGGCGGCTCCGCGGCCTCCCCCCGGCCGAGCCGCGCTGGACGCGACCCGTGGTCCTGCTGATCGACGATCGATCCCGCAGCGCCAAGGAGATCCTGGCGTACCGCTTTCGCGAGGCGAACCTCGGCCGTCTGGTGGGGCAGCGGACGGAGGGGGCCGTGCTGGGAGCGATGTTCCATCCGCTGCCGGACGGCTCCTACCTCGAGCTCGCGGGGGTCGCGGTTCCGGTCGGCGACGTCAACCTCGAGGGGGTCGGCGTGCCGCCGGACCATGACGTCGACTTCGTGGTCCCGTACGCGAACGGGTACGATCCGATCTTCGAGAAGGGAGTCGCGGTGGCGGTCGATCTGGCCCGCGCGGCCGGCGATCCGACCGCGGTCGACGCCGCGAGGCCGGCGGCGGCGCCGGCTCAGGAGTTCAGATAGATCGTGATCGGGATCGACTGACCCTCGACGACGTTGACGTCGGTCACGCTGCGGGTGCTCTGGATCGCGGCCGCGAAGATGTTCTGGGCCGCCGCCTGGGCGCCGATCGCGCTGAGCCGGTACGCGCCCGGACGCAGATTCCGAATGGAGAACTCGCCGCGGTCGTTCGCACGGACCTCGGCGATCACTCCGTCCTCGGGAGTCGAGACCGTCACGCGCGCCCCGTTCGCGGGGACGTTGCTGGCCCCGAAGACGGTTCCCGTCAGGTGGCCACCCTCCGTGAGAACGAGCGGGTCGAGCTCCTTGCGGCTCGCCGTCTCGACCACGACGTCGCGCTGGCTGACGGAGAGCCGATCCGGCGCGCTCGCCTGCACCTGGTACGTGCCGGCTCCGATCGACTGGAACGTGTAGCGTCCGAGCTCATCGGTCTTCGTCTTGCCCAGGCGCGAGTACCGGCCGAACAGGAGCCGTGCGTTCGGCATGTCGCGGTAGGCGTTGTCGAGCAAGCGAACCGTCGCGTCGGGAAACGGTGCACCCGATGCGTCGGTGACGAGCCCGGTGATCGACGACTCCGGGTCCATCCGGATCTTCACTCCGTGGATGTACTGGTTCTGCATCTGGAACCAGCGGCACATCGTCGGCGCATAGCCGTCGGCGTACGACTGGATCGCGTACCGGCCCGGCGGGAGATCCTCGACGGTGAACGAGCCGTCCTTCGATTTCACCGCCTCGATCTCTCCGCGCTGTCCGACCGGATTGCCGCCGGTGTCGACCTGCAGCGCGCGGATCCAGAACCGGGTGATGGGTTCGCCGCCTGGGTCGACCACGAATCCGGTCACGCCCGCTGTGCGATGGAGCGTGAACTGGCGGGCCCGGCCGTCCGCCGCCTCGCGCGGCCTCTGGATCGAGATGTAGCCCTGCTTCTCGACGACGAGCCGGTACTCGCCGGAGCCGAGCCCGTCCGCGCGGAACCAGCCGTCGGAGCGCGTCGTCGTCGTGACCGGCGATTGGGTGGCGCCCCGCAGGGGCGAGGCCGTGACGCGCACGCCGGCCACCGGTTCGCCGCCCGGCTCCAACACTCGGCCGAAGAGCTCGAGTCCGTCGGGAAGGACGAAGTCCTGGCGGTTCTCCTCGCGCGGGTTCAGGAGATGAACGGCACCGGTCTTCTGGTGTTGCGTGCCCACCGCGCGCGCGCTGAGCTCGTAGATCCCGGGCGTCAGGTTCTCGAGCCGATAGGCACCGTCCTGATCGGTCAGGGCCTGGCGGACGATGCCGCGCGCCGGGTCCATCAAGTTCGCCGCCGCCACGATCGCCTGCGCCAGGGCGGCGCCGCTCGGTCGCGTGACGTTTCCCCTGATCGTGACGCCACCCTTCATCTCCACGTCGGGGACGCGGACCATCCGGCCCTCCTCGATCTCGATGCCCGCAACCTCGGCCGTGGCGAACGATCCGTGATCGACGCGCAGCGCGTAGTCCGACCCGCCGGTGAGCCCGACGATCTCGAACCCGCCGCGGGCGTTGGTCGTCACCGCTTCCTTCACGCGCGTCGACGAGTACCGAAGCAGGTCCCCTTCGCTCTCGCGCCGGTAGCAGGTGACGACGGCGTCCCGGACCGCGCTGCCGGTCGGGGAGAGCACGACGCCCGTGACGCCGGTCTCGGGGGTTCCCTTCTCCTCCACGAACGCTTCCGCCGGTTCGGGCGGGGCCACCACGTCGGGGAAGTCGGCGGGCGGCCGTTCCTCGCGCCCGGCGCGGGCCTTCTGCGCCGTCCGCGTCGCCGTCGGTCCGGTCCCGTCGATCGCGCTCGATGAACTCGCGGGATCCTCTCCGGGGTCTTCCGTGCCGTCCATCAGGAAGACGTAGGCGGCCGCGCCGAACAAGAGAAGGAGAATCGCGATGATGGCAGCTGGTTTCACGTCGTCCGTCCGCTCGCGCCCGTCGAAGGGCCGCCGTGTCCGGCGTCGCCACGTCGTCGGTCCCCGCGCCGGGTGCGAGCCGGAAACTCCGAGAAGTTTCGGCCCAATCCCGGCGGCGGGCTTGACACTGACCATCCGAGCGAGGAACATCCCCGCTCGGACACGGCCCCATAGTCTAGCCTGGTCCAGGACAGATGGTTCTCAGCCATCAAACACGGGTTCGAATCCCGTTGGGGCTACCAGACGATCCAAGAGGCCTCGCGCGAGTCTCGCACGAGGCCTCTTCTTCGTTCGTCAACGATTCGTAACTCCGACTCAGCCCGCGAGCGAGAGGGCGAGGGCGGCCGCGCCGATGAGCGACGTGTTCTCCTCGAGGATCACGCGGACGGGGATCCGTGAGAGGACCGGTCGGAGCGCTGGATGATCGTCGAACGCGGCGAGGAACGCGCCGTTGGCGAGGGCGGGGGCGATCTTGGGCGCGATGCCGCCGCCGATGAAGATGCCGCCGGTCGCGAGCGCCTTGAGGGCCAGGTTCTTGGCCTCGGCCCCGTAGGCGCGGCAGAAGAGCCGCAACGCGCGGTCGCAGAGCTCCGAGCGGCCGGCCAGCGCCGACTCCGACACGACGCGCGCGACGTCCTCCTGCTGCATCCGCGCCAACACCGACGGCTCCTCGTGCGCGCCGGGCTGGGCCAGGAGGAACCCGTGGATCCGCGCGAGGCCCGGACCGGACAGGACGTGCTCGGCGTCGACGCGGCCGAGGTCGGCGCGGAGGTGATGCAGGAGATCGTCCTGCTCTTCGTCGAGCGGTGCGAAGTCGGAGTGGCCACCCTCCGACGGGATCGGTCGGAAGCCGCCGCCGTCACGGACGAGGATCGCCTCGCCGAGCCCGGTCCCCGCCGCGATCAAGGCGGCGTTGCCGCGCTCGTACGGCTCGCCGGCGCGGAGCGTGAGCAGTCGATCCGGCACGAGGTGGGGGATGCCGAGCCCCGTCGACTCGAGGTCGTTCACGATCTGCACGGGGATGCCGTCCAGCGCGGCCGAGATCTGGATCGCGTCGATGACCCAGTCGGCGTTCGTGGCGTGGGCGCGTCCCTCGAACACCGGCCCCGCGAATCCAAACGCGGCGGCGCTCGTCGGTCCGGCCCCGACCTCGTCCAGGAACCTTCGTATGACGGCCCGGAGCGACGCGTGCTCGCGGGTCCGGTAGCGCCGCTCGTGCACGAACTCGGTCGGCCGCCCCCCGCGCTCGAGGAGCACGAGTCGCGCGTTCGTCCCTCCGATGTCTCCGGCGAGGATCATGCGCCACACCTTTCGACGCGACTCTATCGAGTTCTGATCGGCGCCGGCAACCGTCGCGCGCAAGAGCGTTCGGTGCGATCGGGTGCCAAGGGAGCCCGCGAAGAAAACAGTGGTTGGACGCCGCACCGGGTCCTTATCTTCGTCCACATGCACGTCTTCGTCCACAGGGACGCTCGGCGATCGATCCTGCTCGCGCTCGTCACCGTCGCCGTCGCGGGGTGCGCGGTGGTCGACGAGGTCGAGCCGCCGACGACGGAGCCGACGTCCTCCCCGGGCGCCGCATCGGGCGGGCGCGGCGACGTCGGCGAGTGGCTCTCCGCGCGCGGACTCGATCTCATCGACCTCTTCTCGCTGCGGATCGGGGTGGGTCCGGGGTTGTTGGCGCACGCCCGCGTCACCGAGTGGATCGCGCTGGGCGCGGGGTCGATGGGGCGGCCCGAGTCGTGGGCCGGCGGGTTCGAGCTGAGGAAGTACGGCCTTGGGTGGTGCCGGCGTGAAGGCGGCCTCTGGAGCGAGCGGCGCGCCGAGCTCGGGATCTCGACCTTCTACTACTGCGAGACCGACGCGGCTCCGCTCGGCGGGAACCGCATGACGTTCCCGCCCGACTCGCGCGGCCGCTGGGACGTCGGGATCGAGGCGCACCTCGCGTTGATCGGTGCCGCGGCCGAGGTGCGGCTCGACGAGATCCTCGACTTCGTGGTCGGGCTCGCGGGCTTCGATCCCTCCCATGACGACCCGTCGCCCGCTCAACCGTCTCCGGACGCGTCGATCTCGTTCTGGAGCAACGCGATGATCCCGCGTTGACGCTCGTCCGGGCCGGCCAGCGTCGCCCTCTCGAGGAGCTCCGCGGCGCTCGTTCTCGTCACGATCCCCGTGCGGTGGAGGACGGCGAGGTCGAGCATCGCGTCGATGTAGTCCGGCGCCACCGCCAGCGCCGCGCGGTAGTGGCGCGCGGCCATCTCGGCGTCGCCGATCGTCCCCGCCGCGTATTCGCCGAGCTCGACGTTCGCCTGCGCGGCGAACGGAAACGTCGGGTCGAGCCGGAGCGCCTCCTGCCAGTGATGAAGAGCCCCCTTGCGGCGCTCGCTCTGGTAGTCGAAGAGGCCGGCCCGCTTGTACATCATGCCGAGCTGGAACTGCGGCATCGCGGACGTGGGGTCGGCCCCGGCCGCGTCCTCCCACAGGCGGAACGTCGTGTGGAACGCGGGGTTTCGGGCCAGCGTCATTCCACCGAAGAGGAGCGTCACGCCGACCGTGGCCACCACGCCGAACCGGTGGCCGGCTCGGAACAGCAGGTAGGCGAGCACGAGGCACGCTCCGGCGCTCGGCAGGTAGACGAAGCGATCCGCGAAGATCGATCCGATGGGGACGAGATGGAGGAACGGCAGCAGGCCGACTCCGACGAGCAGCAGGCCGCTCCGAACGACGGGGGCGCGGCTCTTCCACGCCAGGAGCACGGCCGCCGCTCCGAGCGCGATTCCGACGAGGAGCGGCGTCGCGCCCTGGAAGTCCTTCGTGTCGTAATAGATGGTGAGCGAGGTCGGCAGGACGAAGCGCTCCAGAGACTTGCCGATCACGATCAGAGCCAGCGCGAGGCGGTCGAGGACGTCGAGCGAGTCGAGGAACGGCACGCCCGCGACGGAGGGTCCGAACTGGTCGAGCACCGCGATGCGCGCGGCGACGATGGCGCCGCAGGCGACCGCGAACGGAACCTGCCTCGCGACGCACGTGCGGATCGACGCGCGGCCCCGCGACGCGACGTCGAGCGCGAAGAGGAGGGCCGGAAACGGCAGGGCGGTCTCCTTGGCGAGGGCGGCCAGCGCGTAGAAAGCGGCGGCCAGGATCGCGCGGAGTGCGCCGCGCCGGTCGCCGGGGCGGCCGAACGTCACCAGCGCGAGGAGCGCGAACGACGTGCAGAGGATCTCGGCCCGCCCAACGACCCATGCCACCGCCTCCACGTGGATCGGGTGGACGGCGAAGATCGACGCGCCGGCGAGCGCGACCGCGCGCGTTGCTCCCAGCCGCACACCGGCTGCGAACACGAGGGCCGATGCGGCCGCGTGGAGCATCACGTTGACGAGATGGAACGCGAACGGATCGAGTCCGAACCGAGCGTGGGTCCAGCGATAGGTCGACACCGTTACCGGCCGGTAGAGTCCGAGATCCTTGCGGTGCGGGGGGAGCGCCTCGCTGAAGATCGGCGCCTCGCCGGACACCGATGGGTTCTCCTGCACGTAGGAGAGGTCGTCGTAGACGAACTCGGCGTTCACCGCGTTCAGGTAGACCAGGACCCCGAGGAGAGCCGGGAGCAGCGGAGCGAGGCGGGGAAGCGACATGGGCGGCGATCGTACCGTGCGAGGCGGCAGCGGGTCGCCATCCGTGCGGTTCCCAGTGGTCCGGTTCCTCGCGGCCCGCGAAGAATCGGACCGACGGGTCCAAGCGGTCATGGATGCGGTCATGCCGCGAGGGGGAGGCTCGGGGTCGCGCGAAACCATCGGCGGGGCTTCGAGACCGCTCCAGTCGATCGGTTCGGCCGACCGATAGGATGGGAGCCATGTCCGAGCTTCCGATCTACCATTCACCGGATGGCGGTCCGCCGCGAACCGATCGCCGGGCGCGCCCCACCCCTGTGCTCTCCCGCTACACCTTCTTCGGCGGGAAGAGACGTGGTCCCGCTCCCGGTCCCGCGCGCGAGGGGACGTTCGTCGACGTCTATTCCACGCGGCTCGTGATCCTGCTCCTGATCTTCTACACGTTCACCGTGTTCGACTCCGTCGCCACGCTCTTCTACCTGCGCAAAGGCGGGGAGGAGCTGAACCCGATCGCCCGATGGATGATCGCCCAGGGCAACATCGAGTTCGTCCTGATCAAGGGTGGACTGACGGCGGTCTGCGTGCTGTTCGTGATGCTCCACAAGAACTTCCGCTACGCGCGAGCATCGATTGCCGTCGGGTTCACGTTCTACGCGATGCTGACGATCTACCACATCATCCTTCAGATCCACGCGTGGGAGCATCCCCCCTTGTTCTGATGCCGCCGTCCGCTGCGATCAAAGATCGGCGGGGCGCTCGCGCGGGGTGACCGCGTCCGCTTCGATCTGCGGCCAGACCGTGCGTCGGGCGCGCTCGAGGTCCTCCTCGAAGTCGATCTCGATCCACGACAGGCCGCGCGAGGAGACCGCGTGGACGGGATGATCGCCGCACATCATGTCGACCGCCTTCGGGGCCCACGCGTTCACGTCGCGGCTCTCGACGAGGTCGCGCGCGGCCGCCTCGAGCCGGCTCGCCCCGGCCGCGGAGAACTTCAGGATGCCGAGGTTCTCGCCGTGGTAGCTGCCGGCGGGGAGGCTCTTGCCCATCGCGGTGACACGGCCGTCCTCGATCCGTACCTTCATCTCCTCGTCACCGAGCTCTTCGCCCGGCTCGTAGAGGAGGGCGTCTCGGTGGGGGCCTTCGATCAGGGCCTCGAGCAGCCGCGGGTGGAACAGCACGTCCCCGTTCGTCAGCACGAAGCCGTCCCGCGCGCGAGGCAGGGCGAGGGCGAGGGAGTAGAGGGAGTTCGTACGGTCGAAGATCTCGTTCCTCACGTACTCGGCTCCCCGGCCCACGACGGCCTCGACCATCGCGGCCCGGTACCCGGTCACGATGACGAAACGCTCGATGCCCGCGTTCCTCATGGCGTCGATCTGATACTCGATCAACGTGCGCGCTCCGACCCGGAGCAAGCACTTCGGCCGGTCGTCGGTCAAGCGGCCGAGCCGACGGGCTCGTCCCGCCACGAGCAGAATGGCAGTCTTGGGTCTGGATGGCACCTTGTTTCGATTCCCGAACGCGTTTTGGCGGGATGTTAGCGCCACCGGCGGACGCGACTGCGCGGAAATGAGGGAGGAAAGGCGAAGGGAACGAGCTGGCTGGCCCGTTCCCTTCTACCCGGTCCCTTTCCGGCGAGGGCTTCTTCTCGCGAGAACAGTGCGTGCCGGAGCAGGCCCAGGGGAGACGCGTAGGACGGAACGTGGGGCTTCGAGGTTCCGGAATTTCGTCGTCGCCTGATGTTTCACTTACGCGACACGGCAGACGGGGACGTCTCCTCCGCATCGGAGGGACCCGACGGACTGACGGCCTCCTCGATGGTGGATCGTAAGGTTCTAATGAGTATTGCGTTATGGACATACAACGGCCGACCGTCGAGAGCTGCGCCCGCGCCCGGATCGAACAAACATTGACTTTAACGTCAATGTCGGTACTGTCCGTGACGATCTCAGGATTCGACCCGCAAGGCGCGAAGTGAACGACGACATGAAACGCGAATCGACGAACTTGGTTCAGATCGGCGACGTCGCTCGAGCCGCGAACGTCACGACTCGAACCGTCCGCTTCTACGAGGACCTCGGACTGATCCGCTCGGCCAAGCGTTCGACCGGCGGGTTCCGCCTCTATGCCGCGGATCAAGCCGAACGTCTGCGCGCCGTGATCGGCCTGAAGGAGGTCGGTTTCTCCCTCGACGAGATCCGCGAGTTCCAGCGCCTGGCTCGGCCCGGCGAGATCGCGTTCGAAGTGATGGCTCGGTTGCGGGGAAAGGTCGTGTTCGGGGCGGCGCAGGTCCGCAAGCGGATCGAGACGTTGGAGCGCGCGCTCGACGATCTCGAACGCGCCGAGGCCACGCTGTCCGAGTGCGACGGATGCGAGGCCAAGCTCTACGACTCGGCGTGCCATGACTGCTGGAAGCGGATCGCGGGCGGCTCCACGCCCGATGCTTTGAAGGCAGTGTTGTGAGCTCGGGAGCGCCTCGATGACTGCTGTCGGACGAAACCGCCTGCTGGCGAAGGTACGCGAGCGAGGCTTCGCGACCCACTCCGAGGTCGACGACCTCCTCACGAACGCGGCGAACCGCTCGTTCGAGACGCACGTGGTGCGCCTCGTCACCGACCTTCGCGGAGTCGAGCTGCGAAGCGACGGTCCCCTCGCGCCGGCGGCTGGCCGCGACGCGACGGGCTTCGAGTTCCTGTTGAAGGGGATCCCTCGGAGCGAGCCCCTCGCCACGTACATCCGCGAGATCAGCACGATTCCGCGGATGGAGCGCGACGACGAGGTGCGGCTCGCGCGACGGCTCGAGTTCGTGCGCCGCCGCTTCCACAAGGCGCTGCTCGCGGCCGGTATCGGGATCCGCGCCGCCCGCGACATTCTGGAGAGCAGCCGGGCCGGCGCGCTGATCGAGCAGGCGGACGGCGTGTTCGGCGCCGTGCCCACCGATCCGCGGGCCCAAGATGACGTGCGGCGCGCGTGCGCCGAGTACCTGGTCGTGCGCGCCGAGTTCATCGAGCGCAACCTCCACGTCGGCGTGACGGCGGCCGCGGCGTACCGCACCTATGGCGTGCCGGTGCTCGACTTGATCCAGGAGGGGAACGCGGGGTTGATTCGAGCCGTCGAGAAGTTCGATTGGCAGAAGAACGTCCGGTTCCGCACCTACGCGACCTTCTGGATCCGCCAGGCCATCGAGCGGGCGATCGCTTCGAGCAAGGGGATCGTCCGCGTTCCGAACTACCTCCAGCAGAAGATGCGGAGGCTGCGGCGCGAAGGGCAGATCCCGCGGCGCAACGAAGAGACGTCCCTGCGCGAGGTGTCGAAGGCGTTCGACCTTTCGCCGCAGGTCGTGGGCCACCTGCTCGAGACCGAGCGGGCGACGCGATCGCTCGACGTCGGAACCAACGGCGACAGCGACGACCCCCTCGGCGCCTCGCTCCCGGCCGAGGAGCGTGCGCCCGTGATCCACGACTGGGAGCGGCCCCTCCTGCACCGTCGCATCCGCGAGGTGCTCGGGTTGCTCACTGATTCGGAGCGGATCATCCTGGAGCACCGTTACGGTCTGGGCACGCGGTCGCCGAAGACGCTCGAAGAGGTGGGTCGCCTGATGAACGTCTCGCGCGAGCGCGTCCGTCAGCTCCAAGTGCGAGCCCTCGGCAAGCTCAAGGCGTCGAACTCGATCGCGAAGCTCGCGGGATTCGTCTGACAAGCCTATCCTGGCCGTAACTCGCACGGTTCCATCCATTGGTCTCCGAATGATCGCCTCCCGCGACGCCGCGGTTCCATCGTTCACGCACGTTGCGGCGGCCACCGCGCTCGTGCTCGCGTCGATCGGGCTGACGTTCGTCCTGAACCGGCCCCGGTCCGACGGCGGCGCGGACGGCGAGGCGCGGCGCGCGACGCGCGTGATCCTGATCTCGCTCGACACGCTGCGCCAAGACCATCTGAGCGTCTACGGCTACCCCCGACCGACGTCGCCGAACCTCGAGCGCTTCGCGGAGTCCGCGGTGACGTTCACCAACGCGATGGCCCAGGCTCCCTACACGCTGCCGTCCCACATGACGATGTTCACCGGACTGCACCCGCGCGCGCATGGAGTGGTCTACCTGGACGACCGACTGCCCGACCGCATGGTGACGATGGCGGAGCTGCTCCGGGACTCCGGATTCCGTACCGCCGCCTTCACCGACGGCGGGTTCGTCAAGGCGACGTTCGGGTTCGATCAGGGCTTCGACGTGTACCACGACACTCGCGCGCCCGGGGGCCAGGAGGCGAACGGCTTCCGGCGCTTCGGTCGCGACGTTCGGGAGTGGATCTCCATCCATCGCGACGAGCCGTTCTTCCTCTTCGTGCACACGTTCGACACGCACGGGCCGTACTACGCCGAGGATCGCTACCGTCGCGCGTTGGCCGGCACCGAACCCGTCGTCCCCGATGCCGGTCGCGCCGAGGGCGCGATGGACTACGTGCGCTCGCTGAACGCGCACGAGTATCTCGGGCTCGATCAGTACGACTCCGTGGCCGCGATCGTCGACGTGTACGACGCGACCATCCGGTTCGTCGACGAGTACGTCGGACAGCTGCTTCGCGACCTCGAGACTCTCGGCATCCTGGACGAGACGCTCGTCATCATCACCTCGGACCACGGCGAGGCGTTCCTCGATCACGAACTCTACGTGGGCCACGGCCTGACGCTCTACGAGGAGGAAGTGCGGGTGCCGTTGCTCGTGCGGTTCCCCGGCGGCTGGCTCCGCGGCCGCCGCTGCGACGCCGTCGTGCGGTTGCTCGACCTCCTCCCGACCGTGGCGACCGCGACCGGCACGAAGTGTCCGCCGACCGTCCAGGGGAAGGGGCTCGCCGACGCAGTGCTCGGGCGCGACCGCGAGCCGCGCATCGCGTTCGGCGTGTCCCCCAACCTCGCGCGCCCGAGGTCGGACGACCTGGACGGCCAGATGTGCTACGTGCGCCGCGGCGACGTCAAGTACATCGACGCGGCGAAGATGCCGATGGCGCGCGCCGTCGGGTCGCATCTCCAGCGCGCCGGAGGCGGCAGGACCGACTACGACGTCGTCAGCGATCCGCTCGACCTTGCCCGCCGGATCGGCTACGCGCCGCGGCTGTTCGACCTCGGTCGTGATCCCGGCGAGCACGTGAACGTCGCCGCCGGGCGTGCCCTGGAGGTCGAGCGGATTCGTGACCGGCTGCGCGCGTTCGACCGCGACTCGGTCGGCTTGCATCGGATCTCGGCCGAGGATCCGACCGACGTGCTCCTCGATCCGGAGACGATCGACAATCTGGTGCAGCAGGGGTACGTCGGAGCGAGCCAGGCGGCGGAGATGAAGGCGCGGTGGAAGGCGAGCCGCGACGACTGATCGCGTCGTCGCGATGCTCTCGCGGACCCGCGCTCCGCCGCCTCACCCCCTCGCGAACCGCTCGACCCATGCGAACGGTCCGCCCGTCCCCTTCCGCACCGAGCGGGCCCCCAGCCACTGTCCGAACGTCTCGGCGAAGGCGATCCCGCGCGAGTACCACTTCATCCGCTCGCGCGCGCCGTCGGGAAGGCCGAGCTCGTCGATCAGCCTGCGATAGACGCCGCATTGCGCGAGGCTGTTTCGCAGCGCGCGACGGCCGCTTTGTACCGTCGTCACGCCGAACAGCTCGTTCAGGTTCGCATGGTCCTGGTAGATCCGCCTGAATTCGTCGAGCGCGGTCACCTGGTGGGAGTGGATCACCGTCGAGCTCGGCTCGAAGACGATCGCGTGACCGGCCTCGACGACGCACTTGCCCCACGCCACGTCCTCTCCGAAGCGGCGGGTGGGGATCGGAAAGCGCTCCCACGTCGAGCGGCGCAAGATCGATGAGACGTTGTCGAACGCGCAGCGGGCGAGGCGCTCGAGCGGTGCGAGATCGGCGAGCGTCGTGCCGGGCTCGAGCCGCTGGACGACGCGCTCGGTCCGGCCCGCGGACCAGTTCTCGAGCCTTCGGCGGACGAACGGGTTCGCGTCCGGATAGGGGAGCTGGCGGCTGTAGGCGCCGGCCGCGTCGGCGCGCGAGAGCACCGCGTCGACCAGGGCCTCGAGCCAACGATCGTCCTTCGGTGTCGCGTCCTGCACCGTCAGCGCGATGAGGTCGCCGTCCACCGTGGCGATCGCCTCGTTGCGCGTGCGGCCGTGATCGAACTCGGATCGGCGGATGCGCCGCCGCCGCAGGCCGCGCCGCCCGATCTCCTCCCACGTCCCGTCGGACGAATCGGTGTCGATGCAGAACACCTCGAACGGATGCGAGCACCGCTGGCCGAGGATGCCGTCGAGCACCTCGACGAACCGCGGCATCCCGTTCCGAGTGGGAACGACGACGCTGACCTTGTGCGCGGTCAGGTCAGCCTCCGGCGTTGCCCTTCGCCAGGATCTTGTCGACGCACTCCCTCGCCGCCACGACGCATTGATCGGAGTTGTGGTAGTTGAAGCGGCCGAAGCGGCCGAGCGGGATGACGCCGACCGCCTCGGCGCCGTCGACGGCCAGGCGACGTCGCTGCACGAAGCCGTGGTCGAAGAGGATGTAGCCCCACTTGTTTTGATAATGGTGCATGAGCGTCACCTCGGACGGCTTCAGCAGCCCCTGCTCGCCGAACACGTCGCGCAGTCGGTGGAGGTAGTCGGTGTCGACCGTCAACGGACCGTCGTGGGTCACCTCGGCCTGGAGCGACGCGCGTCCGGTGGGGGCGTTCTCCGGCGAGTAGTTCGACAGGTACGTGATCCGGTTCGACGGGCCCTGCTCCTTGCCGGGGAGGTACATCCACGAGTACGGGAGCGCACTGTCGCCGTCGATGCCGAAGAGGATCGACGTGACGCCGCGGTAGCGCAGCGACTTGGCGGCGTCCTTCGCGGCCGAGTCCCACCCGACCAGCACGTCGCCCAAGACCGGCAACGGAATCGTCGAGATCACGATGTCGTACGTCGTGCCGTCGACGTCGTACTGCTCGCCCTTCTTCTGGATGCGCTTCACCTCGACGCCGGTCTGGACGTGAGGCTTCACCGGCGCGGCGATGCGGTTGTAGATCTCCTGGAACCCGTCCTTGCGCGGGTAGTAGAAGGTCATCTGGTGCGTGTAGCCCTCGGTCCGTTGACCGATCGCGGACCGCAGGATGTCCTCGAGCGGCGCGAGCGGCACGCGACCCTCGACCCAGTCGACCCCGACGTCGTGCAGCTCCGACTTCCAGATCTTCTCGTTGTACGGACGCATGAACGCGTCGCAGATCCCGTGGCCGAATCGATAGTAGATCCAGTCGTAGAAGTTCTGCGGGGCCGGCGCGCCCGCCTCGCGCTTCGCCCATGCTTCGACGTAGCCCTTCACGCACGCGAGCCGGGTCTCGGGATCGAGGTCGGCGATGCCGTTCTCGAACGGGTAGTGGACGAAGCGCCCCTTGTACAGGATCTTCGTGTTGCGCTCGTTCGCGATGAGCTCATCCTCGGCGAACAGACCGCGGATGAACTCCCAGTACCACTCGCTCTTGGTGAAGAGGATGTGGCCGCCCGCGCGATCGAACTGATAGCCGTCGACCTTGTCCGATCGCATGAGACCGCCTGCGGTCCCCTCGCGCTCGAGCACGTCGACCTTGGCGCCGGCGTCCATCAAGAAGCGGGCGGCGGCGACTCCCGAGATTCCGCCGCCGACGATAGCGACCTTCATGTTTCCTCGAACTCTGGCTTTGGCTCTCGCCGGATCGCCGGGGCGCTGGTGCAGCCCGACGCGTGCTGATGCAACTCGACCGTCGAGTCGACTCTCCTCCTGTCGTTCCGGCCGGCGCGTGGTCGCCCGGCCCCGCGGCGCCGTGGGGGCGGCGCTCGAGACGGAGTCGGAAAAGTCTACTCCCGCGGCTGACGTCGCCACGCGAGAAACTCTGGTCGCACATGGAGAATCGCCCGCGCCGCCATCGTGCGTCGAATCCCCGGGCGTTTCCGCGACGGCCCGGGGTAGTCTGGCCGCGATGGCTGCGTGCGGCGACCCCCGGGACTCAGATCGACGAAAGTGACGGAGAATCCGAAGGCGAACACGATCGTGATCGCCGCGTTCGCCGCGATCTTCGCCGCCGCGGCGGGAACGCACGCATTGACCCCGATCTTCCCCGAGCTGAAGGCCGCGCTCGGGGTCGGCGACGGCGCGGTGCGGCTCCTCACGGCGGTCTTCACGCTCGGCTATTCGGTGTCGGGGTTCGTCCTCGGCATCGTCTGCGATCGCGCCGGCCGGCGGCGCGTCCTGCTCCCTTCGCTCGGGCTCTACGCGGCGGCGAGCGCCGGACTCTCGCTGGCACCCGAGACCCTCGGGTACGGATCGTTCCTCGTCCTGCGCGTCCTCGCCGGCCTCGGCACCGGGGGCGTCACCGCGGCGGTGCTGGCCCTGACGTCGGACGCGGTGCCGTTCGAGCGCCGCGGGCGCGCGATGTCGTTCGTCCTTGCGGGGAGCTACGCGGCGGTGCTGCTCGGAGTGCCGCTCGCGAGCCTGCTCGCCACCTGGAGGTTGACGGCGGTCTTCGCCGTGCTCGCGGTGGTCGGGCTCGTGAACCTCGCGTTGCTCGCGAAGGTCGCGCCGCGATCGCACGCTCCTGTCGCGGCGACGGGCTGGTTCGACCTGCCGCGCCGCGCGCTTCGGCTCGCCGGCGCGCGGGCCGCGCTCGCCACGACGCTGCTGAACACGCTCGCCACGTTCGCCGTACTGACGTCGCTCGCCGACCACGCGGTCGATCGGTTCGGGGCGAGCTTGTCGGATCGCTCGCTCCTCTTCCTCGTGCTCGGGCTCGGCGCGCTGCCGGGCGGCGTGGCGGCGGGGTTGTTCTCGGACCGCGTCGGGAAGCGACGTTCGGTGATCGTCGCGCTCGTCGGATCGCTCGCGCTCACTCCCGTGTTGCTGCCGCTCGACTCGTTCCCGGCGTTCCTGTGGGCGGCCGCCGCGGTCTCGTTCATCCAGGCGCTGCGCCAGGGGCCGTTCGCGGCGATCCTGACCGAGCTCGCGCCGGAGTCGCTCCGCGGCAGCCTCCTCGGCTGGAACAGCGCCGTCTCGGGGATCGGCCTCGGCGCCGGGACGTGGCTCGGCGGCGTCGCGTACGCCTCGACCGGGCTCGCCGGGGCGATCGGCCTCACCATGGCCGCGCTCGCGTTCTCGCTCGCCCTGTTCGCCAGCCGAGTTCCCGAGCGGCCGCAACCGACCGCGGCGTGATCGACGCGACCGGGCCCGCGACCCCGGCGATTCATTGGACAATGGCGCGAGCTCCGGCCGCACCACGCCGCGCCGGCGGGTATCGTCCACTCCCTCCGCGGTCGCGTGCGGGGTCGTCGAACTCCGGTTTGAGCCCGGGGCGCGCCGACGCCGATGAGACCGGGTAGGACTCGGCTCGAGGTGGCGGACGCAGATGCAGGTGGTTGCCGCATGGCTCCTTCTCGGAGTGGCCGCGATCGGTTTCGGCCCGGTCGCCTCCGGTCCCGCGTCGCTCGTCTATACCGGCCTCTCCGCAGACGCGATGGCGCGGATCGAGGCCGGGCTGTCCGCCGGCGAGGACCAGGAGCGCTGGCAGGTCGAGCGGTGCGACCCGAACCTCCTCGCCGACCGCCTCGCGGGACGAGAAGGGGCGCCGATCGCCGCCGTCGTGGGCTACCCGGTCTCGCTGCTGCTGGAGCTGTCGGAGTCCGGCTGGCTCGCACCGTTCCCGGCGACGCCGCCCGGCGCCCACGAGTCGTTGTCGAGTCCGGAACGCGGGATCCTCACGCTGTGGATCGATCCGATCGCGATCGCGTATCTCGGGGAGCCGGACCGTGCGATCCGCCCGACCTGGATTCCGGACTCGTTCGAGGCACTGGCGTCGCCGGAGTTCGCCGGTCGCCTGCGCCTGGAGCGGCCGACCCCCTGGAACGCGCTCGGACTGCTCGTCACGAGCCTGGGGCTGGCGCGGGGCGGCCCGGAGCGGGCGGACGAGATCCTGGCGCGGCTCGACGCGAACCGCGCCGGCGAGTACCTCGACGACGCGTCGACGGTGGCCCTCCGGCTGCGCGAGGGCGAGGTGTCGGTGCTCGGGATCCGCACGATCCGGATCCTCGCGTACGAGATGGACCGGCCGATCCGGGCGTACGTGCCGACGACGCGTGCCGTGTCGGAGCTCGTCGGCGTGGCCGCCGTGTCCAGCGCCGGCGCGAAGGCGCTCGTGCGTTGGCTCGACGTGGCGAACGCATGCGACCTCGGGCGTACGGAATCCCTCGTGCCGGTCGCGGCCGCCGCGGTGGCGCGCGATCTCGAGCCGTGGATGGACCCGCACCGCGTGACGCTGGCGGGGGAAGCGGAGCGCATGGGGATGGAACCGGCGTTCGCGCGTGCCTCCGTCGACCGCTTCTGGAACGATGTCATCGGCGAGTTCGGACGCCGCGAGGCGGCGTTCAGCGAGGTGTTCGACGCGCTGGGCGTGATGGCGATCGCCGCGGTGCTCTTCTGGGCGCTCCGCCGCAAGGACGTCGATGCGGATTTCGACCAGGCCGGCTGACTCGGCGCAGGTCAGAATAGCGCGGTGATTCGCGATTCAGCGTGACGCTGGCCGCCGCTCCGGGCCGCGCCCGGAGGCAGTTTTGGTGTAACGTCGGGTCGAAAAGTTCGTACAACTCGCCTTCGTCCGAATCCTCGAGGAGATTCCATGCCTGGCACCGAGCGACCCGTCAACCACCGTGCCGTGGACGACGCATCCCCGGAGGGAGACGGCAGGAATCACCCGTCCGAAGTCCGCTCCTACGCCTTGCTTGCCCGGGACACGATGTCCCTCTACATGAACTTCTACAAGCACACCTACGGGAAGAGCTGTCTCGACCGGAAGGTGCTCGAGTTCGTGGCGATCGCGGCCTCCCTGACGTCCGGCTGCAAGAACTGCCTCGAAGGCCACTTGAAGAAGGCGATCAAGAACGGCGCGACGCGCGAGGAGATCTCCGAGGTGATCGCGGTGACGCTCGGCGTGAGCGCCGCGACGATCGTGGATCGGTCCGACATCGCCGCCGCGAACCTCGGGATCGACTTCGACAAGTGGATGATCCGCGGGGACGACGCGCCCTGAGCGGCGTCCTCTCGCCCTGACGACTCGGCTCCGTCGACGTCACCCACCAGACCCACAAGTAGGAGGTCCCCATGAATCTGACGAGGTTCTCGATCCTCGGCGCGGCGACGCTCGTGCTCGCCGGCGCGGTCTACGCGATCCAGGAAGGCACCCGGTTCCCCGGCGAGCGACAGGCATCGACGTCGCTTCTACTCGACGCGGTCGAGGGGGACGAGGTCACGCTCACGTACAACACGCTGCAGTTCGGCCCGCAGGTCGTCGCCATGATGTTGGGCGCGAGCGGCGCCGACCGCGAGCAGTTCGCGGCGGTCATCCCGCGGCGTCTGCGCGCGACGTTTACGACCGACGTCGCGCTTCGATTCGGCGAAACGAAGCTCGCGGCCGGCAAGTACGGCCTGACCTTCCTGCCGGCCGAGGGTGACGAGGGCCGCCTCGCGATGCGCTTCCTGAACGGCCAGCAGACCGCGGCCGAGGTGATGGTGGAGAAGCGCGAGGGCGGCGATGACTTCCGGTTCCTCAACTTCAACCTGCGCTCGAAGGGCGCGGAGACGCTTCTGCTGCAGATGGACTATGGCAGCGTGAAGGGGGACGTCGAGTTCGAGGTCGCGCCAGAGGACGAGGAAGAGGAAGAGGAAGAGGAGGAGGAGGAAGAAGAAGGAGAGTAGCCGGCGCGGCCGTGCCCCGATCCGGGAACCAGAGGACGGGCCCCACGCGCTCAGAGCCGCGGCAGTCCGACGATCGGCAGCAGGTCGTCGAGCGAAGCGAGCCGATCCGGCTCCACCTCCAGGTGCGCGGTTCGCCCGTTCCGATCGATGAGGAGCGCTCGCATCCCCGATGCGCGCGCTCCTTCCACGTCATTGTCGATGCGATCGCCGACGTGGACGGCGCGCCTGGGATCGACGCGCAACAGCTCGGCGGCGCGGCGAAAGATCGCGACGTCCGGCTTCTCCATCCGCACGATCGCCGACGTGACGATGACGTCGATGTCCTTCGCGAGGTGCATGCGTCCGAGCAGGCGGGGGAGGGCGGGGCTCCAGTTCGACACGACCGCCGTCTTCATCCGTGCCCCCTTCAACCGCTTCAGGACCGCGCGAACTTCGGGGAAGACCACGAACGTCCGCTCCTCTCGAAATCGCTCGAAGAGCTCGGAGGTCAACGTCTCGACGTCGCCGGCGAAGCCGAGCGCGCCAAAGACCTCCTGGTTGAAGACGCGAAACCAGGCCTCCGAGTACCGGAACGCCCCGTCGATCTCGCGCGGCAGGGCGGCACGGACCGCGGCCATGCACGATCGAACGGCGTCGGGCGCGGCCGCGAATCCGTGCGCGGCCGCGACCTCGGCATAGATCTCGTGCCGGCCCTTCACCTCGGTGAAGAGGGTGTTTCCCGCGTCGAGCAGGACGGCCTCGAACGTACGCGCGTTCATCTCGGCTCCGTGGAGCGCGTGGCTCGTCGTCACCGTACTCCGACCGGCGCCGGGCGGCCATCGTGATGCCGAAGATCAGGTGGCGCTCGAATTCGCGACCACGTACGCTCTTGCAAGTCCATGCCCGAGTCCAGAGAGTCGGAACATGCCCATCCGCGCTCACGTCGAGTCCGCCGACGCCGTCATGCACGACGGGAAGCTGTTCGGCCACAACCTCGTCCTCGCGGCGGTCGCCGGCTCCGAGGCCGGAAACCTCAACGGAGCCGACGCGCTCCTCGCCGGCGGCGGATCGCGGAAGTACAAGCTGTCGATCCACGTGTCGCTCGACGAGATCGACTACCTCGCGCCGACGCCCCCGTGCTCGTCGGCGCAGGAGGGGAGCGGGGCGCCGCCGGGTGTACCGAGCTTCCATGGTGTGGCGCGTCGCGTCGAGCTCCGCTGGGAGTCGGTCCAGCTCGGCGTCGGCTCGCGGATCCACGTGCCGCTGGCGCGCCGGAACGGCGTCGCGAACACGCGGATGCGGATCTGCGTGCAGGCGCAACCGCGGGACGGCGCGGCGGAGAAGCCGGTCGCCGAGATCCTCTCGTTCTGACCATCGCGTCAATCTCGCCGGCGACCGTCTCGCCGGCGCGCGGCCCTTCACGGCGGGCAGTTCCGCCAGATGACCTCGAGCGCGTCCCGCGCGCCCCCGACGTCCTGGAAATACGTCATCAGCCGGTGTCGCTCCAGGATCCAGTGCACGAGCCGACAGCTCTGGAACTCGGTCAGCCCGCTCGGGTCGGCGAGCGCCTCGGCGACGTTGAGCGCGACTTCCGGAGTGATCGGTCGGTCGAGCTCGATCGCGTCCTGAAGCCAGCGGAACGACTCGCGCGCGGTCTCGACGTGTCCGAGGTGGCACGCCGACGAGAAGCGCGCCACCTCGAGGATCTGGCGGAAGTGGCGCGCCTGCTGCCCGAACGATCGCCACCCCGCGAGGGCGAACGGGTCGGCCTCGAAACGCTCGAACGCGCGGCGGCCCGCGTCGAGCTCGACGAGCGCGCCCGCGTGATCTTTTTCCAACCAGAGCTCCTCGCCGAGGAGCGCCCGCGCCCCCAGGTGCTCGGGGTCGGACGCGATCGCCGCGGCGAAGCCGGCGCGGGCCCCGGCGATCCGGTTCGTGCTGCGCGCGTCGAGCGCGTCTTGGAACGCGGCCTCGGCGCGAACGAGCGCGCTCGGATCGTCGTCCCACTTGCCCGCGAACGCCTCGCGGAGGAGCGCTTCGGCGCGCACCGGCCGATCTCGGACCTCGGACCAGGCGGCGGCCGCGAGGATCATGGAGGCGCCGGTCGACCTCGGGTTCGCGGCGAGCGACGCGCGCGCCTCGTCCACCGCGTCATCGATCCGGTTCAGTTTGACGAGCGCGATGCCGTGGTTGAGGCGCGACTCGTGGTCGTTCGGGTCGTCCTCGATCGCACGTGCCAGCTCACGCTCCGCGAGCTCGTGGTCCCCGCGAAGCAGGTAGCAGCGGCCGAGGTTCGCCCACGCGCGCCGTCGCAACGGAGCATCGATCGCGTCGTCGCGCGTCAACGGGACGAGGAGCGCGATCGCACCCTCGACGTTGCCGGCGAGCTCCGCGAGCCGTGCCCGGTGGATCTCGTTCGCGGGGAAGCGGTCCGCAATCTGCGCGGCGTAGGTCTTCATGTTGGCCCGCGCCTCCTCGAAGCGTCGCTGCTGGCCGAGGATGCCGACGAGCACGAGCCTCGCGACGCGGTCGTCCTCCCTTCTCGCGAGCGCCGACTCGATGGCCTCCTCGGCGGCGGCGAGGTCTCCGTCGACGAAGTGGGCCAGCCCGTGGAAGTAGAGGTCCCGCGACGACGCGTCGTCTCGCGGCGTGCGGTCGAAGCCGAGCCGCCGCGCCTCCTCGAGCTGCCCACGCGCCTCGTCGTGGTGCCCCTGGAGCTCGAGTAGCGCCGCGAGCTGCAGGCGGCGCTCGGCGTCGTTCGGGTCGTCGCGCACGAGCGTCCGGATCGTGCGCACCGCCCGCGGGATCTGGTCGCTGACGACGTCGATCCACGCGGTCTCCTCGTCGAGCGATCTCAACTGCTCCGCCTGGGCGCGGTTCTCCACGAGGAGAACCCCCGCCGCGAACGCGGCGACGGCGAGCAGCACCGCCACGATCGCGGTCCGGTGCCGGACGACCCGCCGCCGCAGGCGGCGCCGTCCGATGCCCGCCGCGCCCTTCGGCCGGCCGCCGGCCAGCACGCGGATCAGGTCGTCGCGGAGCTCGCCCGCCGTTCCGTATCGATCGGACGGGTTCTTCTCGAGGGCCCGCAGGACGATCGGCTCGAGCCCCGCCGGAGCATCGGGCGCCGCGCGGCGCAGCGACGGCGGCTCCTCGAGTACGACCTTCGGCACGAGCTCGTCGACCGATCGTGCGGTGAACGGCACGGACCCGGTCGCGACCTCGTAGAGCGTCACGCCGAGCGAGTAGATGTCGGTCGCCGCCGTCAGGTCCTCGTGCGCCTGGAGCTGCTCCGGCGACATGTAGCCCAGCGACCCGAGGATCGCGCCGGTCGTGGTGACCGACGTCTGCGAGTCGATCGTGCGCGCGAGGCCGAAGTCGATCAGGAACGGATGATCGTCGGTCGTGCGGATCATCACGTTCGCGGGCTTCACGTCGCGGTGGATCACGCCGTTCCGGTGCGCGAAGTCGAGCGCGTCGGCCACGCGGACCAGGACCCGGAGGTTGTCGAGCCGGAGCGCCTTCCGCACGAGGGTCGGGCTGCGGTGGACGTCGACCGCCAGGGCCCGTCCGGTCGCGCGCTCGCCGATGCGGGACGCGAGCGAGATGCCGTCGATGTACTCCATGACGATCCACCAGAGCCCGTCGGTGCACCCGAGATCGAGAACGGGGCAGATGTGCGCGTGCGACAACCCTTGGCCGAGCTTCCCCTCCCGCAGGAACCGCTGCAGCTCGCGCTGCTGGAGCGAGAGCCCGCGCGCGAGCACCTTCACCGCGACCGTCTGCGCCGGCGATTCCTCCGGGATCGCTCGGTAGACGTTCCCCATCCCGCCGCACCCGACCTGCTCGAGCACGCGGTAGCCTGTCACTTTGGGCGCGTTGGCCATCTCGCCGTCTCCCTGGTCTCGCACGGGCGACATCCTACGAGACCGCGGGCCGGCCCCACGCGGCCGTTCGGTCGCGGCCGGATCGAAACTCGCCGGCTCGCCGCCACGTTTTCTTTCGCGGCCCCGAGTCGTCGCCTTTGTCGCCCCTTGTCGCCCTGGGTCGTCATCCTGGGTCGTCGCCCCGGTTGCCGGTGTTTGTCGGGAAGTTCTCACTTGAAAACCTGGATCGTAGTCACTCTGACTATCCGTTCATTCCCGTGGATCGAAGCGAGGCGGCCGCCGCCCAAACGACCGCGGCGCCTGGTCCGTAGAATCGCCCCGAGTTTCCATCCGCAAGTCCCATCGAGGAGAGCGCAGGCCCAAAATGACCGTCGACGTGCAGCAGATTCGAGATCGAGTGGCCGAGCAGGCGGACGTGGTGCACCGCATCCGCTCCGAGATCGGCAAGGTGGTCGTGGGCCAGGAGCAGATGATCTCGCGGTTGATGGTCGCCCTCCTCACCGGCGGACACATCCTCCTCGAGGGCGTTCCCGGCCTCGCGAAGACCCTCACGATCAACTCGTTGGCGGCAGCGATCGAGACCAAGTTCCGGCGCATCCAGTTCACGCCGGACCTCCTTCCCGCCGACCTGATCGGCACGCTGGTGTTCAACCCGCGCGAGGGCTCGTTCACGACCAAGAAGGGGCCGATCTTCTCGAACTTCATCCTCGCCGACGAAGTGAACCGCGCCCCGTCGAAGGTCCAGTCCGCGCTCCTGGAGGCGATGCAGGAGAAGCAGGTCACGATCGGCGACGAGACGTTCCCGCTCGACCCGCTCTTCCTCGTCATGGCGACGCAGAACCCGATCGAGCAGGAGGGGACCTACCCTCTGCCCGAGGCGCAGGTCGACCGCTTCATGCTGAAGGTCAAGGTCGGCTACCCGAGGCCGGAGCAGGAGCGGCGCGTCATCGACCTCGCGGTCGACGGCGCCAAGCCGCGCGTGTCCCCGGTGGCAACGGGCGCCGACGTGCTGAAGATGCGCGACGTGGTGTCGATGATCTACATCGATGACAAGGTGAAGGACTACGTGCTGGCGCTCGTCGCCGCCACGCGGGAACCGCGGCGCGCCAACCTCGCCGACCTCGAGCCGCTGATCGAGTTCGGCGCGTCGCCGCGCGCGTCGATCTTCCTCGCGGTCGGAGCGCGCGCGCTCGCGTTCCTCGAGGGGCGCGGCTACGTCACGCCACAGGACGTGAAGGACGTCGCGCACGACGTGCTGCGCCACCGCGTGATCCTCTCCTACGAGGCCGAGGCGGAGGAGGTGACCGAGGAGACGGTGATCGACCGGATCCTCGGCGAGGTGCCGGTGCCGTGATGCGAACCATCGAGCTGCCCATTCCTGCCCCGTTCGAGGCGCGGGATCCATGAACGAGTCGGTCGGGAGCGAGTCGGTCACGAGCGAGCCGAGCGTCGCCGAGATCGTCCAGAAGGTGCGGCGCATCCAGATCATCGCGAGCCGCGCGGTGAACGATCTGTTCGCCGGCGAGTACAACTCCGTGTTCCGCGGGCGCGGCATGGAGTTCGACGAGGTGCGCGAGTACCAGCCCGGCGACGAGGTGCGGACGATCGATTGGAACGTCACCGCGCGGAACGGGGCGCCGTTCGTCAAGCGCTTCCGCGAGGAGCGCGAGCTGACCGTCCTGTTCCTCGTCGACGTGTCGGCGTCGGGTGTCTTCGGTTCGGTCGAGCGCTCGAAGATGGAGCTCGGGGTCGAGGTCGCGGCGCTCTTGATGTTCTCGGCCCTGAAGAACAACGACAAGGTCGGACTGATGCTGTTCTGCGACGAGGTTCTTTCGTACCTCCCGCCCCGTAAAGGGAAGGCGAACGTCCTCCGGTTCATCCGCGAGCTCGTCGCCGCGAAGCCGGTGCGGAAGGAGACGCGGATCGATCGCGCGCTCCAGTTCCTGAACCGCGTGCAGCGGCGCAAGGCGGTCGTGTTCCTGATCAGCGACTTCATCGGAGCGGAGTGCGAGAGGGACCTCCTCATCGCGCGCCGCCGCCACGACCTGATCGCAATCAGCATCGCCGACCCGCGCGAGGCGGCCCTGCCGGACGTCGGCTTTCTCAAGCTCCGCGACGCGGAGACCGGCGAGATCATCGAGGTCGACACGCGGCACGAGAAGGTTCGCGCGCGGTTCGCGGCCGCCGCGCGGGCGCGGCGCGGGAGGCTCGAGGAGACGCTGCGGCGCGCCGCCGTCGACGAGCTCGCGATCCGCACCGGCGAGTCGTACGTGACGAGCATGCATCGGTTCTTCCGCCGCCGGGAGCGTCGGATGCGATGAGCCGCACCCTCGTCGCCGTCCTCACGTTGATCTGCTCGGCCTGTGCCAGGAACGGCGCCGATGCGCCGAACGACGCCGCGACGCCGACGGGCGGCGCCGTCCGCAGCGAGGTGGAGCGCGGGCCGGTCCGCGTGACGCTCTCGATCGATCCCGAGACGCCGCGACTCTCCGACGAGCTGACGCTGACCCTCACCGTCGACGCCGAGGTCGGCGTGGACGTCGCCCTCCCGCCGTTCGGCGACACGATCGGGGGCTTCGTGGTGCGTTCGTTCCGCGAGCCGCTCGAGGCGATGAAGGATGATCGTCGCATCGCGGCGCAGGTGTACGGGCTCGAGCCGGTCGAGACCGGGGAGCACGTGATCCTGCCGATCGCGATCGCGTTCCGCGACACGCGGCCGGCCGGCGACGGCGAGGAGCACGTGGTCGAGACCGAGCGACTGGTCGTGAACGTGACGTCGATCCTGGACGGCGAGGCGCCGTCGCTCGACCAGCTCCGCGGCCCGGCCGACGCCGTGCCGCTCCCGATCGTCCGGCCGTTTCCGTGGCGCACGGGGTCGATCGTGGGGGCGGTGCTGTTCGTGGTCGGGCTCGCGTGGTGGTGGACGCGGCGGCGGCGACCCGCGGTTCCGGAGCGCGTGTTCACGCCGACCGAGCTCGCCGAGCTGGAGCTTCGCGCCCTGGTCGAGTCGGACCCGCTCGGGCGCGGTGAGATGCAGTCGTTCTTCGTCGAGCTGACGCTCGTGGTGAGGAGGTTCATCGAACGGACGAGCGGGGTCCGCGCGCCGGAGCAGACCACGGAGGAGTTCCTCCGCGCCATGCGAACCCACCGGGGCTTCGACGCCGAGTCGCGCGAGCGGCTGGCCGCGTTCCTCCAGTCGGCCGACCTCGTCAAGTTCGCGGGCTTCCGTCCCGCGCGCGCGGAGATCGAAGAGAGCTTCCGCCGCGCGCAGGAGTTCGTCGGGCTGCCGGGCACGCTCGTCCTTCCCACGGAGGCGGCGGCGTGAACGGCTTCTCTTTCCATGACCCGCTCTGGTTGTCGGGCGGCGTCGTCGTGGCGCTCGTCGCGTTCCTCGCCGCGCGCCGGTCGCGACGCGGCGCGATCACGTTCTCGAGCCTCGCGGACTTGAGGGGGCTTCCCGTCACTTTCGCCCAACGCATGAAGCGTTTGCTGCCGCTCATGCGCGTGACGGGGCTGCTGCTCGTCGTCGTCGCGCTCGCTCGCCCCCGGCAAGGGCTCGAGGAGTTCCGCGTGCGGACGGAGGGGATCGCGATCGAGCTCGCGATCGACCGGTCCGGCTCGATGCGGGCGCTCGACTTCCGCGACGAGGGGGAGCCCGTCGACCGCCTGCACGTCGTGAAGCGCGTGGTGCGCGATTTCGTCGAGGGCCAGGCCGGCTCGTCCGAGCTCGGCGGCCGCAAGGACGACAAGATCGGCCTCGTGGTCTTCAGCGGCTACGCGGAGGGACGCTGTCCTCTCACCCTGGACCACGACACGCTGTTGAAGATCCTGGACGACGTGAAGCTTCCGTTCGAGGGGATGTCGGACAGCCAGGCGCACGTCGTGCAGCGTTACCTCGAGGACGAGGGCTCGACCGCGATCGGCGACGCCCTGGCGCGTGCGGTGGCCGGACTCGATGGATCGGACGCGAAGAGCCGCGTCGTCATCCTGCTGTCGGACGGCGAGAGCAACGCCGGGCTCTTGTCGCCGCGCGATGCAGCGGAGCTCGCGAAGGCGAAGGGGATCAAGGTCTACACGATCGGCATCGGTTCGACCGGCGTGGCCCCGGTCCTCGATCGCGACATGTTCGGCCGCGAGGTCCTGAAGCGCATGAACGTGCGGCTCGACGACCGCACGTTGAGGGAGATCGCCGAGGTGACCGGCGGCGCGTACTTCAACGCGCGCGACACCGAGGCGCTCGAGGCCGTCTATGGGAAGATCGACGAGCTCGAGAAGTCGGAGACGGAGGGGCTCGTCTATACGGACTATCGGGAGCTGTTCGGGTACGTTCTGGTTCCCGGCATCCTGCTGCTGCTGCTCGAGCTCGTACTGCGCTCGACTCGATTCCTGAGCTTGCCCTGACGATGGACATCGCGTTCGGCCATCCTCGCGTCCTGTTCGCTCTCTGGGGCTTGATCCCGGTGGTGCTGCTCCTCCTGCACGCGCGGCGGCGGCGGCGCGCCGCGGCGAGCCGGTTGCTCGACGACAGGATGCGCGGCCGGCTGCTGCCGGTGCGGGCTGGAGCGCGCGCGTGGCTGCCGCCGACGCTGCTCGTCCTCGGGCTCGCGAGCCTCACCGTCGCGGCGGCGCGCCCGCGGTTCGGGACGTACTACGAGAAGATGGTGCAGCGGGGCGCCGACCTCGTCGTGATCCTCGACGTCTCGCGTTCGATGCTGTCGGGCGACGTCCACCCGAGCCGGCTCGAGCGCTCGAAGGCGTACGTCAAGGACCTGTTGAAGCGGCTGACGCGGGATCGCGTCGGCCTCGTGGCCTTCGCCGGCCGGCCGGTCAAGGCATGCCCGCTCACCACCGATCACGCGTTCTTCACCGCCGTGCTCGACGAACTGTCGCCGGACAGCGCGCCGCGCGGCGGGACCGCGATCGGCGACGCGCTCCGCCTCGCGCTCGACCTGCTCGAGACGGTCAAGGACCGCGACCAGGCGTTCGTGCTGATCACGGACGGGGAGGACCAGGACTCGTTCGCGCCGGAGGCGGCGGACGCGGCGGCCGAGCGCGGGGTGAAGGTCTTCACGGTCGGCATCGGCGACCCGAACGAAGGCGCGCGCATCCCGGCCAAGGATGGGACCGGGTACGTGAAGAAAGACGGCCAGGAGATCTGGTCGAGGATGGACGAGACGCTCTTGAAGGAGATCGCGGCGAAAACGAGCGGTGCCTACGTGCCGGCGCGGACGGGGACGTACGACCTCGGCCAGGTCTACGTCGACCACCTCGCCGGGTTGCGGGCCGGCGAGCTGTCCGAGGAGAACCGCAAGCGGCGGCGCGAGCAGTTCCAACTCTTCGCGGCGGTCGGCCTCGGCGCGATCCTGCTCTCGTGGCTGATCCACCCGTTCCGACGCGGTGCGTTCCTCGCGCTCCTGGTCCTGCTCGGGCCGCTGACCGCGAGGGCCGCGGCCGACGAGGAGGCGGACCGGCTCGAGGGCGCCATCCGTCACAACGAGGCGATCGAGAAGCTCCGGAGCGGCGACCCCGACGGGGCCATCGAAGGGTTCGAGGCGGCGGCGAAGCTCCTCGGCTCGTCGCCGCTCACGACGTTCGCCCGGGGCGTCGCCGAGCAACGGAAGGGCGATCGCGACGCGGCCGACGCGAGCTACACCGGCGCCGCGGCGCTCGGCGACGCCGTCGCGGCGACGCTGGCCCGATACAACCTCGGCGCGCTCCACGTCGAGCGCGCGAAGGACGCGTTCGGCGGCCCGCCCGAGGATGCGGAAGGCGAGGCTCGCCAGGCGGGCGTCACCGAGATCGAGGCCGCGATCGGCGAGTTCCGCGCCGCCCTCCGGATCGACCCGCACCACGAGGCCGCGCGCCACAACCTCGAGCTCCTGCGGGTCTGGCTCAAGCACGTCAAGGACGTCTGGAAGCGGAAGGACGAGGAACGTCGCGCGCAGGAGGAGGACCTCGCGACCCTGCTCGAACGGATCTGGGACGAGCAGGAGGAACTCCGTGACCAGCTCGAGGAGGCGTCGAAGCTGACGCGCTCCCCGCACCGGACCGAGGAGCTGGTCGCCATCTCGCGGCGTCAGAACGACCTCGCGCGCCAGGCCGGCCTCGCGCGGCCGAAGCTCGAGGAGCACCTTCAGCACGTGCTCGGCGCGTTGGCCGCCCAGTCGCAGGGCGGCGGCGCGGCCGGTCCGCCTCCGGAGCAGGTCGAGGCGGCGCGGGCCCAGCTCGAAGGCCAGCTCGACGCGGCGGTCGGGGCGATGCAGAGCGCGGCCGACACGCTCGCGGAGGGCGATGACGACGGCGTGCCGGCCGAGCAGCACCGCGCGGTCGACTCGCTCGACGCGCTGTGGCGCGTCGCCGCGTCGTTCGACAAGATCCTGAAGCGAATGATCGCCTACGAGGAGCGGATCATCCAGGCGACGGAACCGCGCGTCGACGGGGAAGCGCCGGACGATGAGGCGCGCCCCTTGCCGCGCGTGACGGAGGACCAGGTCCGAGTCGGCGCCCACGCGCCGCTGCTGACCGCGCACGCGCAGCAGCAGCTCCCGCCGATGAACGCGCAGCTCGAGGCGCCGGTGCCGGACGGCGTCGACGACGAGCAACGGAAGGCACTCGAGCAGCAACGCGAGCAGACCAAAGCGATCATCGAGGCGCTCGAGACGGCCGTCGAGAACGCGCCGCAGGTGGCGGAGCTCGCGCCCTCCGCGGTCGAGGCGCTGGACGAGCACGCCTTCGCCGACGCCCTCGTCGATGAGGAGGAGATCCTGCGGCTCTTGAAGGAGATCCAGGAGAAGCTCCCGCACGAGGAGCCGCCGGACCAGGACCAGGACCAGGACCAGGACCAGGACCAGGACCAGGACCAGGGCCCGGACCAGGAACAGGACCAGAAGAAGGACGACGAGGAGAAGAAGGAACCGGAGGACGAGCCGGACGACCAGGGGAAGCCGGACGATCCGCCGGATCCGGAGGAGGACGAGAAGCAGGACGAGAAGCAGGACGATGGCAAGGACGAGGAGCCGAAGGATCAGCGCAAGCCGCAACCGGGCCCGACGCCCGAGCAGGTCCAGCAGCGGCTCCAGGACGTGCTGAACCGCGAGAAGGAGTTCAAGGAGAAGTTGAAGGAGATCGAACGGCTCCTCTTGCCGGTTCCCGTCCCGGTGGAGAAGGACTGGTGAAGTCGCTCGGGCCGGCGCTCCTCATCCTCGGGTCCCTGCTCGCCACGCACGCGCGCGCGCAGCGAGGAGAGATCCAGGTCGCGGCCGGACTCGGCTCCGAGCGGACCTATCTGGGCGAGCCGGTCGACTACACCGTCGAGGTGCGCAACGTCGACGATGCGCCGGACCCGGACCTCTCCGCGTACACGGAGTTCGACGTGCGGCTCGTGGACAAGTCGGCCGGGTCGTTCTCGCACTTCGTGAACGGCCGCGGCACGTCCTACACGTCGATCCGGTTCGCCTACTCGCTCACCCCGACGAAGAGCGGCGACCTGACGGTGCCGCCCGCGATCGTCCGCCTCGATGGGAAGGAGTACCGCGGCCCCGAGCTCCGCCTCGAGGTCATCCCGCCGGAGCCTTCGGATCTCGTCCACCTCCACAGCAGCGTCGAGCGATCGGGGCGGTTCCCGCTGCAGAGCTTCGACGTGACCCTGCGAGTGTTCATCAAGAAGCTCCCGGCGCCGCACTCGGCGCAGGACCCGATCGAGTACATGAACCCGCCGCGGCTGCAGATCCCCTGGGTCGACGTCCCCGACGGCTTGGCGTCGATCCCCGAGGACCGTTGGCTCTTGCCTCGTCGCGCAAGGTTCGACGGCCGCGCGACGCACGGCTTCTCGATCAACGACCGCCGCTACGGGGCGGCCGGGATGCTTGGACCGTTCAGCCTGCTCGGGCCGCGCGGACCCGAGGTGTTCCAGCTCGACGGTCGCCCGGCGACGCCGGCCGACGTCGTGGGGGTCGACGGTTTCGAGGGGCGCCACGACGAGTATTTCGTCTACTCGCTCAGCCGGCGGTTCGTGCCGCAGCGGGCCGGGACGTACGAGCTGGCGCCCGCCACCGTGAAAGGGGACTTCATCAGCGGCGTGCGCGGCAGCCGGCCGATCACGCGCTCGGCCTTCACGGCCGGGAACGCGGTGACCGTCGCCGTCGACGACGCACCGCGCAACGGACGTCCCGACGGGTACTCGGGCGCGTTCGGTCGCGACTACACCGTGACCACCGACGTCCGTCCCCGCCGCGGGCGCGTCGGCGACCCGCTGACGCTCACCCTCGAGATCGCCGGCGTCGGCAACCTCGGCGCGATCGAGGCACCGGATCTGAACGCCATGCCCGCGATCGCGGACGCGTTCCAGGTCGAGGTGCCGACGATCGACCGCACCGGCTCGAACCCGGTCTTCACGTACAGCGTCCGGGCGCGCCGCGCCGACGTCGACTCGTTCCCCCCGATCGCGTTTTCGTACTTCGACCTCGCGACCGAACGCTACCGCACCGTCGAGAGCGATCCGGTGCCGCTGGAGATCGACGACATCGGCAGCCTCGGCGCGAGCGACGTGGTGAAGTTCGACCGAGGGTCCGAGGGGCAGAGCGAGCTCTCGCGCGCCGAGGGGTTGTTCGGCAACGTGAACGACCCGCGGCAGGTCTCGGACGACGCGGTCGACGCTCGCGTGGTGTTCGCGACGCCCCCGCTCCTCGCCGTCCTCTATGGGATCGTCGTGTTCTGGGTGGCCCGGCATCGCCGTTTGCACTCCGACGCGGCGCGGCAGCGGCGCCGCGGCGCCGCCGACCGTGCGCGGGCCGGCGTGCGTGAAGCGACGACGGCGATCGCGCGCGGCGACGTGACGGCCGGCGCGACCGGTCTTCGCGACTCGATCGTGGCCCTGGTGGCCGACGCACTCGATCTTCCGACCGGCGGGCTGACGCCGAGGGAGACGGCGGCGCGGCTCGAAGAGGTCGGGGTCGACGCGCCGTTGGTCGGCCGCGTCAGGGATACGCTCGCGGCAATCGATGGGTTGCGCTACGGCGGCGAGGCATCGACGCTCGGAGCGGAGTCGGCGGCCGTGCTCGACGACCTGATCGACGCGCTGCACCGGCGGCGGAGGCTGAAATGACACGGGCGCTCCTCGCCATCCTCTTCGCGTTCTGCACGACGTCCTCCCCCGTGGTTGGCGCGGCGGCCGAGTCGGCGGCCGAGGTCGACGTCTGGCGGCAGTTCGACGAGGCGAACCGCCGGTTCGTGGAGGCGCGGTCGCGCGATGGTTTCCTCACCGTCGCGTCCCTGTACCACGCGATCCTCGATCGTGGCATCGAGAGCGGCGTCGTCTACTTCAACCTCGGCAACGCGTACGTGCGGGCCGGCGAGCTCGGCCGCGCGATCGCCGCGTACCGACAGGCGGAGCGGTACCGTGCGCCCGATCCGCTGCTCGAGAGCAACCTCGACTTCGCGCTGACCCAGGTCGGGGCAGGCGTGCGCCCGAAGGGTGTCGTCGACCACGTGGTCTTCTGGCGGCGGTGGCTCACCTACCCGACGACCGCTCGCGCGGTCGTCGCGCTCTCCGGGCTCGCGTTCGTGCTGTTCCTGCTCGGCACGTTCCATTCGCGCCGTTGGCGTGTTCCCGCGTTCGTCGCGCTCACGGGGGCGTTGCTGCTCGGTCTGTCGTTCACCCTCGACTACGTCGAGTACGAGCGCACGCGGCACGGCGTGGTCGTCGTCGACAGCGCCGTCGCTCGCATGGGGAACGCGGAGAGCTTCGCCGCGGCGTTCAACGAACCGTTGCAAGAAGGAGTGGAGTTCCGCGTGCTCGCCCGCCGCGGGGAATGGGTGCACGTGGAAGTGTCGAACGGGTTGGACGGATGGCTCAGGATCGACGACGTGGTCGTCTACTGAGTCACCCCGAATGATTCCCGCCTGTCCCGCGCCTGGCGGGTACTCGTCGCCGATCTCTGCTTCGCTCGTCGTCGAGAACCCAACCGGGTCGATCTCCTCCTCACTCCTTGACCTCGACGACGATCACTCCGCCAGCGAAGCTCGCTCCCATCCTTGCAACCGGTCTGTCGGTCCAAGCATGGGTTGTGCTCCCGCGCCGCTCCGTTTCTCGCGGGACGGGCGGTAGAGTCGAGGACGGGCGCGGTGGTCGTAGGGCCGGGGAGTAGCCGTTTGCCGGCGGCTTTCGCCGTTTGTGCCGGTGCCTCAGTCCGATCCATAACTCCGTT
>CAZYQW010000085.1:0-10631 GCA_964649825.1 uncultured Phycisphaeraceae bacterium | reverse complement strand
GGCATTCGACCGGCTGCGAAGCCCGGTGGACGTCGTCGCTCGTCGTCACCGTATCTTCTCCTGATATGGATCCTCCTCGCTCCTCGCCACCGGGCTTCTCGCTCGGTCTCGGTGCTCACGCGAATACTCGGACACACTCCTAGGACGATGCCGGAGGCCCGCACGGCACCGGTCGTCTGGGGAGAATCGGCGCATCCTCGCCCCGGGCTCGCCCATCGAAACGGGCGTCGAACCGCGGACGACCTTCTATACTTCGCGCTCGCACCCCCTTCCGAACGCGAGGAGACGATGGTCGACATGAAGACGGCGGCCCAGCGGGGGCGACGCTTCGAGGATCGGGTGGTCCTCGTCACCGGAGTGGGCGCGGGCGCGGGGCTGGCCACGGTGCTTCGCTTCGCACACGAGGGCGCGAAGGTCGTCGCCGTGGCCCGTTCCGAGGCGAACTTGACACGGGCGGCCGAGACGCTGGCCGCGCACGGCGCGTCGTTTCGCACCCATCGGGCGGACGTGGCGTCCGAAGCGGGGGCGAAGGAGGCGGTGGCCGAGGCGGTCTCGTCGTTCGGCGGGGTCGACGTGCTCGTCAACACGGCCGGCGCCTACGAGGGCGGCGGTCACGCGGAGACCGATCGCGCCGCGATGGAGCGGATGCTCGACGCGAACCTCCGCACCGCGTTCGAGACCTCGCGCGCCGCGATTCCCGCGTTCCGCGCCCGCGGAGGCGGCGTGATCGTGATCACGACGGCCGTTTTCGGCGCCGTGGTCCCGGGCCCCGGGCTGCTCGCGTACAACACCTCCAAGGCCGCCGCGACGGCAATGGTCAAGAGCCTCGCCGGCGATCTCGCGGCGCAGAACGTCCGCGTCAACGCGGTGCTGCCGGGCGGCATCACGCACAAGTTCGAGGAGGGGCTCGACCCGGCGCGCGGACGCGCGCTGACGCAGGGTCCGGCGTTCCCGCAGGACGTCGCGGCGGCGGTCGCGTTCCTCGCGTCGGACGACGCGTGTTGGATCACCGGCGCCACGCTGATCGTCGACGGCGGGTTCGCGGTGACGCGCCGGCCGTTCTGACGGCGAGCGGCGGGTGGATCACCGCTTCGCGCGGCTCTCCAGCAGGATCGCCAGGTCTCTCGCCCGCGCGCCGGCCAGCGTGTCCGGATGGCTCTTCGCGAGGGACGCGTACTCGCGGTGCGCGTTCTTCCAGTTGCGATCCCGTTCGAAACGATCGCCCTTGGCGAACTCCAAGGCGGCGGCGACCTCGTCCTTCAACTCCTCGCGCGCCTTCAGTTCGCTCAGTTTCCCCGCCGCGGTCTCGGCCCCCGGCACGCCTTCGTGCTCGTCGACGAGGCGCGACAGCGCGACGACCGCGTCGAGCCACTCTTCCTCCTCGATCGCGCCCTCGGCCGCCGCGCGGAGTCGATCGGTGACCCACAGGATGAGCGTTTTCGTGTCGACGAGGAGCTTCTTGTCCGCCTCCTCGATCTTCGGTTTGGCGAGTTCCTTCTCGATCGCCGCGTAGGCGAGGCCGAGCTTCCACTTGTCGACGTGGCCCGAGATCGCGCGTTGCCGCTTGGAGAGCGTCGGGAACTCGTGCGCGCCGCGTAGCGCCTCGATGATGGCGTCGGCGATCTGGTCCGTCGATCCCGGTTGACCGTAGTACTCGATCGTCCCGTTCGCGCCCTGGAGGAACACGGTTGGGAAGAGCTGGACGCCGAAGTCCTTGGCGGATTGATCGCTGGCGTCGATCAGGATCGGGGAGGTGATGTCTTCGGTCTCGAGCTGCTCCTTGACGAAGTTGGGCGCCTCGTTCGTGATCGCGAAGAACGTCACGGGTCGCATCACGAAGCGGCGGCGCAGCTCGGCCCATCCCTCCAGGAAGAAGAGGCAGTCCTCGTCCTCGATGCGGAGGAACAGGTAGGCGACGACCCGACCCTTCAGGGACTCCTGCGCCACCTTCGGGTGGTTGATCCATTCCGTCGGCTCGATCCGAGGAACGTCCGCGCCCGGTGTGAGCGGATCGGACGCGACGGCAGGACCGGCAATGACGAGCAGGACGAGGGCGGCGAGGAGCGTGTTCATCGTATCGGATTCCGCGGTCGGTACTGGTCCGAGGATAGCGTTCGGGGCGTGGGTGGGCCAGGTACGGCGCGTTCGGGGTTCGGGGCCACGGGTCCGGGCTGGCAAGTCCGTCCGGGTTCGGGTTATCGTACGAGTACGAGTTCGACCAAGGACCGTGGAATGCCAGACGCGAACCCGCGCGGATCGAATCCGAAAGCGACGCAGCCCGACCCGAGCCCGCCGTTCTGTTGCGACATCTGCGGCGCCGAGATGTTCGAACGGCACTGCCGCATCCTCTGCCCGAACTGCGGCTACCAGCGGGATTGCTCGGATCCGTGACGAGTCCGGTGAGAGCGGGAAACGAGCTCGCATGACCTCCATCGCGAACGCATCGAGCACCGGGCTCGTTCCGCTGTTTCCCCTGCCGGAGGTCTGTCTGCTGCCGGGCGAGCTGCTGCCTCTCTACGTGTTCGAGCCGCGTTACCGCGCGCTCCTCAAGGACGCGATGGCCGGCGATCGCCTCATCGCGATGCCGCGGTTCGCGGCAGGCTGGGAGGACACCTATTACGGGAATCCCGAGGTCGAGCCGACGTTCGGCGTCGGCACGATCGTCGCGCATCGTCCGCGACCCGACGGCAGCGCCGAGATCGTCCTGCGCGGGATCGCACGCGTCCGACTCCTCGAGATCGTGCGCGAGATGCCGTATCGCATCGGGCGCGTCGACGACCTTCCCGAGCAGTGCTCGGAACCCGCGGCGCTCGCGGCCACGTTCGCCGAGATCTCCGCGCTCTGCTCGACGGTCCTGACCGACCCCGGGTTCGCACGAGACGACCAGGCGGCTCCGATCGCGGCGGAGCTTGCGGGTCGCGTCATGGCGGTGGCGCCGATCGCGCTCAAACAGCGGGTCCTGAACGCCGACGATCAGGTCGAGCGTTACTCGTACGTGTTGCAATGGCTTCGATCGTGCGACTTCCACCGGCGCCAGGCGCGGATGCTCGACCGCCTGAACCCGCAGAACCTGAGTCCGAATTGATCCTGCGCCGCCTCCTCGTGCCACGATTGCCACGCCGCGGGGGCGCACGCGGGGTCGAAGGACACGCCTCGTGAACGCGCGCATCGATCGCGTCCTGGAGGGAGCGCTGCGGGTCGGCCTGCTCGCGCTCCAGGACGCGCGAGTGGCCCAGGGCGACGAGTCGCTCGCGGCGGAAGCCGCCCGGGCGGCCGACTCGTACCGATCCGCCTATCGCGACTTCGACGTCGGATCGATTCCCGGCGTGGCGGCCGCGCGCGAGCTCTACCGCTCCCTCGGCATCGACCCGACGAAGACGAGGCCCTCGTCGGAGGCGCTGCTCCGCCGCGCCCTCCGCGGCCAGCCGTTTCCCGCGATCAACGCCGCGGTCGACGCGGCGAACTTGGTCCAGCTCCGCCGGCTGCTCCCGGTCGGGCTGTACGACCGGGCGCCGCTTCGCGGGGACGTCGAGATCCGACTCGGACGGGCGGGCGAGGAGTACGAGACGAACTCGGGGGACGTGGTCCATCTCGAGGGACGGATCGCCGTCTGTGACGCGATGGGTCCGTTCGGCAATCCGACGCGCGACTCCCGTCGCGCACAGGTCGGCCCGGACACCCGCGCCCTCCTGTTCCTGGTCTTCGCACCGGGCCGGGTCGATGAGGCCGATCTGTGGGACACGCTTCGCGAGGCCGAAGACCTCTTCACCCGCCACTTGGGAGCCGCGGTCGAGGAGGGGATCGTGCTGCCGTCCTAGACATAAGGGCCCGCGCCGGAACCGACGGATCGGGCGCGACGCTTCGATTGATCGGGTCGATGGGATAGACTCGCCGGTTTGCCCAGTTGGTCAGGAATCCACCACGATGGTCACGCAGAAACTCACGCTCGGTCACAGCCCGGATCCCGACGACGCGTTCATGTTCTGCGCGTTGGCCAAGGACAAGATCGACACCGAGGGTCTCGAGTTCGAGCACGTCCTCCAGGACATCCAGACCCTGAACGAGCGCGCCGAGAACCGGGAGCTCGACGTCACGGCGTTGTCGCTCTTCGCGTACGCGTTCCTCGCGGATCGCTATCGGCTGACGAGCTGCGGGGCGTCGGTGGGGGACGGCTACGGGCCCCTGATCGTCTCGAACCGCGTCTTCATCGAGGACGAGCTCGGAGTGGACACCCTGATCCACGTGCCCGGCGAGCGGACGACCGCCTTCCTCGTTCTCAAGCTTTACGCCCCGAACGTGAAGACCAAGGTGATGCCGTTCGATCAGATCCTCCCCGCGATCGTGGCCGGAGAGATCGAGACGGGCCTCTTGATCCATGAGGGGCAGATCACGTTCGCCAATCACGGCATGTACAAGGTCGAGGATCTCGGCGAGTGGTGGAAGCTGAACCACGGCGGGCTTCCTCTTCCCCTCGGCGTGAACGCGGTGCGGCGCGACCTTCCGGAGGAGGTGCAGTCGAAGATCCAGCGGGTCCTGCGGCGCTCCATCGAGTGGGGGCTGGAGAATCGAGGGGAGGCCCTGGCGTATGCGCAGCAGTTCGGGCGCGGGATCGATGACTGGACGAACGACCGGTTCGTGGGGATGTACGTGAACCGATTCACCATCGACCTCGGTGACGAGGGCCGCGCGGCCGCGGTGGAGCTGCTCGAGGCCGGCGCCGCGGCGGGGTTGGTGCCGCGCGGGGTGGCGTTGGACTTCGTTCCGCAGACGGAGCCGGGGCCCGGCGAGCGGGTTGGCGGCTGAAGCGCGGAAGGGCTCTTTTTTGGCGCCGGGGGATCTGCTAGAACTCCCGGCTCATCGCCGCGGGGTCGCCCCGCGGCGCGGACGAGCCGGGGTAGCTCAACGGTAGAGCACCGCTTTCGTAAAGCGGGGGTTGTGAGTTCGATTCTCATCCCCGGCTCCATTTCTTCGATCTCGCGGCCCAGCGAGCCTCGCGCGCGGGGGCGAGGTCGGAGCGGCGCCGGAAGGGCCGCCGCTCCGACGGAACGGCAGCGTCGTCAGAACGCGTCGTCGACGACCATCTCGAGACCGCTCGAGAGCGAATAGCAGGTCGGGGCCGAGCTCGAGTCGATGACGATCCACTGGAAGAACGCGTGCGCTCCCGCGAGCGCGGGGTTCAGGAGCGGGAGCGGGACCGACACGGATCCGGTCAGCGAGATGTCGAAGACGACAGGATCGATGGTGAGCGGTCCCACCAGGAACTGGCCGCACTTGTACGGCGCGCTGCCCGAGCTCAAGCTGCTGAAGAGCCACGCTTCGACGCTCGAGCCGGTCGGGCCGTTCGTGAGCTCGATCGCGAAGGTCCCGTTCCCGACGTACGGATCGGAGTTCGCGCCGATCTGCGGGATCGGCCCCGAGCATCCCGAGCACGCGTTCCCGTACTGGATCAGCCGCTCGGCGGGAACGACGCCGACCGCGACGTTGTTCACCGTCGAGATCTCGCCCATCGTGTCGTTGTAGGTGAGGAAGAGCTCGACCGCTTTGGCCGGGTCGACCCCGGGGGTCGCGACGGGGACATCCGGGCTGCGCGAGGGGTAGAGCGCCGACGGAGCCGGAATGCTCGACACGCTGTTCGAGCCGAGCGGAACGCCGTTCTGACGGCACTCCACGAGAACGGATCCGTTCGTGGCCTGGCGGCCGACGTTGTGGACCTTGACGAAGATGCCCGACTTGTCCGCGTTCCACGCGGCGTCGCGGAGACCGACCGCGGGGTCGGGTCGATCGACGGCCGGGGCTGGATCCTCGTTCAGCAGCGTCAGGTGGATCGACGTCACCTGGTCCTTCGGGACGTTCTGGACCGTGCACAGGGACCCGGGCCGGTCGTACGTGAACGTAGCCACGCTCGCCGGAAGCGTCGGCAAGTCTTGCGCGTCGGCGAGGCCCCAGCGAACCCGGTAGGAGCCGAACTTCATGCGGTCCCAGATCCGGAACGTGACGTCGTCCGCCGCCGCGCCGAAGTTGTAGACGAGCAGGATCAACTGGGTCCCGTCGTGGTCCGGCTTCAGATTCACCAGGGGCGCGATGTCGACCGGCGATACCGGCGTCGAGTCCCGGTTCTCCCAGGTCACGATCGGACGGGTGTGGTTCGTGCCGAGGCCTCCGGTCATGAACGAGTAGAGCTCGCCGAGGGTGCCCTGCACTTGAAGGTAGGCGCGGTCGTTGTACGCGACGGTCGAGGTTCCGAGCGGCCAGAAGTACGACAGCCAGTCGTTTCCCGTCTGCATGATGGTGGAGACCACCGCCTTGTTCTCGAGCAGCACGAACTTGACGAACCCCGTGCCGGCGTTCCGCATCCAGTGGTCGTAGGAGTCCTGTCCGGCCTGGGTCGTGACGAAGTGGGTGTACAACGCGTCGCGCGCCTCGAAGAAGCTCGTGGCGACCACCTTCTGGTAGACCCCCGCCGACCAGGCGGAGGTTCCCGGCGTCGTGGTCGGGTCGCCGGCCGTGCTCTTGATGAACGTGCCGGCCTCGTAGATCGGTCGGAGGTATTCGACCCGAGTGCTCAGTGGTTCCGGCGAGTACCGGTACGCCGAGTAGAGCAGGGTGTAGACGTAACCGAGCCGATCCGGCGCGGAGTCGTAACCGTTGCTCCACCACTTCTGCTCTCCAGCGTCGAAGACGCCGTAGACGCCGTAGTTGGCCGCGTCGGTCCTGAGGCCCGCCGGAGGGATGCCGATCGGCTTCTCTTTCGGCGCGGATCCGTACGGGGTCAGCGCCGCGGTTCGCCACGACTTCGCGAGCTTGACGACCTGATCGATGACGAGCGTGTCTTGGCCGTAGTCGAGGAGGAACAGGACCGGAATGATCGATCGGAGGTTGATCGGCATGTCCTGCGTGTAAGGGTTGCCCGAGCTCGTCTCTTGGACGGCCGAGGCGCCGAAGACGTAGCTCCGGAAGTGCCACTGCTCGCTGCTCGTCGTGTCGATGTCCTTCCACCACGGTGCGTCGTCGGTCGTGAACGTGTTGCGCAGGATCCGCATCGGGAACTCGAGGTAGTTCGGGTCGCCGTAGCGGGCGGGGAGCATCGCGAACAGGGGGTTGTTGGTGTACTCGCCCGCGTGCTCGACGTCGCCGGCGCCCTTGAAGTAGCCTTGGATCGGATCGACGTTCGGTCCGAACAGGACGATATCGTTCGCGTGCCGCAGGTCCGCCTGTGTCTCCGACTCCGCCTCGTAGGTCGTATCCGGCGAGTACGCCCGCGGAACCACCCAGAGGTTCGCCACCAGCTCGATGTCGTCGCCGTCGCCGGTGCCGAGCTCGCCGTCGAGGAGGCGTCGCGTCGTCCACCAACGCGTCGCCTCGTTCGACGAGTGAAGGTACGCGCGCATGTGCCGTGCCCAGTCCGGGGCCGACGACGTGTCCTCCGGCGCCAGGAACTCGGTCCACCAGACCTCCGATGGATGGTACGTGTGGGGCAGGTTGCCTTGCCAATGGCTGACGATCGGATCGTCGTCCAGGTTCGGATAAGCCTCTGCGATCCAATGGAACATGCGCGCGGTCGCCGCCTTCGGGAAGAGGTCGCCGCGATTCGCGATGCGAGCGATGATCTCGTGCCAGTAGTTGGTCGGGTTCTTGGGCATGCCGGCGCCATTCGGGCCGAGCTTCGTCGCGCGTCCATAGTACTGCACCGCGCGGAGATACTCGGAACGGGGGTAGAGCGGACTCGTTTCGATCGTCGGGTCATCGGCGTCGAAGAGGTCGCCCTGGATCTGACGATAGAGGAGCTCCGCCGCGCCGAGGTTGCGGACGATCCCGGTGATCTTGCCCATCGTCTGGAGCGAACCCGGAATCAGCGAATCGTCATAGCCGCGCGCGCGGTCGTGGAATCGCGCCAGCTTGAAGTCACGCGCGTTGTCGAGCAGCTCCGCCACGCGGACGTCGCTCGGGGCCAAGGACTCGAGCAGACCGATCGCCACGTCGAGGTCCAGGTCGCGGGGGTCGTACACGTCGGCGTTGGTGGCGGGGTCGAGGCGCGCCTCCTCGGACCCGTCGAGCCACCCGACGAGCCACAGCAGGGCGGTCGCCTTGGTCAAGGTGTCGCCGATCAGGACCGCGGCATCGTGAGCGGCAACGTAATCGTGGATGCCCATCGCGGCGAGGAACTCGGTCACTTCGACGTCGGTCGAGCCGAGCCGATCGACCAACATGTCGAGCCCGTGGTCGTAGCCGATGGGGAACGGAAGCGCGGCGTAGACCTCGAGGCCTTGGATCGAGTTGTGGCTCCCGACCGACGTGCCCGCGCGGAAGTGGATGCCGACGCTCGTGCCGCCGGCGGGGACGGTGAACGAGAACCGGTGCTTCAGGTAGCCTCCGCTCGACGTCGGCATGCACTCGCCGGACGCACTGAACTTCTCGAACTCGTCGCCGGCCGCCTTGGACATCATCGTGCGCGACACCAGTCCGCTCGCCACGACCGTCGTGGACGCGGGGTTGCCGGTGTCGACCGCGATCTCGAGGCCCTCCAGCGGCGTGTTGGACGTCCCCAAGCTGCAGACTTCGTTCGGGGCTCCGACGTCGCCGAGGTACGCAACGAAGCGGTAGCTGCCGGGACCGAGGTCGACGCGGAACACGCACTCGTTCTTCGTCGTCGTGACGACCGAGTCCTTCAAGACGGCGTCCTTCGAGGTGTGCGCGATGTTCGCGTGCAGCTCCGGCCAGCTCTTCGTACCCTCCGGCGCGGCGCTCGCGCCGTCCCAACCGTAGTGCGGCGTTTGCACGCTGTTGTAGAGCGTGTCCGGCTTGACCGGCAGCCAGGTCGACTCGACGTCCGACGGAGCGCCGTCGGGCCCCATGTCGAACCGGTAGATCTGCGACGGCGCGGCCGGCGACAGGATCGACACGGCGAGCACAGTGAACACGAATCTCATCGGAATCTCCTCCAGATCGTGGGGTTGGGGGGGGATGGGCAGTGATGGATCGAGGTCATGGGCGGCGGCCCGCGGACAAGACGCGCCAGGAGTGACGAAGGAACGGGGTTTCGCGGGCCAAGCCACGAATTCGAGCGACTCCCCGCGGCGACCTGTGACGGACGCGTGACGCCGGGCGGGAGCGAACGAGCTATCATGCCGGCCGGTCCCGACCCGATGGAGCGCCGATGCGTCGTTCACCCGTGCCGTGGCAGAGACGGAATGCGTTCGTGCTCGCCGCTGCGCTCGCGGCCGCGCCGGCGGTGCCCGCGCGTGGGGTCGATTGGCCCGACTACCGCGGTCCGACGTGGGATGGCCACGTGCCGGCGGGCGACCTCCCGCTCGAGTGGAGCGAGACCCGGAACGTGGCCTGGAAGACGACGCTGCGCGGCCGCGGATGGTCGACTCCGGTCATCGCGGACGGCCGCATCTGGCTGACGACGGCGACGGAGGACGGTCGTCAGCGCTTCGTCGTCGCGATCGACCAGGCGAGCGGCGCCGTGCTGCACCACCGCAAGCTGTTCGACGTGGAGACACCGCCCCAGATCCACCGGTTGAACAGCTACGCGTCGCCTTCACCCACCCTGCGCGGCGACCGGGTCTTCGTCCACTTCGGGAGCGACGGTACCGCGTGTCTCGACACGAGCACGGCCGAGACGGTTTGGGAGCGCCGCGACCTGGTCATCGATCACATCGTCGGAGCGGGCTCCTCGCCGGTCCTCTGGGACGACCTCCTGATCTTCCATCAGGACGGCGGCGACCAGCAGTACGTCATTGCGCTCGACGCGGAGACCGGCGAGACGGCCTGGAAGGCGGCGCGCTCGACCGACTACGGGACGCTCAGCCCGGACCAACGGAAAGCGTACGACACTCCGTACTTGATCCACGCGGGCGACGAGCCGCGGCTGGTCTCGGTCGGGGCCGAGGCGACGATCGCGTACCAGCCCCGGACCGGGAGGGAGATCTGGAAGGTGCGTCATCCCGGGTACTCGATGGCCGCTCGGCCGGTGGCCGGCCACGGGCTCGTCTTCCTGATGACTGGCTTCGACGTGGCGAGCCTGCTCGCGGTCCGGGGCGACGGCGCCGGAGACGTCACCGACACCCACGTCGTCTGGCGTCACGACAAGAACGTCCCGAAGTCGCCGTCGCCGATCCTCGTCGGTGACGAGCTGTACTTCGCCTCCGAGGGGGGCATCCTGACCTGTCTGGACGCGCGCACCGGCAAGCCGCGGTATCGCGAGCGCCTCGGCGGCGAGTTCTGGGCCTCGCCGATCGCGTTGGGTGAGCGCATCTACCTGTTCGATTCGGAAGGGAGGAGCTACGTCATCGCCGCGGGCCCGGAGTTCCGCCTCCTCGCGACGAACGAGCTCGACGACGGGCTGATGGCGTCGCCCGCGGTCGCGGGAAGCGCGCTCTATCTGCGGACCGGTCCGGCGCTCTACCGAATCGAGACGCTCGCCGACGGGGGCTAGAGGTGTCCGAGTCTTCGCGGGAGCACGGCAAGAGCACGGCAAGAGTGCTGATGACGGGGTCGGGCGGGCGGAGCGGGTCGATCGGGCCGCGTTCGCTCGGACAGTCCTCGCTCGGGGTGCGGGCGAGGGGGTTGCGTTGGGGAGATTTGGTGGGGTGGTGCGTGGGCGGCTCGCTGCGGAACTCGCTCGGCGC
>CAZYQW010000084.1:0-187323 GCA_964649825.1 uncultured Phycisphaeraceae bacterium | reverse complement strand
CTCGCGCAGGGTGCGATACGCCCGCTTGTTCCGCAGCTTCGGCAACCCCCCTCTCAGCTTCACCGTCACGTGGACCGTCCGTCCGTCGATCGCCTCCCGCGCATGATGGGACACCCCCGACCCCCGCTTCGGCTTGGGCCCCGGTCGCTTGCGCATGGTCGTCGAAGGTCGGCTCAGCATTAGGGCATAGATTATCTTCGTTCGAACCAAGGTCAAGTCGCCGCGTCGAACGACCTCGACTCTTGTCTTGGCATCGGACGCGCGGCCGGCGACCGTCCGTCCCCGTTCCACGCGGTATCACTCTGTAGAGCTCTTCGTCCCCGCTCCCGCGTACCACGTCGTTCCTCCTGTCCCCGTCGTCAGGAATCGACGCCCAGACTCGTGGCCGTGGCCACGCGGCGCGGGCGTCGCCACGGTCACTGTCGAATTCGCGCGCCAAGTTCCTCCCCCTTCCCAAGAGCAAGTCGCGCTACCGCATCACCCATCCTCGGCCGAACACGGCGACCGTCGCGTCCCCGTTCCACGCGGTATCGCCACGTTCTTCTTCGGGTCGAGCCGGTGCTCCGTTCGTCCACCCGGTCGCGGCGCCGGGTCGAACGTCAACGGTCGGGCTTCCTGCGTCGAGGGGGTTCGCCCAGCCGGATCTCCGTTTCCTTTCCGTTCCGTTCGACGATCATCCGCAGTCGTGCGCCGAGCGCCTCGGCGTACGCTCGCAGGCCAAAGGCGGACAGGTCGCGGCCGCGCTCGAGCTTCGAGAGATCGGACTCGGACATTCCGAGCCGCTCCGCGACCTCGAGTCGGGTCAGGCCGGCGCGATGGCGCAGCTCGGTGAGCGTCGCGGGTTGGTCGGTGGCCACCGCCAGGGGACCTTCCGCGCGGGCCCGCTGACGTTCGATCCAGGCCCGCCAGAGCGGCGAAGCACCGTAGATCGGGTACGCGTCGACGAGACGCGCGACGCGCTCGGCGAACGCTCCCCGTGGATCGGCGGCGACCGCGGCAGCGATCGGTCGCCAGTCATCGAGGTCGCCGCGCTCGAGGAGGTCGACGATCGCGGCCGAAGGCAGGTCCTCGGGACGGGTCTCCACGGCGACGTCGAGGTACCGGTACTTCACGCCGTTTCCTCCACCAGGCGGTCGAGCACGCGCGCGGCGACGCGGCGACAGGCGTGGGCCACCGCGCCCCAGTCGTGCCAGCGACGATCGAGCTCGCGGTAGGTCGGCAGATCGACTTCCGAGAGATCGTCCGGCTTCGGCTCGGCGAGCTGCCGGGCGACCTGGGTCGCGATGCGGCGGCCGCTCTCGCCGATCTGATCGGCGTAGTAGGCGTCGATCGACAAGACGAGGTCGGCCGCCGCATCGTCTCCAAGTCGGTCCGCGAGAGCGACGAAGTCCAGGTAGTCGCGCGTCGCGTTCCGCATCAGACACAACCACGCCTTGACCCGGGCGGTCTCGGCCAGCGTGGGCACCCGGACCGTGCGAGTCCCGATCTGGACTTCTTCGACTTCGAGCGGCCGCCGGCGAATCAGGTTGCGGATTCCCGTCTCGACTCCGTCCAGTCGGCCGAGGATCAGCACCGGTCGCTTGACCCGCGCGGTGATCCAGCCGTCCGTCTGCTCGAGCGCGCCGAGCACCTCGTCGAACCGCTCGCGGAGCTCCGCGACGACGTGGTCGTCGTCGTACGAAACGCGGTGGCCCGCGTGGACGGCCGCCGCGGTGCCGCCGACCAAGATGGCATCCGGCACCAACTGCTGGAGTCGGGCGGCTACCTCCAGGATTCGCGCGAGCTCGGGGTTCGGTGACGGGGACATGACCGTGATCTTATTCGCGGTCGACACCCGAGAGCAAACGACGTCTCGCGCCGGACACGGAAGACGTCGGGGGTCGGGAGGCGCCGGCGATCGCCTCTCGGTCGGAAGGAGATCGAGCCGCCGCATCCGGTCGTCCCTCGTTCGTCATCCTCTCCGCTCCCGCGCCATCTCGTCTCCGCTCCCGTTCGCTTCGTCGCCGCTCCCTCACGAGCCGGCGTACCGCGCCCAGATGCTCGCGAGCGCGTCCCGCGCTCCGGCCTGCACGCGGACGTCGACCAAGGCCGAGACGTCGGTCCTCCCGGGGTTGATCTCGACGGTCAGCCGCCCGTCGCGGCGGGCCCGCAGCACCGGCTCCGCGATGTACGGGAAGACGCTCGTGGTGCCGATCGAGAAGACGACGTCGAACCCGCGTGACAGCTCGCGGCGCAGGGTGTCGACCGCGGCGTGCGGCAGCATCTCGCCGAACAACACCACCGCGGGGCGCACGAGACCGCCGCACTCCGGGCAGGCCGGCGGGATCTCGAGGCCGGCGTAGTCCTCGACCTCGACCTCGTAGGCGCAGCGCGTGCAGTGGAGGTCCTGGACCCGGCCGTGGATCTCGATGAGGCGCTCGGACCCGGCCGCGCGGTGGAACCCATCGACGTTCTGGGTGAGCACCCAGACCCGCTCGATCCTCCGCCCCCATTCCGCGATCAGCTCGTGCGCACGGTTCGGGCGCGCCCCGCGGCACGCCGCCTCGATCTGCGCGATGTACTTCCAGCAGAGCGCGGGGTCGTGATGGAGCATCTCTCCCGAGAGGGCGACCTCGATCGGGACGCCCTCCTCGGTGAGACCGCGGTCGTACAGGCCGCCGATGCCGCGATAGGTCGGCAGCCCGGAGTCGGCGGAGACGCCGGCCCCGGTGATGAAGAGGACGCTCTCGGCCCGCGCGAGGGCGCGCGCGATCCGCTCCAGGTCGTTGGCGTCGACGAAGGCGTCGGACATCCGCGTGATCGTACCCTCGGCGCGACGCGCTACGATGCGGCGTCGCGGGGCCGGCTCACGGCTCGAGGAACCGTGGAGGAACGAGCGTGCCGAGCGAGCTCTTGCCGTCCGAGAAGACCGACCTCGTGCGCCGCGCGGTCGCCGCGCGCGAGGCGGCGTACGCCCCGTACAGCCGGTTCGCGGTCGGCGCGGCGCTCCTCCTCGACGACGCCGGCGTCGTCACCGGGGCGAACGTGGAGAACGCGTCATACGGGCTCACCACCTGCGCCGAACGGATCGCGATCTTCACGGCGGTCGCCGCGGGCCGGCGGGACTTCCGGGCGCTCGCGGTCGCCAGCGGACCCGGGGCGTCGATGTGCGGCGCCTGCCGCCAGGTCGCGCGCGAGTTCGCGCCGGACCTCGCCGTCCTCCTCGCCGACGCGAGCGGCCGCTTCCGAGAGACGACGCTGGCCGCGCTCCTCCCGGAATCGTTCGGCCCCGAGGACCTGACGCGCGTTTGATCGGCGTAGTGCGGCGCACCTACTCCGTCACGAGCCGCCACCCGACCCGCCCCGCCGCGACCCGCCCCTCCTCCGCGAGCTTCTCGAGCCCGGCCCGCAGCGACCGCGCGGCGACCGGGAACATCGCTGCGTCCACGTCGTCGTAGACGCGCGGCAAGAGGTCGGCTTCCGTCGCCTCGTCCGCCGCGGCCGCCCCCATCGATCCGCTGGCACGGAGCACGGCGACGAGCTTCGCCTCCCGCTCCGCACGGTGAGCGACGTAGTGCTCGATCACCTTCCTCCCGAACGGAGCCGGCGGGCCGTGGGCGGGATAGAGGGTCGCGATCGGTTCGCGGAGCAGGCGCTCGAGGCTGTCGAGGTACGTCCGCAGGTGTCCTTCCGGCGGATCGATCACGATCGTCGAGATCGTCGACGCCATGTCGCCCGCGAACAGGCTGCCGTACCGATCCTCGTGGAAGCAGAGGTGCCCGCGCGCGTGGCCCGGCGTGAAGAGCGCGCGCAGCGTCCATCCCGCGCGCCCGTCCGGCGCGACGCCGAGATCGACACGGTCGCCATCGGTGAGCTCGGCCGTCGCGAGCCCGGGCTCGCGAACGCGCTCGAGCGTGAACCGGTGCGCCCGGATCGGCACGCCGAACCGCCGCGCGACGACCGCGGCCGCGCCGACGTGATCCGGGTGGTGATGCGTGAGGAGCACCGACTCGAGCCGTGCTCCGCCGGCGGTCCGCCGCTCGATCAGCTCGATGAGGCGCCGCTGCTCCGCGCGGTCCACCGGCGCCGGATCGATCACGTGCAAACGCTCCCCGCCGACGAGATACGCGTTCGTCGTCGTGGCGGGAGGCAGGGTGTCGGTGGCCAGGCTCGCCATCACCACGCCGGGCGTGAAACGGACCGGCATCAAGTCGCCGGCCTCGGCCCGCGCCTGGATCGCCCCCACGTGGGCGGCGAACGCCTCGACGCCGTGCTCGGCGAGGAGTTCGAGCAGGATCAAGACCGGGGGCGCGACGCGAAGCTCTCCCGCGCGCCAGCGCCGGCACGCCTCGTCCGGTCGGATGAAGCCTCCCGCCACGAGCTCGCCGGGCACGATCTCGACCTCCGCGTCGTGGGGCATGGCCGCGAGGTAGAAGCACGTGTCGTAGCGGACGGGGGCGAACGGCGGGGTCAGGAAGCGACCGAGCTCGATCAGCGGCGACGGCGCGAGCGACGGACGAACCGCGTCGGCGCGCCATCGATGCCACGCTTCGATCGCTTCCTGCGAACGGTCCGCATCGAGCAGCTCGCTCCGCAGCCCGCGTCGCTCGTGGTCCGCGAGCCCGCCGGCGAGGAGCACCCCGGTCTCCTCGAACAGCTCGCGACACGCCGCGTCCTCCGGCGCCTCGTCCCGCTCGAGGACGCCGCCCGGGAACGCGTGGTAGCCGCCGAGGAAGCGCAGCTTCGGCGAGCGCTCGACGAGCAGTACCTCGAGGTCCGCTCCGAGACCACGATGGAGGACGACGGCGGCGGCGACGCGGATCATCGCGGGATCGTACGCGATTCCCGCGGTCGGCGGGAAACGTGGCGGGTCGGCGCGAGCCGCGCCGTTCTCGCGACATGGAAGTCGTCCATCATCCCGAACCCATCCAGGAGGTGTTCCCTTGACTCGATCGATGATCCTGATGCTCGCCGGCCTCGCGGCCGCCGGCGCGTGCGTGTCGATCCCCGACACCCGCCTCAACCTGAAAGACTTCTGGTTCCATGACGAAGCGAGCGTCCACGACGCCATCGGATACGTCGGGATCTCCTCCCCGACGTTCGCCCCGATCGAGTCGGAGATCGACGGGGATTCGCGCCTCCAGTTCGGCGACTATCGGAAGGAAGCAAACCTGATCGCGGAGATCATGAAGCCGCAGATCGGGATCACCGACCTTCAGTACCGGGCCTTCGAGGCGGCGCTGGCCGCGAACGTCGCGGGAACGCGAACGGCGGCCACGGAGGTCGAACGCGCCTTGACCGCGAACGACCGCACCGTACAGCAGACGCGCTCGACCGACGCGAGACCGACGACCGAGGTCATCCAGAATCGGAGGGCCGAGCACGAGCTGCTCAGCGAGCAGACCCGGACGTTCCAGTCGCCCGACGTGCCGGAGGCGCTCCCCGCCCAACTCCAGACTCCCGCCGACGTGGCGATGGAGATGGCGAAGGTGTTCGCACGCTCCGGCACCCCGTTCTCGCTGGCGCCCGACCAGGTGGCCACGCTCGTCGCGGCCTACAAGACCTACATGGTCAACCTCGAGGAGTACTACAACGTCGACTTCTATCGCTACGACGACGGGATCGTCGGCGACTACGTCCCTTACAAGGTCCACTTCACGGTCACCGCGGAGCCGGGCTGGTTCACGCGCTACCACCAGCACGACGCGCTGGCGGAGATCACGTTCGGCGGCGAGAACTCGAACGAGTTCCTGATCGCGTCGGTGTCGCCGCCCGAGACCGCGCAGACGATCGATCGCATGACCGCGCGCATGCGGAGCCTCGCCGCCGCCGTCGCCGGCGAGGGCGCGTTCAACGCGGTGGCGCTGGCCGCCCAAGTGCGGGCGCTCCGCGAGGACGCGCTCCGGCTGGAAGGACTGCAGAGCAACAAGACGCTCGTGGTCGGCTTCCCGTCGCACAACCGCATCCGCGTGCGTTTCCGCGCCGAGAGCGTCCCGACGGAAGAAGGACGCGAGGTCCAACCGACGAGCCGCATGCTGACCGCGATCGTGCTCGTGCGCCGGGAAGCTCGCTGCGGAACGAACGAAGGGAACGGGACGAACAAGGGGGATCGAGACGAACAAGTGGAGAACGCGCTGGCGGCGCGCGCCGGTGTCGCCGGTTCCAACGCGGAGGCGTCCGCCGGCGTCACGCTCAAGGCCCGACCGGCGACGCTGACGGTCCATTCGTACTTCGCGCCAACGGCCCGTGACGTCTCCGGCGACTTGAAGCCGCCGCGCAACTGGATCGTCTGGGAGTCCCGCGGCGGCCGCGCCCGGCGCGAGAGCGTGCTCGCCGGCGAGTCTCGAACGGTCGAAGCCACCGTGCCGCCGCACCTCGGCGACGCGCGCAAGCCGCTCTCGATCGCGAAGGCGTTCGGCTACTACTGGGGCGACTTCGCGGACGCGGAGTCGATCAAGGTCGACGTCGAGATGCTGTTCGACGACCTGCAGAAGAAGGAGAAGGCGCTGGCCGATGCGGAGAAGGTCGAGAAGTCCGCGACCGAGAAGCACGCGGCCTTGAAGAAGGACCCGAAGGCCACGCCGGACGAGGTTGCGGCCGCCAAGAAGCAGCTTGATGAGGCGATGGAGAAGGCCGCCGCGGCCAAGGCGTCCGCGATCGCGGCGAAGACGGCGTACGACGCGCGGCTCGGCGACTATCGCGCGTCGTTCCGCACGGCTCTGCAGTCGGGTCGGATCGCCGTCTGCTACGACGTGCATGCGCCCACGACGTACCTGGCGCAGGCGTCTTCCGGCGTGACGCCAAAGCCATTGAACACGTTCATGCGGGTGAAGGGACACGGCATCATGCAGGGGTGGACGCGCGTGGGCCGCGGGGACGTCGCGGCGGTGTGGGAGTCGGGCCCCGGCATCGACCTGACCCACGCGATCGAGTTCACCAAGGCCGGCGAGCTCTTGTTCAAGAACATGCGGGTCTTCCTCGAGGTCGGCGTGGCTCCCGCCGGCGTCGCGGTACCGGATGCGACCAACATTCGCAAGACGGCCGTCTCCGACGTCGTGCTCGAACCGCGAGCGAGAACGTCCGCGCTGCCGCCCGCGCCCAAACCGGCCGACGCGAAGAAGGATGACGCGAAGCCGATCCAGATCGACCTCGAGAAGATCGAGCTCGAGCTCCACGGCGTTCCGGCCCCGACCCCCACTCCCGCCGCGACGAACTAGGAGTGTGTCCGAGTACTCGGCTGTCGCGCGCAGATCCCGCACTGCGAGCAAGACGAGAACGTGCCGGTGGTTTCAGCCGGGGATGGAACGCGGAGCGCGAAGTTCGACTTCGAATGCGGTCAGGTGGGGTTGGCGGGCGCCAGGCCACGCGAATCCGGTGATTCTCGTCGTTGGGAGTCCACCGCCGCCTGCGCGTTGTAGCCCTGAACGAAGTCCGAACCTGCCTTCATGATGCGCGAGTCCGGGTCGGTGAAGTTGATCTGGTCTTTGGGCTTGGGCTTTCCCGGTGGGTGCTTTCGCTTCGGCACCGACTCTCCCTTTTCGCGGCGCTCGTGTTCCTTCTCCAGCTTCTCTCGGTCGCGTTTTCGGCTCCGCTCTTCGAGCTGCGCCTTCGCCTTCTGAATCGTGCGGAGGCGATCTTCTCGCCGACGGAGCTCTTCGGGCAATCCTTCGCCCTTTCGATTCCGACCGTAGCGCTGGTCCTCCTCTTTGTCGGTGCGCTCCGCGTCCTCGAGCATCTTCGCGATCTCGCCCTGAAGCCGCGCTTCCTCCTTCTCCAATCGATCGAAGCTCATCGCCTTGTGCTTGCTGCCGTTCGCCTTCATCTTCGTCCCGTCCAACGCAACGTGTCCGAGCTTCGCAAAGACCGGCGGACACGGTCATCCTCGTCCACCCAGTCGTGACGGTCGGAACGTCTTCTGGTGCTTTCGCTCGCTCATGCCGCTTCGATCGATCGAGTCGTCTCCAGGTTCGGCGCGAATCTGGAATTCCGGCGAAAGCTCGCGCGGTACGCCCCGACGATTCATGAGAGCGCGCAGCGCCACCTTCTCTCTTCTCTCTCTTCTCGACCCCCGAGTCCGCGCACGCATCGTGGCCTCCAGGCGGGCGGAGCGGGTCGATCGGGCCGCGCCGAGCGAGTTCCGCAGCGAGCCGCCCACGCACCACCCCACCAACGCTCCCCACCGCAACCCCCTCGCCCCACCCCGAGCGAGGACTGCCTGAGCGAGCGCGGCCCGATCGACCCGCTTCGCCCGCCCGACCCCGTCACCAACGCTCGGAGGCGCGCCGCTACCATTCGGGTCGCCTGATTCCCCGGGGATCCATTACGATCCTCTCCTCAGCCCCCGCTGCCCCTCTGGTGCCCGCCATGCCACGATCCGTCCGCTGCGCCCTCCTCGCGTTCCTTCTCCTCTCGCCTCTCGCGTCCCCCACCGACCTCGCTCGCGTCCACCTCGGGCGGCCGCTCGAGTACTACGTCATCCTGTCGGCAGGGTTCGACGTCATCGAGTTCCACGCGAGCGACCCGGACCGCGGCGAGACCGGACCGCCGGCCGTCGACGTGCTGCTCCACGGCGACGACGACCTGAAGCTCGCGCGGATGGGGTTCAGCTTCGAGGTCCTCCAGACGGACCTCGAGGCGGCGATCACCGTCGGCTCGAAGCCGCTCACCCAGGCGCTCGCGTCGGGTCCCCCGAACTTCGGCATGGGTGGGATGGGCGGCTTCTACACGTTCGCCGAGATCGTGGCGACGATCGACCACTACGCGACGAACTACCCCGCCCTCGTCTCGCCGAAGCAGGCGATCGGCACGACCCACGAGGGCCGGACGATCTGGGCGTTCAAGGTGTCGGACAACCCGACGCAGACCGAGAACGAGCCGCGCGTCCTGTTCGATGCGCTGCACCACGCGCGCGAGCCGATGTCGGCGCATACGCTGCTCTGGTTCGTCGACGTGCTCGCGACCGGCTATGGCGTCGATCCGTCGATCACGCAGCTCGTCGACGAGCGCGAGATCTGGTTCGTGCCGTGCGTGAACCCCGACGGGTACGTCTACAACCAGACGACGAACCCGGGCGGCGGGGGGCTGTGGCGGAAGAACCGCCGCAACAACGCGGGTTCCTGCGAAGGCGTCGACCTGAACCGCAACTGGCCCACCGGCTGGGCGTGGGACAACGCCGGATCGAGCTCGGACCCGTGCTCGGAGGTCTACCGCGGCCCGGGCGCCGCCTCGGAACCCGAGGTGCAGGCGATGAACCAGTTCCTCACCGGCAAATCGTTCGCGACGGCGTGGTCGATGCACACGTACGGCGAGTGGATGGTCGAACCGTACGGCTACAAGCCGGTCTCGCCGTCGCCTGCGTACGCCGAGTACAGCGCGGACATGGTCGCGTACAACGGCTACATCGCCGGCATCGCCTACACGCTCCTCTATCCCGCGAACGGTGCGGCGCTCGACCACTATCACGACGTGCACGGCGCCGTGGCCTTCTCGCCGGAGATCGGCGACGCGTTCTGGCCGCCGATCCAGGACGCGGTCGCGATCGCGGAGGAGAACGTCGAGCCGGGGCTCTTGATGGTGAAGTACGCCGGCGGCTGGGTCGACGTGGCCGGGCTGACGGTCGTCGAGGTGGCGGGCGACGGAGACGGCGCCGTCGATCCGGGCGAGACGGGACGAGTGGTCCTCACGCTCCGCAACAAGGGGCAGGCCGACACCGCCGCGTCGTTGCTGGTCTCGTCGCCGACTCCGGACGTGACGACCGGCGCGGGCGGAGCGACCACGCCGACGGTGGCGTCGCTGACCAACTTCACGCTCGACGACGCGGCGTTGGACTTCACCGTCGCGGCGTCCGTTGCGCCCGGATCGACGCTGTCGCTCGAGGTCTCGCTCACGGCGGTCGTGGACTCGGTCTCGCACGTCGTCGTCGTTCCGATCACAATCGGGTCGCCGCGCGTCATCCTGCGGGACGACTGCGAAGCGGACCGCGGCTGGAGCGCCGGTCTTCCCACCGACGACGCGACGGCCGGGCTCTGGGAACGCGACGACCCGAATCAGGTGATCTACAACGGCGCGGTCTCGCAGCCGGCGAACGACGCGACGCCGGCGCCGGGCACCGACTGCTTCGTCACTGGCAACGACGCGGCGAGCGCGGGCAGCGACGACGTCGACTCCGGCCGCACGACCCTGGTCACGCCGCGCTTCGACCTCACCAACACGGCGGCGCCGCACGTGCGGTACTCGCGCCACTACTTCAACGACGACAACGACGACGCGTTCCTCGTGTCGATCTCGAACGATGACGGTTCGAACTGGACCGACCTCGAGTCGATCACCGGCGTCCATAACGGCTGGACCCAGATGACGTGGCAGGTCGAGGACTTCCTGGCGAAGAGCGACCGCATGCGGCTCCGCTTCATCGCCGAGGACTCCCCGAACAACTCGATCACCGAGGCCGCGATCGACGACTTCGAGGTGATCGACTTCGCGGCCACTCCGCACCTCGGCCAGATGGGCAAGGCGTCGCCCGGCGCGACGTTCGAGCTGCAGCTCGCCGGCGCCCCGAACGCGATCTATCTGATGTACCTCTCGACCGGGACCGGCACGGCGACGGTCTCGGGAGTGACGGGGACGTTCGGACTCGACGTCGGCTCGCTCTTCTTCCTCTTCTCGGCGGGGCTGCCCTCGAACGGATTCGTGCGCCTGCCGATCCCGGTGCCGAGCAACGGCGCGCTCGTCGGGGCGAAGGCCTACTTCCAGGCGATCGTCGACCTGCCGCCGCCGACCGTCTCGAACGTGGCGGAGGTGACGGTCGAGACGCCGTAGGCTCCCGCGCGATCGATCGCGCAACCGATGGCGTGGGGCGGGCGGCGGGAGCGCGAGGTCCTCGCCGCTCCTCGATCCTCGCGGATCACGCGCGGAACCGCCGGTGGGCGCCCCTCCGCTCGTCGGCCGACAGGCCCTGTGCCTCGCGCTGCCTCGCGACGTGCTCGCGGTACTGCTCGTAGTTGCCCGGGAAGAACGCCCACTCTCCGTCCCCGGTCAAGTCCAGGATGTGCGTCGCGATCCGATCGAGGAACCACCGGTCGTGCGTCACGACGAGGACGCAGCCGGGGAACTCGAGGAGCGCTTCCTCGAGGAGTCGGAGCGTCGGCAGGTCGAGGTCGTTGGTCGGCTCGTCGAGCAGGACGAAGTTGCCGCCGCGGCCGAGCATCTTCGCCATCTGCACGCGGTTCCGCTCGCCGCCGGAGAGCGTGTCCATTCGCTTCTGCTGGTCCTGCCCCTTGAAGTTGAAGCGTGCGACGTACGCGCGCCCGTCGACCTCGGTGTCGCCGACGCGGAGCTTTTCGGCGCCGCCGGTGATCTCCTGGTAGACGGTGTTGCGGTCCTGCAGTTCCTCCCGGCTCTGATCCAGGTAGCAGAGGTCGACCGTCGGTCCGACCTCGACCGTGCCGGATGCCGGCTTCTCCGTGCCGACGATCATCCGGACGAGCGTCGACTTTCCCGCGCCGTTCGGACCGATCACGCCGAGGATCGCGCCCGGCGCCAACTCGAACGTGAGCCCGCCGAACAGCTCGCGGCCATCGTACGCCTTCTTCAGGTCGTTCACCTCGAGCACGCGCGCGCCGAGCCGTTGGGTGAACGGGACGTGGAGGCGGATCCCCTCCTTCACGGTCCTCTTGTGGTCCTCGACGAGCTGCTCGTAGCGCTGGATGCGCGCCTTGCTCTTCGTCGTCCGGCCCTTGGGGTTCTGCCGGATCCACTCCAGCTCGCGCGCGATCATCTTCGCGCGCTCGTCGTCCCCGCGCTTCTTCTGCCGGTCGACCTCCTGTCGCTGCTCGAGGTAGCTCGAGTAGTTCCCCTCGTACGGGCGCGCCGTGCCGCGATCGACTTCGAGCATCCACCCCACGACGTTGTCGAGGAAGTAGCGGTCGTGCGTGACGAGCACGATCGTGCCGCGATAGTCCTGCAGGTGGCGCTCGAGCCACTGGACCGTTTCCGCGTCCAGGTGGTTCGTCGGCTCGTCGAGGAGCAGGAGGTCGGGCGCCTCCATGAGCGTCCGGCAGAGCGCGACGCGGCGCTTCTCGCCGCCCGAGAGGTGCGTGACCTTCGACTCGCCGGGCGGAAGACCGAGCGCCATCATCGCCTGCTCGATGTGGCGGTCGAGCTCCCACGCGTCCTTCGCGTCGATCTCGTCCTGGAGCCGCCCCATCTTCTCGAGCAAGTCGTTCATCTCGTCCTCGGGAAGATCCTCGCCGAGCCGCGCGCTGATCTCCTCGAACTTGCGCACCATCTCGCGGATCGGCTCGACGGCTCGGTCGACGTTCTCGCGGACCGTCAACTCGGGGTCGAGCGTCGGCTCCTGCGGGACGTAGCCGACGCGCGTCCCCGGGGCCCACTGCACGTTGCCCTCGAACTCCTTGTCCGCGCCGGCCATGATCTTGAGGAGGGTCGACTTTCCCTGCCCGTTGGCGCCGATCACGCCGATCTTGGCCCCCTTCAGGAACGAGAGGGTGACGCCCTCGAGCAACGTCCGCTTGCCGAACGACTTGGTGACGTTGTGAAGCGTGAAGATGACGTCGGAAGTACTGACCACGCTATGGGGACTCCGTCTGGCTGGCCTGGGCTTCGATCCAACTCTCGAACGACCGGGAGAGCTCGTCGAACCCCCCGTCGTTGGTCGCGATCGTTTCGGTTCCGTGAACGACGCGGACGCGCGCGTCCAGATCGATGACGCCGTCGAACGCGGGGACGCCGGCGAGGTGCCGGATCTCCTCTCGCGCCTCGGCGAGCGTGGTCGCCACGTCGCGGTTGGCGCGATCGGCGAGCGCGACGGCCGCAAGCGGCTTGCCCGTCAGACGCTCGACGAACTCGGTGAAGCGGTACCGGTTCCCGTCGCGCCAATACGACTCGCGAAGGTCGGGACCGATCCGCGGGTTGTCGATCAGATGCCCGTCGCGCTCCCGGAAATAGGAACGTGTCTGCTCGACCGCGATCTGGGCGAGCACGTAGCCGTGGTAATAGGCGCTCGAGCCGCTCGACAGCAAGTGCGGAACCGAGAGCACCGGCCGCGGACTCCCCGCGCCGAAGTGGACCAGCCGCCGCTCGGCGTCGCGCAGCGTGGCGAGGATGCGGTCGGGCACGAGCTGGTCGTCGTCGAGCTCGTAGAGCGCCTTCTCGGCGTAGCAGACCGTCATCATCGAGCGCAGGTTCCACGCCTGGAGCGGCTGCACGGAGACGAGTCCCCTCTCGATCAGGTCGAGCGGCATCGTCGCCCCGTGTCGATCACGCGCGTACCGGGTCTTCCAATCGGCGTCCGAGATCAGGCTGTCCAGGAACATGCTCTGCGTCTCGGCGAACGCAACCGACGTCGGTGCATCCTCATGCGAATAGCACGGGGCGGGCATGTCGACGTTGGCGAAATGGGCCGCGTGGCCGCCCTCGTGGAAGAGCGTCTCCATGGCTCGGCGTCCGGACCCGACCATGCCGGGAATCGCGTTCGCAGTGAAATGGACCCGGGCCGGCCGCCACTCGCCGTGGAAACGCCACGCCACGACGGGCGCGTGCGCGAAGCCGTTCTCGTACTTGCCCTTTCGATCGACGAGATCGAGCACCAACGTCGCGCCGCGATAGGAGACGCCGAGGCCCGCGAACGAACGGCCCCAACGCTCGATCGCACACGCGAACGGGAAGTACGGGTCCTGCGCGGTCGTGACGTTGCCGACGGCGAGGTAGCGCAGGTTCCACGGATCGCGCGCGGCCGCGCCGTGCTGCGATTCGACCTCCCGCAGGCAGTCGGCCCCGCGCCTTCGAGTGCGCTCCTCGAGCTCGTCGAGGAACCCGAACACCTGCTCCTTCGTCAACCCCTCGACCCGGCGGACCGTCGCGTCGTAGTAGTCGTCACCACCGAGGAGGCGCCCCAGGCGGTTCCGCTTGCGCAGGATCTCGGCGAATCCATGCGCGAGCATCTCGGTCTCGATCGTCCTCAGACCATCCCACGCGGCGCGCCGCACCTGCTCGTCCGGGTCGGTGGCGAGGAGGACCGACAGCTTCACCGAGCTCGCGGGAAGGAAGCCCTTCGCCGGGTCGACGTAGCCGAGGGTCATCTGGTCGCGCGCCTGCGCGAGCCGTGCCTCGTCCTCGACGATCTCCTCCATCAGCCGCCGTGCTTCCGCGCTCTCGATGACGTGAGCCTCGAACGTGCGCAGCCACCCCTCGAGCGCGAGCCGTTCGTCGTCCGTCGGACGGTTCCCGTCGTCCGCCTCGTTCGCCGCGGCGAGCTGCTCGCGCACGCTGCGGAGCCGTTCCGGTTCGGAGAGGAATGCCTTGGCCGCCACCTCTTTCGCGCTCAGGTCGTGGCGCGCCGCCTCCGGGTCCGCCGCGGTGCCCATGTACACGCGCCAGAGAGCGTCATCCATCGCGGTATGGAGCGACTCGTACGTGCGCGCCAGGTCGTCGACGAATCGAGTGAACGGAGTCTGTCGGTGCATGTCGGGTATCCTTCAGGCCCCAGCGCGCGGAAGCAGGACAGGATACCCCCGGCCGCGCGAGTCAGAACGGCTCGTACCCCTCGGGGATCACGAAGATCACCTTTTCCTCGGCTCCCTCGAGCGGAACGAGGACCGTGAGATGGAGCTGCTTCCCGACGAGGACCTGACGGATGATGCCGCGAAACATGTAGGGGGGCTCGTTCGGTTTCTTGGCGTCTGGGACGGGGAGCAGCTCGAACTCGTCGATTCCGCCCTTCGCGCCGCCGGACAGCTTCGCGGTCAACTTCGGGACGTCGCACCGGCGGAGCACCGCCTTGCCGTCCTTCCCTTCGGTCAACAGGTGGACGATCACCGTGCCGTCCTTGTACGCGATCATCCGACCCAGCGCGCCGCCGCCGGCCGAGGCGATGATGCTCTCGGTGCGCTTCCTCTGCTTCTCCTCCATGTTCCGCGCCTGGAGCGGGCGCTCCTTCAGCTTCACCTCGAGTCCATCCGGCACGTTGATGATCGGCGTCGCCGGCTTGGCGTCGGAGTAGAGAGCGTCCAGGTTCTTGCGGCGAGCCGCGGCGTCCGTCGCGGCCGCGCCATCGGTTCGACCCGGCTCGTCGTGGCGCTCTTCGTCGCAACCCGCGAAGAGAGCGGTGGTCAAGAGGAGCGTGGCCAGGCTCGGGTTCCTTGGCAGCGTCATCGGTGTCGTCTCCTAGCGCTCGGATCGGGCGCGGTGAAACTCGTCGCCGGGAAAATACGCCGGCATCTCGTCGTCGTTGGCCACGAGGGCGCCGAGCGCGAACGCGATGCGGGCCGTCTTCAAGGTTCCGACGAAGTCCCAACTCGGGTCGAACTCGTCGGCCGGCTGGTGATAGCGGTTGCGGCGGTAGTCATCGGCGGCGTCCACGCCCCAGTCGACCGGTCGATCCGCGAAGCGCGGCCCGTGCTTCAGATAGACGGCCGGGACGCCCTTCTTCGCGAAGCTGAAGTGGTCGGAGCGATAGAAGATGCCCTGCTCGGGCCGCGAGTCGGGCAGGAGGCCCACGCCGAACGCGCGCGCGACCCGCTCCATCGGAGTCTTCAGGGTCGAGCGGTCGTAGCCGAGCGGCTCGTAGTCGAGCGGGTCCCCGACGACGACCGTCGAATCGATATTGATGTTCGCCGCGATCTTGTCGAGAGGCACCGTCGGTCGGTCGGAGAAGTACTCCGAGCCGCGCAGCCCGCCCTCCTCCGCGGTGACGAAGAGGAACAGGATCGACCGCGCCGGAGGTGAGCGCATCGAGCGGAACATCCGCGCCACCTCGAGCACGACGCCGCAGCCGGTCGCGTTGTCGACGGCGCCGTTGTAGACGCCGTCGCCCTTCGGCTCGTAGCGCTGGCCGAGGTGGTCGTAGTGAGCGGAGTAGACCACGACCTCGTCGGCGCGAGAGTCGCCGCGCAGCAGACCGGCGACGTTGCTCGTGTCGAGCGCCCGCGTTCGCGTCTCGAGATGGACGTCGACGGCGACGTCGAGGTCGCGCGGACGAAAGCCCGGCGCGACGGCTTCATCGACCAGCGACTGAACGCTCGTCCCGAGCTGGGCGAGGACGGGTTCGAACGCGGCATCGCGCACCCACGCGGCGAGCCTGAGGTCGTTCGCGCCGCTGCCGCGATTGTCGACGTAGGGCTTCTCTCGTCCCCAGGAGTTCCTCACCACGGTCCAGTCATAGCCGGCCATGTCGCTGCGGTGGATCAGCACCGCGCCGGCCGCGCCGCGCCGCGCCGCCTCCTCGTACTTGTAGGTCCAGCGCCCGTAGTACGTCAGCCCTGCCCCGCCGAAGACGCTCGGATCCTCGGACGGCGGGTCGTTGACGAGCATCAGCAGGATGCGGCCGCGCACGTCCAATCCGGCGTAGTCGTCCCAACCCTGCTCGGGTGCGTCGATGCCGTATCCGACGAACAGCAGTTCGCCGCTCACGTCGGTCGTCTCCGCGAACGTCAGGTCGGACCCGACGAAGGAGTCGAGGAACGGCAGGTCGAAGGACTGGCCGCCCGCGCTCATCTGGACCCGGGCCGATTCGGTTCGCGTCTCGGCGCCGATCAGCGGTACCCGCTGGAAGAACGTGCCGTCCTCGCCGGCCGGCTCGAGTCCCATCCCCTCGAGCCGCGCGGCAAGGTACTTCGCCGCGATCTCGCCGCCGCGTGTCCCCGGGGCCCGCCCCTCGCACAGATCACTCGCCAGGAAGCGGACTTGCGCGCGAATCGACGATGCGCTGCCGGTCGCAAGCGCGTCACGCACGTCGAGCGGCAGGTCGTCGGCGAGGGCGAAGACGAGCGGCATCACCAGAACGAGGGGAACGATCATCGGGACTCCGAGACGGGGCGGCTCCAGGGGCCGAGACAACCCAACAGTCTAGCCCGGATGCTCGGTGGACGTCGAAACGGATTTCGGAGCGGACGCCTACGGGATCGTAAGCTCGAGCCCGTTCGTCGTCGAGAAGCCGATCGGCGTCCCCGGGTCCGTGATGAACGCTTGCATGGAGAAGCTACCCGGCATGTGGTTCGCCGCGATCGTCTCCTCGATGCTCTGGCTGCCCGATCCATCGAGCGCGAACGACGCGACCGGCGCCAGCAGCGGAGCGACCAGCAGGAAGCAGCCGCCGCCCACCGGGACCTGGGCCTGGCCCTCGCCGAAGAAGAGGAGCCCGCTCGCGCCGGGCGGCCCCCCCGCGAGTTCGAGGCCGTAGGCGTTGCCCTTGTTCGGGCAGCCCAGGCCGGCCAGCGTGGGAGCCATGCCCGCGGAACCGGGACAGGCGTCGCCGTAGATCTCGAACGCGCCGTCGCAGCCGGAGAAGACGCGCGCGACCCCGAGATCCGCTCCCATCACGTCCTCGAGCGGCGCTCCGATGATAAGGTCGCCGAATCCGTCCCTGTTCACGTCGCCCGCGCGGCTGACCGCGTGCCCGAAGCGATCGCCCGCGGCGGCCGCTCCGAACGTCAGCAGCGCTTTGCCGTTCGCGCCGGAGTAGACGCGGACGACTCCGCCGAGTCCGGCGGCCGGTGCGCCGACGATGACGTCGTCCTGACCATCGAGATCGATGTCGGCCGCGTCCCCGACCGATGCACCGAACTCGTCCCCTACCGCGGCGCCGGAGAACTGGAACAGGAGCGGCCCTCCGGCCCCGGAGAAGACGCTCGCTCGACCCAGCGAATCGGCCGCGAACGGGGCTCCGACGATCACGTCATCGTGTCCGTCCTGGTCGACGTCGCCGGCTCCGCTCACCGCCGCGCCGAACTCGTCGAGCGCGGCCGCGCCGAAGAATCCGATCAGGAGCGAGCCGTCCGCGCCGGAGTAGACCGTCGCGGTGCCGGTCGGCTGACCGAACGGGTCGGCTTGGTTCGCACCGACGATCACGTCGACGAACCCGTCGCCGTCCACGTCCCCCGCGGCGCTCACCGACCAGCCAAACTGGTCCTCCTGATCGAGACCAACGAAGGTTCGAATCCCGGCACCGTTCGCGCCGGAGTAGATCGACGCCGTTCCGACGTTCGAGGCGCCGCCCACTTCGGCGAGCGGTGCCCCGACGATCGCGTCCTCGACGCCGTCGCCGTCCACGTCCCCCGCGCCGTGGACCGACCAGCCGAACCGATCGCCGTTGCCGCTCCCCTCGAGGACCCGGATCGTCGCGCCGCCCGCCCCCGAACGGACGCGGGCCGTACCGGTCAACGTCCCTCCCATGTCCGCGTCGTTCGGTGCGCCCGCGATGACGTCCTCGACCCCGTCGCCGTTCACGTCTCCGGCAGCGCCCACGGAATGGCCGAACCGCGCCCCATTGAGTGTCACCGTCATGTTCAGGAGCTGCGCGCCGTTGACGCCGGAGTAGACGCGCACGCGGCCGTTCCCGATGAGCGGCGCACCCACCATGACGTCGGGAACGCCGTCGCCGTCGACGTCGCCGAGCTCGCTCACGGCCGAAGCGAGTTCGTTGCCGGGCGCGTTGCCGGTCACGCTGAACAGAAGCTCCTGACCCATCGCATCGGAGCCGCCGAAGAGCCCGAGTCCGAGCCCGAAGGCGATCGTGTTGAGTCGGCGTGTGCTCACGAATCAGTCCCCCGCCAAGGTCGAACCACCGCGCGGCCGTTCGAGCCGCGCGCGCCGGATCCTAGCAAGCGAGGACGGGTCCGACAAATCGGCACGGATGGAGATGCAACTCGTGCGCCCTCGTCGCAGCACGACATCGAGCGGAGCCGCTTCGAGTTCTTCGAGGCACGCGAGGAACTCGACGCATGGAACCCAAAGGACGACGGCCCTCCGTGCACGTTCGATCCGAGGGCCAATGAACATTGGATGACTGTGGAGAAAGTCGAGATTGCAGGTGCGCTCATCCCTCGATCCGGCAATTGGGGACCGAGAAGCGGTGGGTTCGCGCCGCGTTTCCTGGGCGCTTCCTCCATCGCATCGGAATGACGTCGGGCATCGACGTCCCATGCATCCAGTACCGTTTCGCCGGCCGCTACGACGGACCCGGCGGATATGAAAAGGGAATCCTATGAAGACGAAACTGTGTTTCATCGCATCGGCGCTCGTGACCGCCTACCTGGCCGCCGGCACCTCGTCCGTGGCGGCGACGGTGATCGACGAGATCACGGCGACGTCCGAGGGCGTGCCCCCCGCGCCCCCGCCGGGCTTCGAGTACATCGGGATCTGGGAGGACGAGAACGGGACGTTGTTCTGGCGATACGAGAACGATGAGGGGCGCGTCTATCTGGTCCCCTACGATCCCCTGTGATCCACGGTCATTCTCCGAGGAGATCGCGTGGCCCGGAGGGCCTGGAGGCGTGGTCGACGAGCTCCGCCCTTCGAGCCGCGCGCGAGTCAGCGTCCCCAATCGCGCCATTCGCTGAGCATCATCGAAAGCTGCGCGGTCGCCTCGGCGTGGCGCCGGTAGACCTGCGAGAGGCTGACTCCTTCGGTGCGGCTGAGGTCGCGCATGGAGAGCCCGTTCAGATAATGCTGCTCCGCGACCCGGCGCAGCCTCGGTTCGAGCCTCGCGATCGCCTGCTCCAGCGCCCGAACGAACTCTCGGACCACGACGGGATCGTCGCCGGGCCGTTCTCCGATCGTTGGCTCGTGGTGCGATTGGTTCGGATCGTCGAGCGACACGTCCCGCCGAATGTCTCGCCGGCTCGCTTCGTCGCGCGCCCGCTGATCCTCGACGACGGACTGTGCAATGGACAAGATCCACGCCCGAAACCGGCGCGAGTCACGGAACTCGAATTGGGCGAGGCCGCTACCGATCCGACTCGACGCCTCCTGCACCAAATCCTCGATGTCCGCCCTCGAGCGCATAGCACCGAGCGCCCGGCGGATTCTGGGGCGGATCCAGACGTCACAGATACGTAACAGCGAAGACAGCGCGTTGGGATCACCGCTCCGCGCCGACACGATCAGCTCTCTCAAGTCGTTCTCATCCAGCTTCCTATCGGATGGGGGGCCTCCCTAGTTTGTAGGCAGCGTCTCGACTTCTTACCGTGCCGATGAGATTGCAGGATAAGACGATTTGGCGCAGCGAATTCCGATTGTAGTACTTCGTCCATCGACACCCGCTCCGCGCCTCACGTCGGTGAGGCACTTCTGCGGGCCGAGCGCCTCGGTTTCCCCACCCCGGGCGGCACGGTTCAGTTTCAGTCCTTCCGGGGCTTGGAGCTCCAGGAATGGAGTCGTTCGATCGGACGCCGGCCACACGAAGGCGTCCTCCACCCACTCCGACACTCCGTCCGCCATGCGGACGATACCAAGAGGTGTCGCACCGGCCGGTTCACCGTCCACCGGGGCGTTCGAGTACAGCGTCGCACCCGCGCTCGACTTCGTGACGCAGCGTTCGTCGTACGTGTCTCCCCACGGGTACTCCCGAGTCGCGGCAAGGGGACCTTCCGCCGCTCGTTCCCATTCCCGCTCGGTCGGCAGGCGCTTTCCCGCCCAATTCGCGTAGAGCACGGCCTCGGACCAGGACACCCGACTCAGTGCGTGGTTGCTCGCGACGTCGCTCGCGAGGGTTCCGGTCGACGTGAACGGCGCGGCCAGCCGTAACGGAACGATTCGGGTCCCGTCGTCGAATTCGAACCACGACGGATGCGCGGACAGATCCGCGATGAACTTCGCGTACTCCGCGTAGGACGTCTCCCGGCGGTCGATCCAGAAGCTCGCGACCGGTTCGCTCCGACCGGGAAAGTGGGCCCGCGGAAGAGTACGGTGCGCCGGCCGACCGAAGAGCACCTCCGAGTCGGGAAACGCAACCATGCCGGACGTGGCGAGGTTCGTCGAACGGAGGAACATCACCTGGTGAGGCGCTGTTCGGCCGGGGTAGACGAAGAGTCGGAGCTCGGAGTACCGGGGGGTCGCGCGAGCGATGGCGGTGAGCCGCACGTCACCGAGCGGGAGCCCCGAGATCGTCGGCGGGCGGCCGACGTACTGGTAGGGACCGAATGCCCCAGTGAAGGGATTGACGCTCTGCACATAGACATCGACCTCGCGGATCTCGATTCCATCGTGGTCGCGATCGATCACCTTCAACGTCAGGGAGCGATGGGGACGGAGGCGCGAGTAGAGCGCCTGCGCGAGCTCCGGCAAGCTGGCCAACACCTCCTCGGGTACTTCGGCCAACGAGACCGCGAGCGCCGAGAGCTCGGGATCGACGCTCTTGGGCCACTTGTCACCGCGTTCGACGATCTCCTGGAAGAGACGCCGCTGCTGGTCCGAGAACCTCGCCTCGAGGTCGTGTAGAAGGATCGTGTACTCGGCATCCTGATCCGAGCTTCTCGCCGCGAGCCGCCCGCCGAGCTCCTTCCGGACGGCATGGAACATCGCGAGCGACGCGACGCTCGAGTCCTCGAGCGACGCCGCGACGCCGGAACCCGCGTTCGCGGCACGGTGCAGGCACTTGCCGACCTCCAGACCCGCGTCCATGAAGCGGGCCGCCGCCTGCGCGACGTCTCTCGAAGGCGGCGCCGGAGAGGAGAAAGGCCACACCGTGACGAAGGACGCGGCGAGCAGGAGAAAAAAGGCGGAGGTGGCCGCGGCCGACGGCCCCTTGCGGGATCGTCGCGCCGCGCCACCCCCCCCCCGATGTTCGACGGTCCGCAAGAGCGTCCGCCGCCCCCTCTTCAGCCGGATCAGGATGTCCCTGAGGTCCGGATTCCCCTCGAGGAGAACCTCGAAAGAAGCGTCTTCCCCCCGAGCTTCACGCTCGATGAATCCGGCGAACACTTCGATGGCTCGCCACTCCTCCGCGCTCCAGTCTCTCGGTTCTCTCATTAGCTCCCGCTCCCTTGGCACGGGACAAGCGCACGCCGTTCACGGACACGCACTCGTTCGCCCGATCCCGGAGTCACGAAGAGCCCACTGAGAAGGAGAACGGGAACCGCGGCCGGGTTTCGCGTCCCGCCCGAGGAATTGGCGAGAAATCTCTCGCGGCGACGAGCTCGAGCTCGACCACGTCGACTCGGCCTCTCGAAACCGGTTCGGGGTTCCGCTAACCTGATCGTTCCACTCTGCGGCCGAGGAGCTGGCGCCGGCCGCCCCGTCGAACCGTTGCAGAGGGGCATTCCCGCGAATGGATTTCAAGAGAATCCTGCCCAACCGACTGGACCGTGAGATCTACTTCGATCGGTGGAAGCACAAGCTTCATGTCCACGAGATTGCCGGGAAGCGTGGAATCGATCTCGATGCCGTGAAGAGGAGCCTTGCACGTTCCGTGCGGACTGTGCTGAGCGCCTGCCGGTTCCCGGAGGTTGGCTGAGCCTTCGAGAGAGCGTGCATCACCCGTCACGGCCGATCCTTCGTCGGTCCTTCGTCATTGAGTGATCGCCGTTCCGAGCTTGCGGATCGCCTTGCTGAGCGTGGACCGAACCGTCGCCTCGGTCGTGTCGAGATGGAGGGCGATCTCGGCCACACCAAGCCCTCGCTTGTGACGAAGGAACAAGACGCGCATCTCCCGCGACGTGAGCCGCCGCCGCGCCACCTGGAAGGCACGCGCCGCGGCCTCGCGATTCTCGATCTCGTCCGCCGCGCGGTCGCGACGAGAAACCGGTTCCAGGTCAGCCGATCCCGCTCCCCGATCGAACTGCGAGAACAGGACCTCGGTCCGCGACCGGCGCCGACTCCATCCCTTCGATCTCGCAATGCTGGTCATCCACGTGAGGAAGGAGCCTCTCGAAGGATGATAGGACGACACGGTCTGCCAGCCGGACCCGAAGGCGTCCGCCGTAATATCGTCGGCCTCCTCGCGCCGCCATCCAAGCCGCTCGATGCGCGCGGCGATCGTCCCGAACGACTGCCGGAAGAGCTCGGTGAAGGCCTGCGCGCATGTCACTGGGTCCACGAGTTGGAGTTCCAGGTCCGACGGTGCTCGGACATTCGGAGTCGGATCCAGGACCTTTTTTTGGAGTGCTCTCCTCATGCCGCGCCTTCACAACGAGCTCTTCGGCGACCTTCTCAGTCCTTCACTTGCGTGAATCTCCGCGTTATGAACCGAGAAAAAAACAAACGCTGCACGCGATGGCGACTCCGGCCCTCGCGCGCGCTCGTTGGACGTGTGCTAGTCTTTGCGGACTCGGAAGATGCAGGTTCGGAGGCTATTCTTGGCCAGAGGCTCGGAGCGCACTTGCAGTCGCGCGGCGAAGGTCGAGCCGGCCGCGGGTTTCGTCCCGACCCCGGCGAACGATGGAGCGGCGAAGGATCGAGACCTCGATTGCACACACGCGCCGCCGCCCGACCGGCCAAGGGGACCGAACGACTCCGTGTCCTCCGGCGGGAAGCAAGTCGAATCCACTGGATTTGAGCATTCGGTTGGTTCGTCCGGTCAGCCGACGAGCAACGCACAGCTCGAGCGGCCGGGCACGGCAGGTCGACACGGTCTCTTGCCGCCGTTGCCTCGTTCGCGACTTCTCGCGCGTCGGGCCGACGCGTCGGCCCGACGCGCCGTCGGGCAACTCGACCGGAGAAGATGGGAGTGACGGCCATGAAGTGTTTCGACCGTAGCGCACTCATCGATCTGCTCGTGAAGACCGCGAACGAGGAGGCATTCGAGGCATCCGTCGATCGCCACCTGCGCGAGTGCGATCGGTGCCGAGAGAGACTCGAACGGGGTCTACGGCTGCTCGAGTCGGTGGCTGGCGACCTGGCGGATCTGCCGGCGCCGCCTCGCAAGCGACACGGGCCGCTTCAATAGGGTTCGAATTCGCGAGCTCTCGTTTCCGGAGCACCGCGTCCGGCCCTGGGAGGCGCCGGGGCGTCCAACGACTCGCGGTTCGAGGAGGAGCGCGACGATGCCGGAGAAACGGTTCGAGGCCGCGGGCTCGCGCGATCCGAAGACAGATCCTCGCTGCTACGATCCAACGCTTGCCCACCACGAGCCGAAAGCAGAGCATCCCCCGACGATGGCGACCAATCCGACGGAGAAGATGTCACCCGCGATGGCGCAGTACCATCGCTGGAAGAAGGAGTTTCCCGCCGAGATCCTCTTCTTCCAGATGGGCGACTTCTTCGAGATGTTCTACGACGACGCCAAGGTCGTCTCGGAGGTGCTCGGGCTGACGTTGACGTCGCGGTCGAAGGGCCCGGACGCGATCCCGATGGCTGGCGTCCCCGTGAAGAGCGTCGATCTCTACTTGAAGAAGCTGGTGACGCGCGGATACCGCGTCGCCATCTGCGACCAGATCGAGGATCCGCGCGAGGCGAACGGCGTGGTCGAGCGGGCGGTGACGCGAGTCGTCACGGCCGGCACGCTGACCGAGGAGGACCTCCTCGATCGCTCCGCCCCGAACTACCTCGCGGCGATCCACCCCTCCGGCGATCGCGTCGGTCTCGCGTTTCTCGACCTCTCGACCGGCGAGTTCCGGGTGGCCGAGCCCACCGGGGATGAGCTCGCCGACGTGTTGACGCGCGTGGCGCCGGCCGAGGTGCTGTTCGCCGAGTCACGCCGCGAGGAGACACCGATCAAGGAGCTCGGCTCCTACGTCAAGGCGGCGCTCACGGCACGTCCGGCCTGGCAGTTCGAGCCGCGCTCGGCCCGAGAAGCGTTGTTCGAGCACTTCCGCGTGAAGAGCCTCGACGGGTTCGGCATCGACGCTGCATCTCCGGCGATCGAGTCCGCCGGCGCCGCTCTGCGCTACCTTCAGGAGACCCAGCGCACGGACCTCTCGCACCTGAACCCGCCGCGGTTCGAGGGACGCGGCGAGCGGCTGACCCTCGATCGTGCCACGCGTTCGTGCCTCGAGCTCACGGAGACGGTGCGCGAGGGAAAGCGCGACGGATCGCTCCTGCAGGTGATCGACCAGACCATCACCGCGATGGGAGCGCGCCGCCTGCGCGCCTGGCTGCTCGCGCCGTTGTCCCGCGTCGATCCCATCCGCGCGCGACAGGCGGCGGTCGCGGAGCTGGTCGAGGATCGCGCGGGATCGGCGCGGCTGAAGGACTCGCTGCGGCGCGTCGCGGACATGGAACGACTCCTGACGCGCGTCGTCACGATGCGCGCGAACGCCCGCGACCTGGTGCAGCTTCGGCACTCGCTCGCCTCGGTCCCGGACATCCGCTCCGTCCTGGCGCCGGCGAACGCGAGCGAGCTGTCGGCCATCCGCGAACGGCTCGACCCGCGCGAAGACCTCGGCCGCGAGCTCGCGGCCGCGATCGACGACGACCCACCGCTCTCGATCAAGGACGGCGGCATCATCCGCGACGGGTACGACGGGTCGCTCGACGAGCTGCGAGCGATCCATCGCGACGGGCGGACGTATCTCCTCCAGTATCAATCCGAGGAGATCGAACGGACCGGCATCCAGAACCTGAAGGTCGGCTTCAATCGCGTCTTCGGCTTCTACATCGAGGTCACGAACTCGTTCAAGAACCGCGTCCCCGATGACTTCATCCGCAAGCAGACCCTGAAGAATGCCGAGCGCTACATCACCCCGCGGTTGAAGGAATACGAGACGAAGGTGCTGACCGCCGAGGAGCGGGCGAAGGACCTCGAGATCGCGCTGTTCGAACGGATCCGCGAAATGGTGACGCGCGAGCTCGAGCCGCTGCAGACGACGGCCGCGGCGCTGGCCGAGCTCGACGCGATCCTCTCGTTGTCGGAGGTCGCCGCCCTCCACGGCTATGCGCGCCCGGAGGTCGACGACGCACCTCGCTTGGAGATCGTCGACGGCCGGCACCCCGTGCTCGCCGCCCGCCTCGGCGCCTCCGTCTTCGTGCCGAACGACTGCGTCCTCGATACCGATTCGCGAAGGCTCGCGATCGTCACCGGCCCCAACATGGCCGGCAAGTCGACCTTCATCCGCCAGGTCGCGCTGATCCAGATCCTCGCTCAGGTCGGCTCGTTCGTGCCGGCCAAGCGTGCCGCGGTCGGCGTCTGCGACCGCGTCTTCGCGCGCGTCGGCGCGTCCGACGACCTTGCGCACGGCAGTTCGACGTTCATGGTCGAGATGACGGAGACCGCCAACATCCTGAACAACGCGACCAGCAAGAGCCTCGTCATCCTGGACGAGGTCGGCCGCGGGACCTCGACGTTCGACGGTCTGGCGATCGCCTGGGCGATCTCGGAGCACCTGCTCGAGACGACGCGTACGCGCACGCTGTTCGCGACCCACTACCACCAGCTCATCGACCTCGCGGCGACGTATCCCGCCGTCTGCAACCTCAACGTATCGGTGCGCGAGTGGGGCGAGGAGATCGTCTTCCTGCATCAGATCGTCGAAGGCGGCTCCGATCGCTCGTACGGGATCCACGTCGCCCGCCTCGCCGGCGTCCCCCGCCCCGTGCTCGAGCGGGCGACGCGGATCCTGCGCGACCTCGAGAAGAACCACGTCGACCTCCGTCCGGCGCCGAACGGAGGGCCGGAGGAACCGAAGGCGCGACGCACGCAGGCGACTCTGTTCGAGACGCGGGAAGCCGCGCTCGTCCGCGAGCTCGCCGGCCTCGACCCCGATCGATTGACGCCTCTCGACGCGCTCCTCAAGTTGCGCGAGTGGAAGGAACGGTTCTCCAGCCAGCGGTAGTCGCTATCCAAGGAACGCGGGAACAGGAACGCGGGAACAGGAACGCGGGGACGGAACGCGGGGACGCGCTCGGCATCGAGCCCTCGAGCCGGGGGCGGCCCGACCCGGCTGGCGCGAACTCCGAGCGGAGGCTGCCCCGATGACGTCGAGAAACGACGAAGGGCCCGCGGCGCGCGCCGCGGACCCTGGGATCGTGTATGGAGCGGGTGATGGGAATTGAACCCACGACAACAACGTTGGCAACGTTGTGCTCTACCACTGAGCTACACCCGCGTGCCGTTCGGCGAGGGGCCCATGTTAGCGCCGAGACCCGGCCGCGCAAGGGGCTCGAACCGAGGTTTCCCTCCCCGGTTCCAACGACAAGACCGCGCGGAACGTAGATCTCGAGGCGCTCGCGCCTTGTCTCGGACCCTCGCGAGTCCGTAGGCTCGAAGTGTTCGATTCGCTGCCCCCCGGCTCCGGCCGTGCCGCAGATGAGCAGGTTCGATGGTCCGCAGCATTGCGCACGTCTTCTTCCACTCTGCCGCCCGGCATCCCGACCGGCCCGCGTTCAAGGAGCGCGGCGGCGACGGACGAGTCTGGACGTACGGCGAGCTCGGCGACGCCGTTCGCGAGACCGCCCTCGGACTCTCGACGCTCGGCCTGCGCGCCGGCGACCGCGTCGGGCTCTTCGCGGACAACTCGATCCACTGGATCATCTCCGACCTCGCGGTCCTGACGATCGGCGCCGTCGACGTCCCGCGGGGGACCGACACGCCGCCGCCCGAGGCGGACTACCTGATCCGTCACTCCGGCGCCCGCCACGTCATCCTGCAGAACCGCAAGGTCCTCGAAGAGCTTGCTCCCGTCCTTTCGGACATCTCCGATCTCCAGTGCATCGTGCTGCAGGAGGGCTCCTACAAGGAGGGCGATCCGCGCACGGTGCTTTCGCTCGAAGAGGTCCGTGAGCGCGGGCGGCAGCGACTCGCCAACGGCGCGTGCGTCGAGGACTACATGGACCGGACGCGAGGCGGCGACACGGCGACGATCGTCTACACGTCGGGAACCACCGGACAGCCGAAGGGAGTCGTGCTCACGCACGACAACGTGCTGCACAACATCCGCGCCGTCCCCGGGGTGGTCGACTTCGCCCCGTCCGATTCGTTCCTGTCGATCCTCCCCGCCTGGCACATGTTCGAGCGGCTCATCGAGTATTCCGCGATCGCGAGGGGATGCCTCACCATCTACACGACGAAACGGACCTTCAAGACCGACCTCTTGCGCGAGCAGCCCACCGTCATCGCGGCCGTGCCGCGGGTCTACGAGCTTCTGTACGAGGAGGCCCGAAAGCGCCTGACGAGCGGCCCCGCGCCGCGCCGGTGGCTCGTGGAGGGGATCCTCGGCGCGAGTCGACTCTATCGCGCGGCCGCGCGACGACGCGCCGACGGGGGTGGGGTCGGGACCGAGCTGTACCGCGTCTTCTTCCCATTCCACCGCCTCGGCGAACGACTCCTCTATCGTCGTTTCCGCGGCGCGCTCGGCGGGCGCTTGCGAACGCTCGTGTCGGGCGGCGGGTCGCTTCCGCTGCACGTCGATCGGTTCTTCGACATCGCCGGCCTCCCTCTCTTGAACGGCTATGGATTGACCGAGACGGCGCCGCTCGTGTCGGTGCGGCGCCGCGAGCGTCCGGTTCTCGGCACGGTGGGACCACCGATCCCGGGAACCGAGGTCGAGATCCGCGACCGCGAAGGCGGGAAGGTCCGTGCCGGCGAGATCGGGGTCCTCCACGTGCGCGGACCGCAAGTGATGGACGGCTACTATCGCGATCGCGACGCGACGAAGCGCGTGCTCGACGACGACGGGTACCTCGACACCGGCGACCTCGCCCGCCAGCGTCCGAGCGGCGACCTCGAGATCACCGGTCGCGCGAAGGACACGATCGTCCTGCGGGGCGGCGAGAACGTCGAGCCCGAGCCGATCGAGAACGCGCTGCGATTGTCGCCTCTGATCGAGCAGGTGGTCGTCGTCGGACAGGACCAGAAGCAGCTCGGAGCGTTGATCTATCCCGATCTGGAGGCCGTTCGCGCCCGGCTTCCCGTCGGCGTCTCCGTCGGCGGCGGCGGCGGTGCGGACGAGGTGGACGCGCAAGCCGCCCGCTCGCTCCTCCGGTCCGAGCTCGACCGCCTCCTCGACCGCGGTCGCGGCTTCAAGCCGTTCGAGCAGGTGCGGCTGTTCCACGTCGTCGACGCGCCGTTCTCGGTCGAGTCGGGCGAGCTGACCGAGACTCTGAAGTACCGCCGGCACGTCATCGCCGAGCGCCACCGCGACGTCATCGACGCGATGTTCCCGTAGGCTCGCGTCATCGAACCGATGCACGCGCCGACGCCGCTGTCCCTCGCGGGCTCCGACCCGACTGGAGGCGCCGGGATCGAGGCGGATCTGAAGGTCTTCCTCGCGCATGGCCTGTCGGGAGCGGCCGTCGCGACGGCGCACACCATTCAGGACAGCGTCCGGGTCCATGCCGTCCTGGCGGAGTCGGAGCCACGCTTCCGGCGCCGGCTCGACGTCCTGCTCGCCGACGTGAAGATCGCCGGGATCAAGATCGGGCTGATTCCGAACTCACGCCTCGTCCGCGCCATCTCCAACGCGGTGGGCGCCATCGATGGCTTCGCCGTCCTCGACCCGGTCCTCGCGCCGACGCGCGGCCCCGCGTTCCTCGACGCGGCCGGCCGGCGGATGCTGCTCGGCCAGCTCCTTCCGCGGGTCGATCTGATCACGCCGAACCTTGCCGAAGCGGCCGCGCTGATCGGCCGGACCGCGCGCTGGGTGGAGCAGAACCCGGACGCGGCCACGGCCCGCCTGAGGGAGCACGGCGTCCACGCGGTCCTCCTGAAAGGAGGGCACGCGTCCGGCGACGAGGCGCGCGACCTCCTCGATCACGACGGCACGATCTCGACGTTCACCGCGCCGCGTCTCGACGGACCCAACGCGCGGGTCCACGGGACCGGCTGCGCGCTCTCGTCGGCGATCCTCGCGCGTGTCCTCCGCGGCGCCGGCTTGGTTCGGGCGTGCGCGGGAGCCAAGGCCTGGGTCCACGCGGCGATGGAACGGTCGCACCCGGTCGGCAGAGGGCGTCGCCAGCTCGAGTTCGGCGGGGCACGACCCGCGGCGGACGTGCCCGCCGAATGATCCGAGGAACGACGCGGGTCAGTCGACCGACTCGACCGCGTACGTCTGCACGTCCATCAGGGTGATCGTCGAGTTATCGATCGCCGCGGTCAGCGCCAACCCGTCCGCGAACGATTCCTTGACCGCATCGATCGAGATCGTGCGCGGAACGCGCAGCAGATAGACGAACTCGACGCGCTGGTCCGGCGTCGGATGGCCGTTCACCATCAGGTTGAATCCGAACACCTCGTGCGCCGGCGACAGGAGCCCCTGGTTCGCGAGCTCGGTCTTCCACGCGTGCGTAGAGTTCGCTTCCGGCGCCTGGAACCCGGCGGGGAAGCTGTCCGCTCCGTCCATCGTTCCCGCCACCACGACCGCGCCACCGATCACTTCGGCCGCCGGGCCGCCGGCCGCACCCGTGGCGCGCATCACGATCCCGCACGCACAGCCCACGTTCGGCGGCGGTTGGGGAAGGCCGGCGCCGTGATCGACGGTCAAGAACGGAGCGCCCGATCCGCCGACGCGGACGATGAGCGGATACCAGCCGGGCGGTCCGCTCGTGCCGCCCGACGTCGGCCCCAAACCGGACACGAGAGACGCCGGAGTCGTGGACGCATCGTCGCAGAGCATGTCCTGCATCGAGGTCGACGACGACGACGTGCCGTTCGAGACGACGTCGCACGGCGTCTGGACCACGACCACGACGCGGGTGGACTTCGACTTGGCGCACGCGTCTGCAATGGACGGGATCGACGCGAGCGTCGCCGCGGCGGTCGCCGCCAACAGGAACAGGGTCGTTCTCGGCTTCATGATTCGGTCTCCATGGAGTTCCGGTGCTTCCAAACCGGCCGCGTTCCCCTCGCTCGAGTGGTGCGACCGCCCAATGAACGGGCCGCTCGGCAGCCTCGGCCGCGATAATGCCGAAAGGTTTTTTCTTCCAGAATCCGGGCCGAAGGAACCCCCTCCGCACGTTCATCATTCATCATGGACACGACGGACAGCTCGGAAGGGCGAGACTCGGAAGGGCGAGACAATGACGGGCTCGAAGAACGTGACCGCGGCGGGAGACGACGAACCCCTGGTCCGCCGTCTCTACGAGATCTTCATCCGCAACCACGGCGCGTTCAAAGCATTCATCCGTCGCCTGAAGTACCGTGACGGCGGATTGGAACGGACGACGGAGGTGCTGCACGAGGGGCTGCTCCGATCGCTCGACGCCATTGGCCGCCGGCTCGCCAATCAGGAGCCCCTCGAGTTCAGCGACGGCGCGCTCCACCGCTACCTCGAGCAAGCCATGCGATCCGCGCTCTCCGACCTGCGCCGCCGCCTTCGATCCGCAACCCCGGCCGGCGACGGGGGAGACGTCCCCGCTCCGGAGGAAGACCCGATGGCCGACGAGGATCTGGCTCAGGCGATCTTTGCCCTGGACGAGACCGAACGCGAAGTGATCAACTTGAAGCACTTCGCGAACCTCAGCTTCGAGGACGTCGCGAAATGCATGGGGCGTTCCAAAGGGAGGGTGCGCCTGACCTATGAGCGCGCGCTCGGCAAGCTCCGGCGGCGGCTGGGTATCGTCGGACCGAACGAAGGCGAGGCGAAGTAGGAGGGAGGGCGACGATGGGCGACGGCGACCAGCAACTCGACGAGCACGACCACCGCGCAGCGGCGGAGCTCGAGGCGATCGATCGCGCCCGGCGCGGGTCGGAGAGTGCGGCGGCGGCGTCGGCCGGCTCGATGCCTCCGGAGTGGCGCAAGATGCATCGCGATGCCGTCGAACGTTACTTCGATCTGCTCGCCGACCTCGAGGATCGCGTCCGCGAGGGTTGCGAGATCGACTGGGACGACCTGCCCGCCGACGCCGGCGCATGGCGGTCGAGATTGGAGGAGGACCTCGCCGCGGCGTCCGCTCCCGCGCGCTCGGAGCGCCGGCTCCTCCCGCCGGTGTTCCAGAACCCGATCGAGCCGCGCTTTCGCTTGATCCGCCAAGTGGGGCGAGGCGGCATGGGCCAGGTCTTCCTCGCCGGGCGACGCGAGCCGAGGCAGCGGGTCGCGATCAAGGTCCTGCTGAGCGCGACGACCGAGATGCTGTCTCGGTTCCAGCGCGAGGCGGAGACGATCGCCCGAGTCTCGCACCCCGGGGTGGCGCGGTTGCTCGATACCGGCAACCGAGCGGGCGATCCGGCGCTCGTGATGGAGTTCGTCGAAGGGACCTCGCTGCGACGGCTCGTCGCGATCGCACGTCGAAGCGTCGGCCAGGGGGTCCTCGCGCCGTCGCTCGAGGAGCTCGCGTCGCGCGCCGCGGAAGCGGTGGACACGACCGATCTCACCGAGGATGCCCGCCCCGACGAAAGGGACGGCCGCGACGAGCCCCTCGCGATCGCGCCCCGGTATCGCGACGACGTCGTCGCCTTGATCGCCGGCGTCTGCCGCACCCTGGCCTCCGTGCTCGCCGAGCATGGGCTCGTCCATCGCGACCTGAAGCCCGACAACATCCTCGTCGAACCGGTCGACGGCCGCCTCCGCTCGCGCGTCGTCGATTTTGGTCTCGCCAAGGACGCGGGAGCGGAACGGTCGTCGACCATCGGCGCGGTCGGCACGCTCGACTACCTCGCGCCCGAGCTGCTCGGCGCGAACGCGAGCCAGACCGATCCACGACGTGACGTCTACGCGCTCGGAGTCACGCTCTACGAGCTCCTCACGCTGCGCCGGCCGTTCGCCGATCCGATGAACGCGACCAACGAGGCCGACCCGCCGAGCGCGTTCGCGCAGCCGATCACCAAGGATCTCGACGAGGTCGTGTTGAAGGCGCTGCGACGACATCCCGCCGACCGGTACGACACGGCCGGCGAGCTGGGCGACGATCTCGAGCGCTTCCTCGCGCGCATGCCGGTCCGGGCGCGGCCGCTGTCGACCACGATGCGCTTCGTGCGCACGGTCCAGAGGAACCGCGCGGCCGCGATCCCGATCGCGATCGTGGTGGTCGCCGCCGTCGCCGCGATCGTGGGTCTCTTGACCAACCTGCACTTCGCGAAGGCGCACGCCCGAGGACTCACGGTCGACTTCGCGTATCGCGCGATCGAGCGCGTCGCGTCGGCATTCCACGAGCTGCGCGTCGCGCGCGAGGCCCGCGAGAGCGCGTATCGCGAAGACGAGGCGGCGTCGGGGTCGGCATATCCGCCGACGGAACGTGCAATCTTCCGCTTCAGCGAGCTCGACCATCGAGTGAGGGCGCAAGAGGCGACCGCGATCGCCGTGCTGGCCGACCTCGAGAGCGCGGCGAGCCGCATCGAGCGCCCGGACGACCGGCGCGAAAGCCTGGAGATCCTCGTCGACCGCTACGTCGAGCTGCTCCGATTGCACGCGGGCCGCGACCCGACGGCGACCGGCCTGATCCTAATCCGGCTCGACACCTTGACGAATCAACTCGGACGAACCTCGCCGCTGCAGCGAACCGTCCGCGTGCACGCCGACCTCGACGTCGCCCGCGAGAGCGACGAACCGATCGAGATCGTGATTCTCGAGCACCGCGAGGAGCAGATCGGACGAGTCGGCGGCGCGGCCGGGATGCTCGTCCCCGTCCACTCGGCGATGGCTCCGCTCGACGTCGATCTCCCGTTCGGCAGCTACGTCGCGGAGGTGCGTGTCGAACCGTTCGTGCGCCTGCCGTTCGTCGTCGACGTCGCCGCGGGCGAAACGCTCGATCTCGGCGCGATCCAGCTTCCCGACCCGGACATCCGCCGACGCCTGGTGCACGAGATGGCCTTCGTCCCCGCCGGAGGATCGATCCTGGGCGGCGACACCTGCGCACCGATGCACGGGCCGCGCCGGCACCAACGACTCGCTTCCTTCTGGATCAAGGAGACGCCGGTCACTCACGGGGAGTACCAGGAGTTCATCCAGGCCGAGAAGAAAGCCGATCCGCGGTTGACCTATCGAGTCGGTGGAATCCCGTCGCCGGAGCTCGCCGCGATCCTCCCCGCGATCGAGCGCGACGTGTACCTCGACCGCGAGCGGGTCCCGGACTCGCCGGTCGTCCAGTGGCACGACGACTGGGAACGATGCCCGGTGGCGGGCATCTCGTGGGCCGCGGCGGACCGCTACTGCGATTGGATCGGCGGCATGGTCGGCGCGACGGCGCGCCTGCCCGAGCCAGCGGAGTGGGAACGCGCGGCCCGCGGCGCGGATGGACGTCCCTATTGCTGGGGCTCGGCGTCTCCTTCCCGACCGAGGATCGTCCCATCGCTCGAGAACGTCGTCAGGAGCGTCGCCTCGACGCCGTTCGACGTGAGCGTCTTCGGCGCCTGCGACATGAACTACCTGATCCGTGAGTGGACGAACCGTGCCATCCCCGACGAGAACGGGACCCTGAAGTTCGTCTACATGGGCTCCTACTACTTCGAGTCCGTCTTCCCACTGGCCTGGTGCCGCCTCGCGACCGAGGGGAACCCGGGCATCGGCTTTCGCTACGTCGTCGACGAGGGTCGACGCACCGGAGACGCGCGGACCGAATCCGCGCCGGAGGACAAGAGATGAAACGAAGAGAGTTCATGAGGAGCGTGTTGGGTGGATCGTCCGTTCTGGCCGCTGGGTCGTTGCTCGGGCGCCCCGCGCTCGCGCAGGGGCTCGCGCCGTTCGGAGGAGGCTTGCCGGCCGGCGGCGGCTCCCCACCGGGGGACGCGGCGAGCGTGAGCTACTTCCACGCCACGTTCGAGTCGGCGAACCCGACCCAATTGCCGGCGGGCTCGAAGTTCAACCTCGGCTACCCCAATGGACACCCTCACGAGGCGCCGAGCGGCGTCGACCGCGGCATCATCGTCACGGAGAGGGGCACGCCGTTCATCGCAGCGGACCGGCTTCCGTGCTTGGGCTCCAGCCGACTGACGCTGCCCGCCCCGGCCCAGATCATCGCGCTCCCCGTGAACTTCGATCACTCGGCGGCCGATGCGATGACCGGCGGCTACATCGACAACTCGTGCTACATCGGCGGCAGCCCCGCCACGCCCGCGCCGCAACCCGCCGCGCTCACGTTCTCGATCGTGACGCAGTACGAGCAGGGCGGTATGACGAAGCTGAAGGCGATCGATCTGTTTCGCTGGCGTCTGGACGGTTCGATCGACTACCGGAACAACCTCGACTGGACGACGATCGGCTCGTACCTCGTTCCCGGCGCGCCGTGGATCCACTTCCGCCTCCGCTCGCGCTTCGAGAACCCCGACGGAGTCCAGTCCACCCTGACGCTCGAACGGATCGAGTTCCTCGCCTACGCCGCGAACGGCGACTGCTTCTCGCTCGCGCCGATCGGCCTCGCAGCGCCGGACGCGCAGACCTTCGGCGGCGACGAGGCCGTGATCGGGGGATCGTTCCGCATCGATGACGGCGAGGTCGTGGTCGACGAGTTCGTCCACATGCATTACGCGACGTCGACCGCCACCGGGTACATATACGACGGTTCGGCACAACTGTAGCCGTTGCGCTCTCGAGCCCGCCGCGGTTCGAACGGGCCCGCGACGGAATGCATCGGCCGGGATTCCGCCGAGGCGGACGCGCGTTCGCTACGTCCCGAGCGCGTCGCGGACGAACGACCCGGCCAAGCGTACCTCCGTAAGGGGGAAGCGCGAGTCGATCTCGAGCACGCGGGGCACGCCCGACGGCAGGCCGTCCCGCACGGGCACGAAATCGACCTCGCCGGCTCCGGGGGGCACGTGCAGATCGGCGCCCGCGACGTCGTGCACGGACGCTCCGAACGTGCGCGCCCCGTGCTCTCCAAGCCACGCCCCGGCCGGCGCAAGCCCGAGCCGCTCGAGCCGCGCGGCGTGGCCGACGTCGTGCCAGTACCCGAGGTTCGGTTCGTGCAGCTCGTCGAGGAGCTGGGGAAGGACGCGTAGGGTCGGAAAGCCGGCCGGCCCCTCCGGGGTCGCGATCGCGAAACGAGCCTCGGGCTCGGTGCGACACAGTTCGAACAGCGCGCGACAGAAGTCGTCGAGGAGCCGCTCCGCGCGCCGATCGACGTCGGCCGCGAGCGCCGCCGCGTGCGACCGCGCATTCTCGGAGTAACCGGCCTCGCGCACGGCCGCCCAGACCTTCGCTTCCCGTTCCTGAACGCCATCGAGGTCGACTTCGCCCAGCCGCAGGACGACGTGCCGTGCACCGACCGCGCGGCCGGCGTGCGCCGCAGCCCGCGCACTCGCGAACGCCGCGGCCCGCTCGTCCGAACGTGCCGCGAGGAAGCCGTGCCGCCGGGCTCGCGCGGGGTCGTCGCCGCGGCTCGCGAACCCCGGCTCGATCGCGACGACGCGGACCCCGGCGGGCCGCAGGGCTCGCTCGAGCTCATCCGGGGTGGGACCCGGGCTTCCCGGCGCCAACGCGCACGCGCGCAGGTTCGTCGTACGCAACACCTCGAGGAGCCGTTCGACCGAGAACGGGCTCACCCCCAGCCATCGCGTGGAAAGTGCGAGCGTCATATTCGCCCCATGAAGAGAGTCCCCGGCGCCGGGAATCGCTTCCGTGTCCAACACCGACCCGGCCGCCGCGTTTATGCTCCTACGGTATCGCTGCCTACGGCTCCTTGCCTTTGGTATCGCTGCCTACGGTATCCCGACCTACGGTATCCGGAATGGATGGATCAAGTGTGGCGAGGTCCACGATCTCGTGTGCGCCTCGCCGGAGGCTCCCGCCGACGCGGGAATCCCACCCCCCTCACGTGTCGAGGAGAAACCGATGAGAAGGAGCGCGTTCGGCCTTGCGGCCGTGCTTTTCGTGACCGCCTCCGCTCCGAGTGCGCGGCCTGCGATCACCAACTGGACCTGGGAGAATGCCTACCTGGGCGTCCAGATCAACCCGGCGGAGAACGCCGTCGAGATCCTCTCCGTGAGCCCCGGAACTCCGGCCGAGAAGGCGGGGCTGAAAGCGGATGATCGAATCGTCGGGATCGGCGGACGCGACGTCGCGAACGTCGAGGCGCTTTCCGAATGGATCAGCGCTCGGGACCCCGGCGACCGCGTCCAGATCAAGATCCGGCGGGGCGACGCCACGATGGACGTCGACGTGGTGCTCGGTCGGCGCGGGGATTCCGGCCAGATCGAGGTGATGCCCGAGCCAGAGCCGCCGGCGACGCCCGAACCACCCGCCCCTTCCGCGCCGCGGCGCGGCGGTTTCCTGGGGGTGACGATCGAAGCCGATGACGACGGCGTCTCGATCGCCGACGTCCGGCCGGACAGCCCGGCCAAACGGGGCAAGCTGGAGCCAGGCGACAGGATCCTCGCGATCGACGATCACGAGATCGGTTCGGTCGAGGACCTGACCAGTTTCCTCGGCTCGACGACGCCGGGGATGACCGTGTCGGTGAAGGTCGCACGGGACGGTTCGGAGCAGACTCGAAAGGTCACGCTCGGGCAGTTCGGCGAAGTCGCCTGGGCCACCCCCGACGTCCCGGCCGATCCACGCCCCGATGCTCCGGCCCTGCTGCGGGCGAAGCGAGCGGCACCGCCGGAGCCGGAGCCAGAGCCGGCCCCCGCCCCGGCGCACGAGCGCGGTTGGCTCGGGATCTACTTCGAGTCGAGCGACCACGGGATCCGCGTCGCCGACACCGTCCCCGGCGGGCCGGCCCAGAAGGCGGGGCTCGAGGCGGGCGACGTGGTCGTCGCGATCGATGGGGTCGAGATCGATGCCACCGACCAGCTCGTCGAGAAGTTGACGGCGGCCGGCGCCGGCACGGACGTTTCCGTCACCGTCATGCGAGGCGACCGCCCGATGGAGTTCGACGTCCGTCTCGGCAAGAACCCGAACGCGGTGGCGACGGCCGCACCGAGCCCGCCGGAGCGCGCGGCTCGAGGTGAGGAGGCGGCGGCGAAGCAGGATGCCGACCGCGCCCGGAAGCGGGCGGAGGTCGCCCGCGCCGCGGCCGAGGAGCGGCGCGCCCAGGCGCGCGAGGAACGCGAACGAGCGGCGGCCCACGCGACCGAGGTCAGGGAGCACGCCGCGGCCCGTGCCGCCGAGGCGCGCGAGCAGGCTTTCGCCCACGCCGCCAAGGCGCGCGACGAGGCAAAGGCGAAGGCGATGCAAGCCGCACCGCGGCGGGCGCGGATCGCCCCGTCCCCTGACGCGAAGAGCGGCGCCTACCACGTCGAGGAGAACGCGGACGGCAAGACGGTCCTGAAGTCCGCGGACGGCAAGCGGGTGATCATCATCGATGAGGATGGGGGCGACGTGCGCGTCGAGGTCATCGAGGATGGAAAGCCGCGCGGCGGCTGGTCGATGCAGGATCACGTCGACGATTGGAAGTACGTGGGCGACCACGCGACCACGACCTTCGGTGGCGTCGCCCATGACGGCGACGATGACGCTCACGCGGTCTGGGTCGAGGCCGACGACGGCGACCACGACGTCTTCGTCGTCCGAGCCGGCGCGGGTGGAGCAGCCGGCGGCGGACACGGCGGCTGTCACTGCTGCTGCTGCCACTGCTGCTGTCACAAGAACAGCGGCCACGCGGACGCAGCGCACGACGGGGTCCACGGCGGGCATGCCGCGCACGGGCCCGGCGGTCGGATGATCGTGGTCCGCAAGCCCAAGGAAGGCCCAAGGGCCGACGCCCCGCGAGCGGTCCGGATCTCGAAGAAGACCCCGAAGGTCATCGAGAGCGACTGAGCGCACTCACGCGCGTCACGAGCGGCGGGCCGGCGGGACGATGTCCTCCCGGCCCGCGTCGCTTCGGACCCGCGAGTGTTCGCCGCCACGCGCGTCAGACCAGCGGTCCGATCGAGGGGATGAACAACAAGATCAAGCTCGCGAATCGACGCCCAGACTCGTGGCCGCGACCACGCGGCGCGGGCTCGACCCACCACCACCGTCGAATTCGCGCATCAAGTTCCTCCCCCTTCCCAAGAGCAAGTCCCGTCACCCCCATCACCCATCCTCGGCCCAACGCGACGACCTCCCCCGTCCCCGTTCCGGACGCGGCACCGGCTCCGCCGCGTCTCGGCGGCGTTCCGGACGACGCGGACCGGACGAACGTCGTGGTACGCGGAATCGGGGACGGAGAGCCTCCAGAGTGATAGTGATACCGCGTGGAACGGGGTCGGGACGGTCGCGGTTCACGTCTTCCGCTTCCCCAGGACCTCCGTGCGAAGCTTCAACGCGACCTCGCCGAACCAAAGGTCTCGGAACGCGGCGCGGCTCTCTTCTCCCTGACGTTCCACGCGCTCGAGGACCGGTGCACGCATCTCTCGCTTCACCTGCGCGAACGCGCTCTTCGGCGAGCGACAATAGCGGCGCGCAACTTCGAACGCGCGATCGAGGAGGTGGTCTGCCGCGACCAGCTCATCGACCAAACCGAGCGCCGCCGCTTCCGCCGGCGGGTAGAGGTCCCCCTCGAGCACGGAGCGCGCGAACGCGGCCGGCGGCAGCAAGAAGCGCGGCACCTCGAGCGCGATCGACGGGAACGAGACCCCGAGCCGCGCCTCGTTGACGCCGATGCGATACTCGCCGAGGGCGGCGAGCCGATAGTCGGCCGCGCCGGCGAGGATGCACCCCCCGGCGATCGCGTTCCCGTTGACGGCGGCCACGACCGGGAACGGCAGCACGAAGAACCGCACGAGCGCGCGCTCGAACGCGACGAGGAAGCGATCGAGCTGCTCGACCGTGAAGTCGTTCATGCCTGCGAGATCCAGCCCCGCGCAGAAGTGCTTCCCCTCCCCCGTCACGACGAGCGCGTTCGGCGAGGCGGCGGAGACGCGATCGAGCGCCGCCTCCATCGACTCGAGGAACGCGGGGCCGATCGAGTTCGCCTTGCCCTCGTTCATGCAGAGGATGGCGACGTCCGAGCCTTGTTCGAACTCCATCTCGACTCCTTCAGTCAGTCGCCGGCAGTCGCCGGCAGTCGCGTTCGCCGGCGGCGCTCGTCGTCAGACCCGCACCACGCCGTCGGTTTCCGTACGATCCGCGTACGGCTCGAGCGCCGGACGCACGTAGCCGGCGATGAACTCGTCCACCTGCTCGGCGGAGCGCCCCACGAACCGCTCGGCGCGGCCGAGCTCGGAGAGCCGCGCGTGCACCGTCGCAAACGTGGGGTCGTTCGCGATCCTCGCGAAGAGGTCGTTCGACTCGCCCTGCTTCACGCGGGCGACGGCCGCCATCGAATGGCGTCGGATCGCCTCATGGACCGTCTGGCGATCGCCGCCCGCCTTGACCACCGCCATCAGGATCTCCTCGGTCGCCATGAAGGGCAGCTCCCGATCGACGTGGCTTCGAATCGGCCCCTCGTTCACGACGAGCCCGGAGCAGACGTTCAACAACGTCTGGAGCAACCCGTCGGTCGCGAGGAACGACTCGGGGAGGATGATCCGCCGGCTCGCCGAGTCGTCGAGCGTCCGCTCGAGCCACTGGTTCATCGCGGTCTGCGCGGCGCAGTCGAGCTGGCTCGTCACGAAACGCGCGAGCGAGCAGATCCGTTCCGCGCGCATCGGGTTGCGCTTGTACGCCATCGCCGACGACCCGACCTGGTCCTTGCCGAACGGCTCCTCGACCTCGCGCTCGTGCGCGAGCAGCCGCAGGTCGGCACCGATCTTGCCCGCCGAGATCGCGACGCCGCAGACGGCGGAGAGGACGTGGAAATCGAGCTTGCGCGGATACGTCTGTCCGGTGACGGGGTACGCGGCCGAGAAGCCCGCGGCTTCGGTGACGCGTCGATCGAGCTCCTTCACCTTGGCGTGGTCGCCGTCGAACAGGGCGAGGAACGACGCTTGCGTGCCGGTCGTCCCCTTCACCCCGCGGAACCGGAGCCCGTCGCGCGTCCGCGCGAGATGATCGAGGTCGTCGAGCAGGTCCTGGATCCAAAGACACGCGCGCTTCCCGACCGTCGTGAGCTGGGCGGGCTGGAAGTGCGTGTACGCGACGCACGGGAGCGACCGATGCCGCGCGGCGAACTCCGCAAGCCGCGCGATCGTCGCCGCGAGCGGGGTGATGAGCCGATCGAGCGCCTCGCGGAGGATCAGCAAGTCGCCGTTGTCGGTGACGTAGCAGGAAGTGGCGCCGAGGTGCAGGATCCCGCGCGCCCCCGGCGCGACGTCTCCCCATGCGTGGATGTGCGCCATCACGTCGTGGCGAAGACGATTCTCGTGCTCGGCCGCCCGGGCGAGGTCGATGTCGTCGATCGTCGCCTCGAGCTCGGCGAGTTGGGCATCGGTGATCGGCAAGCCGAGCGCCTTCTGCTCCCGCGCCAACGTCAACCACAGCCACCGCCACGCCAGGACGCGTCGCCGCGGCGAAAAGAGCGCCCGCATCGCGGTGCTCGCGTAGCGGGTTCCCAGCGGACTCTCGTAGCTTCCCGACTCCTCCAACTCGACGCCTCCTTTTGGTTTCCTCGGCCGCTTGGCTTCCTCGGTCGCGGTGCGCCGCGGCGCCCGACTACGGGCTCGCGAGCCACGCAGATGCCACCGCGGCCGCGCACACGACGCCGAGAGCCAGCGGGGCCAGCCCGCGCCGCGCCGATTCGTCGAGCGCGATGCGCACGGCGAGCACGGCGGCCACCGCGCCCGCTGCGTCCGTCGCGACGTCGAGCGGATCGGAGGATCGGCCCGGCACGAACGATTGATGCCACTCATCGAGCACGGCATACCCGACCGTCAACCCGAGGGCGACCGCGGCGCGCCGCGCCGATGGCTGCGGCATCGGCGCGATTCTCGGCACCAACGACAGCAACGCCAGGGCGCAGAGTACGAAGTAGAGCGGTGCGTGGCAAAAGTTGAACAGGAAGCCGAGGTCGGAAGGCGTCTGCAGCCGGCTGCCGGGCAGCGCGGAGAGGAGATGGATGCCGATCGCCCAGGCGACGGCGAGGAAGGCGTAGACGACACGGCCTGGCCGGGCGAGCCGGTGGGTCATCGGCGCTTGACCATGACGACGCGGACCCCGCCTTCACGGGCGCGCTCGACCCGCACCTCGTCCGACTTCGCGCGGATCAGGAACAACCCACGTCCCCGCTCGAGGTCGAGTTCGGGCGGCTCGTCGGCGTCGCAGTCGAGGGCCTGTCGCAGCTCCTCGAAGCGGACGTCGTCATCGCCGTGCACGCCGTCGTCCTCGACCGCGATCTCGAGGAAGTCGACGCTGAAGTCGACGTCGATGCCGATGGCGCGGAGCCCCTGATTGCCGTGCTCCATCGCGTTGAACAGAGCCTCGGCCACCGCGAGCGAGAGATCCTGGACCTTGGTCGGAGAGAAGCCGCGATCGGCGGCAAACGACTCGATGGTCTTGCGAACGGCACGGACGGCGTGCGGCTCCGTCGGGACGAGGAACGACAACGACGCTCGCCCGGTCCAGCAACAACCCTCGGCCGAGGCACTCCCTCGGTCTCCGTCCACGTTCACCACCTCCCGCGGATCCGAGACACGCTCGGAACTCCGGTTTCTACACACCGGGCCAATTCTAGCTCGGTTCCGCCGGCCGCGCTCGGCGAGAAGATGAGGAAGATGCCGCCGCCCGTTGCGCGGCGCCGCGCAGTCGATCGCGCCGCTACGTCACGCCGTGAATCTCGAGCGTCACGTCGAGCGAGCGAGCCGAGTGCGTCAACGCTCCGACCGAGATGCGATCGACGCCGGCCTCCGCGAAGGCGCGGATCGTCTTCAAGTTGATGCCGCCCGACGCCTCCAGGATGATCGGTCGCGTCGTCGCGGCCGCGCGCACCTTCGGCACCGCGGCCGCGAGCACGTCGGGTCGGAAGTTGTCGAAGAGGACCGAGTCGGCGCCCGCTTCCGCCACCGCGATCGCCTCCTCCTCGGACTGCGCCTCGATCTGGATGAAGATTCCCTTGCGCGCGTTCCGGCGGACCGTCTCCGTCGCCTTCTTCATGCCGTCGAACGAACCGGTAGCACCGATCAGGTCGAGGTGGTTGTCCTTCACCAACACCGCGTCGTACAGCCCGAACCGATGGTTCACTCCCCCACCCATCTTCACCGCGTGCTTCTCGAGGCTGCGCAGCAGCGGCGTCGTCTTGCGGGTGTCGACGACGTCGACGCCGGTCCCCTCGACCTCCTGCACGTATTGCCGCGTGAGAGTGGCGATACCGGAGAGTCGCGCGAAGAGGTTCAACGCCAGGCGTTCGCCGGTCACGACGACCCGGGCCGGACCGCGCACCTCGCCAATGAGCGCGCCAGCCCCGACCTCCTCGCCCTCGGCCGCGTGTTGGATCAGATCGATCGATTCGTCGAGCAGCTCGAACACGCGCAGCGCGGCCTGGATGCCGGCGACCACGCCTTCCTCGCGAACGCGCAGCAGTCCACGCGCGCGCAGCCGTTCGGGCAGCAACGACTCGGACGTCACGTCGCCGGCGCCGATGTCCTCCTCCAGCGCGAGCCTGAGGAACGCATCGAGATCGAGGTGCTGCTTCGGGGACATTCGATCGACTCCGTCACGTCGCGTCCGGGAGAGCCCGGAACCGAGGAATCGGGCAAGGATAGTCGCCAGCGTCGCGCGGGCAATCGCCGATCCCGACCGATGGTCCTTCGGGTCGGCGGCAGGCGCGGGCCGCGGGCCGTTACTTCGAGACGGGCGCGACGACCATGACCGCCGAACCGTCCGTCTCTCCATCGGCTTCGCCGGGCCCGATCGTGGACCCGAATCGAACTCGGCCGACGAGCCCTTCCACCGTCTTGCGTCCGATCCCCGGCACGGACATCAGATCGGGATAGTTGCGAAACGGCCCGTGCGCCTCGCGGTGCGACACGATGCGTCGCGCACGTTCCGGTCCGATCTGATCGAGGAGGGCAAGCGTGTCGGAATCGGCCGCGTTCACGTCGACCTGGATGCCCGAGATCTCCTCGGGTCCGTAGGAGCGATCGATCGAACCGACATGGATGTGGGCGAAACAGACCATCGCGAGCAACACCGCCATCGCGCCGAAGACGAACGTGCGCCGCTCGTGCGAAGCGCGGGTCCTTCGCGATGCTTCCGTCTCCACCCCTCGATCCTCCGTTCGGCCGGCCCGCGCCGACTCGCCGCCCACCTGAAGTCATGGATGCACGGTGGGCGCGGCGGTCACACGAAAACCCATGGGCTCCGCGGCGAAACGTCCCGGGCGACATCGGGGCCTCCGACCGAGGGAACGGGCCGCCGCGAGACCACCGAGGATTGTAGGGCGCGGTGCCGCGGATACAACATCTGGGATACCTCGGGCGGGAAACGGGTGGTGGTCGCGATACCGGCCGGACGTCGAAAGATTGGATCATCGCCGTGCTTGGGTTGCCGTCGCTGGACCCGCAGACTTTGCCGTTCCTTTGGATCCGAACGATGACGAACCCGCTCGCCCACTATCGCGAACTCTTCCCGGCGACCCGCCGCTTCGCCTACTTCAACGTGGCGGCGAACGCCCCTCTCCCGAGTCCGGTCAGCGGGGCGATCCGCGCGTACGTGACCGACCTCGCGGAGTACGGCGCGGTCCACTACCGGTCGTGGTTCGACGCCTACCAGGAGACGCGCGTCCTCGCGGCGCGGCTGATCGGGGCCTCGCCGGATGAAGTCGCGTTCGTGCGGAACACGTCCGAAGGGATGAACGTCGTCGCGAACGGCCTCGGCCTCGAGCCGGGGGACTCGATCGTCCTGGTGAGAGGCGACTTCCCCGCGAACGTGCACCCATGGAAGAACCTCGAGGGACGCGGCGTCGTCGTCCGCATGGTCGAGCCCGACGGCGAGGGGCGCGTCACGCCCGACCAGATCCTGGCGGCGTGCGACGCGAGCACGCGGCTCGTCTCGGTCTCGTTCGTGTCGTACGCCACCGGGTTTCGCGTCGCGGTCTCCGAACTCGGCCGGCGGCTTCGAGAACGCGGCATCCTCTTCTTCCTCGACGCGATCCAGGGGCTCGGCCAGATCCCGCTCGACGTCACGGCGGCGCACGTCGACTTCCTCGCCGCCGACGCGCACAAGTGGCTGCTCTGCCCGGAAGGGATCGGCATCTTCTACGTCCGGCGCGAACGGCTCGACGCGTTGCGGATGACGTTCGTCTCCTGGCTCTCGATGAAGGACCCGTTCGAGGCGGAGACGTACGCGCGCGACCTGAGGGACGACGCGCGACGGTTCGAGTTCGCCACGCCGAACACGATGGGGATCTTCGCGCTCCGCGCCGCGCTCGGGCTGCTCGGTGAGGCCGGCATCGATCGCATCGAACACCACGTGCTCGCCCTCTCGGACGCCGTCGCCGACGGCATCGCGCGGCGCGGGTTCCGCGTCCGATCGCCGCGCGGGGCGGAAGAACGATCCGGGATCGTGGCGTTCGATCGACCCGGCGCCGACCTGAAGGCGCTCGAGCGCGACCTGCTCCACCGCGGGGTGGTCGTCGCGAACCGCGCGGGGATGCTCCGCGTCGCCGCGCACTTCTACAACGACGCGTCGGACGTCGCGCGGCTGGTCGACGCGCTGCCGGGCTCGTGACGCTGATGCTCGGACCCGATTCTCCTCCCGACTTCGTGATCGCGCTCCTCTTCCCCGTCGCGGGCGTGACGCTCTCGTGGTGGCTCGTGCATCACCTGATCCGCGCGTGGAGGGTCAAGGACCCGACCGGCTTCGTCGGCCGTCCCGAGCTCGCCGAAGTCGGCGTTCTCGCCCTCGCGCTCTACCTCGTCCTGTCGCTCGTGGTCCCGTCCCTGCTCGGCGCGCTGCGGCCCGAACCCGACGCGGAGGCAGCGTCCAACTTCACGCTCCGGGTCGCCGTGTCCGCGCTCGTCAACCTCCTCGCGATCGCGCTCGCGTTCCTGGTCGGACGCCGAAGACACGGGCTCGCGCTGGCCGACGTCGGGCTGCGCGCGCCGCGCTCGCCGCTCGCGTTCCTCCTCGCTGCCGCGACGTTCGTGGCGATGGCGCCGTCCTACTTCGGAGTTGCCGCGCTGAACCAGGTGATCGTCGACGCGCTCGGGTGGGACCTGCACCAGCAGACGGTCCAGGCGTTGTTGACGGACGAGGCGTTCCGCAAGAACCCGTTCACCCCGATCCTCATCGTGCTCGTGGTCCCGTTCGTCGAGGAGATGCTGTTTCGGGGCGTCCTCCAGGGGGCGCTGCGCGCCGCGCTCGGTCCGTGGAGCGCCGTGGCGGCAGCGACGCTCCTCTTCGCGTTGGTGCACGATCTGCAGTCCGCCCTCCCCGTCTTCGTGATCGGCGCCGCGCTTGGACTGCTCTACGAGACGACCGGATCGATCCTGCCGAGCGTGCTGCTGCACGCCACGTTCAACGGACTCCAGATGCATCGGATCGCCAGCGGGTAGGACGACGCTTCCGAAGGTGCGGCCCCGACAAAAGAAGAAGGGCGCCCGAACCCCGAGTCCGGTCACCCTCCTTACCGCATGTTGCCGCACGCTCCAGAGAGCGAGAACGAGCGTACGACCGCGGTCGGAGTCCCCACACCTGACCTGCCCAACACGAAAGACCGGACGACCGTTCGTCCGGCCGTTTCAAGGGTGGGAGCCCCGCTAATTGTCTCTCTTGTGGACAAGCTCCGTCGGTCGAGACGGATTCGCTTCTTCTTGTCAGCGCCCGTGGGACGCAGCAGACCCCGCCGATGTTCCCGAATTCCCGCACCGGCTTCTCGGCTCGCCGCGGGTTCGTTCGAACTCGCCGAGTGGACTCCGGTTGCGCGACCGCGAAGCCGGGCGTTCATGATAAAAAAGGGAGCGACTGGGCTCGTTCCTCCACACCTATCGGGAGTCTCCCGATGCGCCCTGTTCTCGTCGCTCTACTGTCGCTTCACCTCGTCGGCTCGACCGCGACCGCGGAGGAGGATCGCTTGTGCGGTCGATGCGGGACGACGGGGAAGATCGCGAACGAGCTCGTCGATCCGCCGCTCATCGCCCTCGAGTCGAACGTGAAGCTCTGCTCGTGGAGGATCGAGCGCGATCCCCAAGGGAAGGCGCTTCCGTTCGTGCCGTGCCAACGATGCCTCGCGCCGAGCAAGGCCGCCGCCGCCGAAGCGGAGTTCGCCGCACTCGCCGCTCCAGTCACCGCGTGGATGCAGGAGAACGCGGCGATCGACGCGAACCTCCGTCCCCGCAACGGATTCATCCACATCGAGACCGAGCACTTTCGACTCGTGTTCGGGCTCCCGCGCGTCAACACCGACGACCGGGTCCGATACTCGATGCACGAGGCGGCTCACCTCTATGCCGCGCGCCTCGAGGACCTGTACGCGTGGCTTCAGAACCTGATCGGCTACACGGACGAGAACGTCCGCAACACCAAGCATCAGGTCTTCCTCCTCGACGACCTGCGCACGCTGGTGAAGGCCGCGAACGACTACGCGCAGTGCCCGACCGATCGCGCCGGGCGCGCGGTCGGCGATCCATCGATCTTCGTCACGTGGCGCGACAAGACGGTCTTCAAGACGGACGGAGCGTTCCACCAGCACGTCGATCACCACATGTCGCACCAGCTCCTCGGCGTCTACTTCATGAAGGTCTGGCTCGTCGAGCGCGCGGGCTGGCTCGAGGAAGGGCTCGCGCACGTCTGCGAGATGCGTCGCTTCGGACGCGCCGGCAACACGTGCAACACCGAGCAGAGCGAGGAGGACATGCCGGACGAGAACTGGGAGCCGATCGTCAAGAAGCTCGTGCTCGCAGGAGAGACGATCTCCCTCGCCGACGTGAAGGACAAACGGGCCGACCTCCTCGACCGCGAGGAGCACCTGTTCGCCTGGTCGTTCGTCGACTTCCTGATCGCGCGCGGTCCAGAGAAGCTGCGCCAGTTGATCCAGGCGTTGAAACAGGACGTCGACCTCCGCGACGCGCTCCGCGACGTCTACGGCATGACCGTCGTCGGTTTCCAGACCGAGTGGGACACGTGGGTGCGACAGACCTACCGGCTGAAGGTCCCCTGACGGCGCGTGCCCGATCGGCACACCGCACCCGAGGCGATGCCGCCCCGTTCGCGCGCGGACGCGCGTTCCTCGGGACGCGGACCCCGCAAGGCACCAGGACCAGCCCGTCGACCAGGGTACGGCGATTGCTTCGTCAGGGTCTGCGTCTCGGGCGCTTGCTTCTCGGCGCTTCCTTCTCGATGGGACCGGAGATCACCGCATGCGCAAGCACCCTTGGCTCCTCCTGCTCCTCGTTCCGGCCGGTGCGCTCGCCGTCTGGGTCGTGACGCGCGGCGGCTCTCCATCGGCCGTCGAGGTCGGGCTCGAATCGATGAACGCACGCCCCGCCGAGGTCGACGAGTCGACGCCGGAGCCGGCCGACACCTCGGGAGGATCCGGCCGTCCCGTGGACGCGCGAGCCGAGCCGGACCGGGTCCAGCATCCACCCGAGTCGATGTCGTTCGTCGTCGGTCGGATCGAGCACAGCGTGACCGGCACGCCCGTCGCGGGCGTCTCCGTCGCCCTTCGCCCGGATCCGCCCCCGCTCGTCGAGCGTCCGCTCGCGGCCGACCTGAGCTGGCCGGCGCACCATGCCGACCCCGTCTTCGCGCCGGCCGGTGCGTCGGTGACGCCGACCGACGCCGAGGGCCGCTATCGCATCGAGGGCCGCACGTGCGAGGGCTACGTCACCGTCCTCGACCCACACCTGACGCCCGTCGCGCCGGTGTTCCTCGATGGCTCCCGCGTCCACGAGGCGCCGGTGATCCGCGTGCGGCCGGCCGGCGTCGTCGAAGGTCGCGTCACCGATGCGGCGGGCGCCGGGCTCCCCGACGTCGTCGTCGAGATCGAGACCTCGGTCGACATGATGTTCGCGTTCTCGAGCCGCCCGCTCCATCACGCCGCGCGGACGAAGACCGACGGAGCCGGCCGTTTCCGCGTGCCGTCCGTCCCCGCCGACGTCGACTTCACGATCGTCGCGAAGCCTCCGCGCCGTCTCAGCGTGTTCCACGGCATCCGCGTCGCGGCCGCGCGGACCGTGACCGTCGATCTCGTGTCCGCCGAGGGGGTCGCGGTGAGCGGCGCCGTCGTCGGCAACGGCACGCCGGTCGCAGGAGCCGAGGTCATCCTGCGCCCCTCCGAGCTGCGCTTCGACGGCGCCCGCATGAACCGTCTCGCGACGTCGGACGTGCGCGCCACGACGGGGCCGGACGGACGCTTCGTGGCGGGCGGCCTCGAGCCCGGCGAGTACAACCTGCGCGCGGGCGCGCCGGGCTTCGCGGAGGCGCGGCGCTCGCGCGTCGTCGTTCCCGACGGCGGCCTCGACCTCGCGGAGCCGATCGAGCTGGGAGCGGGAGCGTCGATCTCGGGGCGCGTGGTCGACGACCTCGGCGGGGCCGTGCCGCACGCCGAGGTCGGCTTCTTCCGCGGCTCGTTCTTCGGCGTCGGCGGGCTCACGCTCGAGCCCGACGCGGCGGACGAGCTGGGCGGCTTCCGCACTCGCTGCGATGAGGCCGGACGGTTCGCTTCCCCGCTGCTGCCGCCCGGCGAGTTCGACGTCACCGCGACGTCGCCGGACCACGCGATCGGGAGCCGCTCGCGCGTCGCCGTCGGGAGCGACGACGTCGAAGTCGTACTGGAGCGCCGCGGCGCGATCGAGGGGATCGTCCTCTCCCTGGTGGACGGCGAGCCGCTCTCCCGGTTCTCGATCGCCGCCACGACGCCGTTCGATCTCTCGTCGATGATGCAAGCGAAGGCGTTCATTCCCCCGCGCTCGAAGACCGTGCTCGCGGAGGACGGGACGTTCCGCCTCGACCGGATCACGCCCGGCACGTACACGGTCGAGGTGCTCGCCGAGGAGCACGCGCGCGGCGTGCGTCCAGACATCGAGGTGAAGAGCGGCGAGACGACCCGCGGCGTCATCTTCATGCTGCCGCCCGAGTCCGCGATCCGCGGCCGAGTCGTCGCGGCGGACACCGGGATGCCGATCCCCGGCGCGCGAGTGTCGTCGCGATCCGGCCTCGCGCGCCTGAAGCCCGACCCGCTGTCGACGACGTCCGCGGCCCGCGCCGACGCCCAGGGGAGTTTCGAGCTCGCGCAGCTCCCCGGCGGTCGCTACACCCTGACCGCCGACGCGGAGGGATACGCGACCGGAGCGAGCGCGCCGATCACGCTGATCGATCAGCAACGCCTCGAGGACGTCGTCATCGCCCTCTCCCCCGGCGCGACGATCCGCGGTTCGGTCCGGGACGTCGACGGCACCGCGGTCGAGGGCGCCATGCTGGTCGCGAAGCGGCCGACCGGCTTCGAGTTCGCGATGGCGACGACCGACGCGGCCGGCGAGTACGCGATCACCGGACTCGGCGCGGGCTCGTACGTCGTCACGAAGATGAATCAGCTCGGCTTCGATCTCGACGACCCGCTCGGGTCGATGCTCGACGGCATCGAGAACCGGAACGTGCGGCTCGATCCGGGCGCGACCGTCGTGCTCGACTTCCTCGCGACGAGCACCGAAGGCGGCGTCCATCTCTTCGGCGAGGTTCGCGAAGGGAACGCCCCGCTCGGCGGAGCCATCCTGACGTTCACGCCCGACGACGACGGCTCGGATGACCTGCTTGGACGCATCCGGATGGCGACCGCGAACGCGGCCGGCGAGTACGAGATCGACGGGCTCGCACCGGGGCTCTGGTCGGTGACCGTGCAGTTGGTCTCGTCGTTCTCGGACGCCACGCGCCAATCGTTCGCGTTCGCCATTCCGGAGCAGCTCGAGGAGTTCGAGAAGGACTTCGAGATCCGCGCCACCGGGATCGCGGGCCGCGTCGCGGCGCGCGACACGGGCCGACCGATCGGCGGAGCGCGCGTCTCGGTCGACGCACTGGACGAGGGCGTGAAGGTCGACGTGATGTACGAGGCGGCGGGGGCCCGCCGCATGGCCGAGGTGTTCGCGGACTCCGACGGCCGCTACCGGGTCCGCGGCCTTCCCGCCGGGAGCTACCACGTCGTGGCGGGAGGTCCGGCGTTCTTCGGCATCGGCGGCGGTACCTACGCGCGCTCCGAGCCGCGGCTCGTGTCGATCCGCGACGACGCGAACGCGGACGGCGTGGACTTCGAGCTCGACCCGGGCGGCTCCGTCGCCGGCATGGTCACGCGCAGGGACGGCGAGAAGGTCGACGGGGCCTCGATCTTCTTCCTCGGCGCCGGCGACGCGGCTCGATCACCGTTCGGCGAGATCTTCTCGGACGAGAGCGGACGGTTCCGGGCCGACGGTCTCCAGACCGGAACCTATACGATCGTCGCGAAGGCGGACGGACTCGCGCCGGGCTACGTCACCGGGGTCCCGGTCCGCGCCAACGAGGAGACCGAGCGCGACCTGATCCTCGAGCCGGGCGCCCCGCTCTCGCTCGAAGTCGTCGGCGCCTCGGGCGAGCCGATCATCGGCGCCAACGTGGCGCTGTTCGACGGATCCGGTCTGGAACTCTCCGCGTTCATCACGATCGACGAGATCTTCGGGAAGGCCAGCACGAAGTCGGGACCGGGCGTCTACCCGCTCGGCCCGGTCGCGGCCGGGTTCTACACCGCACGCGTGAGCGCCGGCGGCGCCAGCGTCACCGTCGAGGTCTCGCACGGCAGCCAGCCGACGACGACGACGGTGGTGTTGAAGTAGCGCCGAGCCGGACCCGCCGGGAGGGTGATCGGGTCGCCGCGGTCGAAGAACACCCGACCGCGGGCCGCACGAGCGACCTCAGCCCTGCCCGTCCGGCTTCGAGCCGTCACCCGCCGAGGGTCGCTTCTTCTCCGAGCGGCCTTTCTTCTCCGGGATCACCTCGGAGCTGGCGAAGAAGTCGTCGAGGGTCTGCTGCGCCGAGTCGCCGTACTGCGGATCGATGGAGGGGGCGTTCTCGCCCGGTCCCGCCGCGAGCGCGCGCGTGAAGACCTCGCTGAGGCGGCGCACCGTCTCGGACACGTAGAGACGCACCATTCCGAGCGTCGTCGAATCGTCGAACAGCACGGTCAGGATTGCACGTTCGCCGACCAAGGAGAGCTGGATGTTGTCGCGCTCTCCCTGATGGAAGAGCGCGGAGAACTCCTGCTCGCCGAGCAGCTTCGCCATCTGCTTCGTCGCCGCGAACGCGCCGGCCACGAGCGCCGAGATCGTATCCGCGTCGAAGTCGCCCGGCGGCCCGCAGGTCGTGATGAGGTGGCCGTCCTTGTCGATCAAGTAAGCCGATCGCGCCCCTGCCTTGCGCAGGAACTCGTCCAGGATGCGATCGAGCTGGACCATGTGCTCCTGGTAGAAGACCAGGCGGTTTTCGCGCAGAGAGGCATCGGAGGTCATGGTGTCGTTCCTTCCTTCCTACTGCATGAAGAAGAAGTAGTAGTAGGCGGCGGCCGCGGCCAACGCCGCGACGCCGATGCCACACGCCAAACCGATCGCCTTGGAGTTGTCTCTGCGCCGTCGCGACGAGCCGTTGGAGGGGCTTCCGACCACCCTCACTTCACGCTGGACGCTCCCGCTGGACGCCATCCGGCCGGCCGTGGCGGCTCTTCTCTGCATCTGCGAGGCCATGGCCTCCGGCCCGGTCTCTTTCTCGGCGACCGCGGGACGCTTCTCGGCGACCGCGGCGCCGCCGGTGGGCGCACGCTTCGACGGCGGCGCCGACTTGCCGCCCCCGCCGGGGGACCGGCGGGACGCGGCGATCGATCCGATCTCCTCGAGCGGGTTCGTAGCAACCTGCGGCCGTTCCGCCGGCGCCTTTCGCGGGGCAGGCGGCGGCGACTTCGGTGCCGGCGCCGACTTCATGGGAGCCGGGCTCGCCCCCGCGACGGGGACTTCGTTCCGTTCGATCTTCATCGGTGCCGGGGTCCCGGACGCGGACGTCTCGGCCTCGGCCGACTTCCTCGACGCCGGTGCGTCGGCCGCACCGACGACCGCGTTCTGCTCGGGCACGGGAACCGGAGCGCTGTCGGTCGAGTTGATGTTGGCGAGCACGCGCGCGGAGAGCGCCTTCAGCGTCTGGAACACGCCCTCGCCCTTGTACGCGATGCCTTCGAACGCCGGCGCCCCGATCGGGTTCAGCTTCTTGTGGAGCTCCTCGACCGGCAACGCGTCCTCGACGTCACGCTTGTTCCACTGCAGGACGATCGGGAACTTGCTCCAGTCCTTCCCCATCTCCGCGAGGTTCTCGCGCAGGTTCTGCAGCGACTCGAGGTTCTCGTCCATCTTCGACGCCGACGAATCGGCCACGAAGATCACGCCGTCGGCACCAAGCAGCACCAGTTTGCGCGTCGAGTTGTAGTAGACCTGGCCGGGGACGGTGTAGAGGTGGAACTTCGTCTTCATCCCGGCGATCTCGCCGAGGTCGAGCGGCATGAAGTCGAAGAAGAGCGTGCGATCGCCGTCCGTCGAAATCGAGGTCAGTTCGCCCTTGTTCGCGTCCGGAGTGCGCTCGTGGACCTTCTCGAGGTTCGTCGTCTTGCCCGACAACCCCGGCCCGTAGTACACGAGCTTGCAGTTGATCTCCTTGCGCGCGAAGTTGATTTGAACCATTTGTCATCCTTCCCGTCGCTCGCGAGCTCTTCACTGCGCGCGATCGATCGCGTTGTTCTCACATCGGGGAGTCGAGCTTCGAGAGTTCTCGGATCCTCTGGGCGGGACCTGCGATCTCGAGCAGCGTGAGCTCGAGGTCCATGGAGGGCTCGGTCACGACCACGAGGATCAACCCTTCGAACGGGACGAACACGAGCCTGCCGAACCCTGCCGTCAGCACCACGCGGCGCGCGTCACCGATCTTCACCGTCGCCGCGACGCGCAGCGCCTCGGTGATCGCCGGAGACGCCAGCGCGGCGACGGTGTTCTCGTCGAGCCCGTCGCACAGCTCCGACGCGACGACCACGCCGTCGGCGGCCATGACGAGCGCGCCACGCACACCCACTCGGCCCTTCAGCTCGCGAATCACCTCCATCATCGTTCAGTCTCTCACCAAACGTTCCAGGGCGTCGCGGGCCGCGACGGCCGCGGCGTCCACCCGCGCCGCGCCGGGAAGCACGAGCGCGAAGGTGAGGTTCCTCTTCTGCTCGAGGACCAGCGCGCCGTCCGACCCTTCGACGACGACGCGGGCCGGGACGCCGAGTTCCATGCCGCGCGCGGCACGGTTCATCACCGATGAGAGGGAACGCACCGAGTCTGCCGTCTGCTTGTCGTCGGCCGTGCCCCATTCGGGACCATCGGAGTCGATCAGCATCGTCACGCCGGCGCCCAAGGACCGCGAGATGCGCAGGAACTCATCGTCGGGTGCGGAGAGTCCGGCAGACCGGCTCGAGTCTCGTCCAGTCTCTCCGCCCGCACCGGCGCCGCCCGTGGCGTTCAGGGACATCCGCTCCTCGACGATCATCAGCAGGGAGTAGAAGTCGAGCTTGTCGTTCTCCATCGATCGGTCGACGTCGACGAGCTGGTTCGCGAGCTCACGGCCGCGCTCGTGCTGCGGCGAGATCTGAAGGAGCTGCTCCACGAGCGTGCGCGAACGATCGAACGCTCCGACGCGGAAACAGAGTTCGGCGAGGAGGTAGCGCGGCTTCAGCGCCTCGGGGTCGATCTCCAGGGCACGCCGCAGCAGGCTCTCGGCGGCGAGCGCATCCGTCGACGCGATCGTCTCCATGAAACGCTGCAGACGAATCTCTCCGAGCTGGGTGAGCACCGTGCCGTTGTCGCCGAACCTCTCGAGCGCCTCGCGCAGCGTCGCGGTGCAGAGGTCGATCCGGTCCATCGACTTGTAGACGTCCGCGAGCTCGAGCCACGACTGCACGGTCGGATTGTGGCGCGCCGCTTCCTTTGCGTCGGAGAGGCGCGCCTTCGCCGCCTCGGCCGTCACCAGCGAGGCGACCCTCTTCAAGTCATCGGACTCCGGAAACGTGGTGCGGCCGAAGTCGATCACCTCTTGCGCGACCTCGTTCTCTCCCAGCGCGAGATAGGCGCGGGCCAGCTCGGCGATCCCGTGCGGGCGTGGCTCGGACTCGAGCTCACGACGCAGGCGCGTCAGCCGAACCAGCTCCTTGGAAGAGGAGAGAAAGCCCACGTTCACGACCTCGCCTGTGTTTCGTTCTTGATCTTGTTCCAGGTCATCTATCGACGCGTCAGGCCTACGGGCTTGGGCACAAAATGCCGACCACCCGTCCGCCCTGCGCCGCGAACACTCCGCGACCTCCGGTGACCACGCCCGCGACGTTGATCGGGGCCTCGGCCGAGAAGGTCCCGATCTCTCTCAGGTCCTTCGAGCTGAAGATCCGGATGACGCCGTTGGGCGAGCCCGCGGCGAATACGCCGCCGCCGCCGTCGCCGAGCGTGGAGACGCGATCGCATCGCGCGACCACGCCGGGGCGCTCGAGGTCGACGAGAACGATCTGGTCGCCCGACGTCGCGGCGACTGCTCGGCCGTCCACGCGGATCTCGGAGACCGGTGACCGCGTCTCCAGTTCCACGCGGGCGGTTGGGTCGCTGCGCTCCGACGTCGCGCCGGCCGCCGTGTCGATCAGCACCATCGCCCCGGACTGAGTCCCGACGAGGACGTCGTCCGCGCGGACGGCGATCGCCGTGACCGCGCCGTCCACCGGATCCAGCCGCAAGACCGCGGTCAGGGAGCCGTCCGCGCCGCAGATCCAGACGCGACCATCCTGACATCCCACGACGAACCGCCCACCGCTGAGCGCGGCCGGCCCGCTCGAGACCGACGACGGCGGCGTGATCCGCGCGAGCGGGCCCGATCGCGGGCCGACGGCAAGGTCGCCCCCGTCGAGCCTCACCGCCACGCGGTCGTTCGAGAAACGCGGCGGAGAGACCGGTCGTCCGGGCGTCGCCGTTTCGCCGCGCGGCCGGCCGGTGACGGCGTCGAGTCGGACGATCGCGTTGCCGGTGACGGGAATCCAGACCTCGCCGCCCTCGACGGCGGGCGGCCCCGCGGCCTCGCGCAGGTCGGTGAACTCGTGCGACCATGCCACTTCGAGCGAGTCCGCGCGGAGCGCCGAGACCCGTCCCCCGCGCAGCACCGCGATCGCCCGCGACCCGTCCGCGACGAGGGGGTGGATCACTTCGCTTGGGAGGATCGTCACGCGGTCGGGTCGACGAGGCAGCCTCACGTCGAGCGACGAGCGCTCGATTGCGTGGAACGACACCGAGACGTCGGCGTAGCCGGCCCGCGTCAACGTGAGGTTCACCGGCTGCGCGGCCGGAAGGTCGATGACGAACGGAGTCTCCGCGTCGACGTACGAGCCATCCTCTCCGATCCGTACGTGCTCCCCGTCGACGATGATGCGCGCCTGGTCGGGGTCGCTCGTCACCTGGACGGGCAAAGTGAGGTGACGTGCCTCGGGGGAGTTCGCGTACCTCTTCGCCAGCTCGACCAGCCGTTCGTGCGACTCGTCGAACCGCCCCGCCCGGCGATAGAACGTGGCTTCGCTCCGGATTCGCCGCGCCGCCGAGAGGTACTCCGTCAGAGCGTCGATCGCGGCTCGAATCTCGAACGGGTCGGTGTCGCCGCTGAGGTCGAGCGCCTTCTTCAGGAGGTTCACGGCTTCGGCGAAGTTCCCCGTGTGCCGCGCGCTCAGCGCCGCTTCCTTGAACATCTTCGCCTGGTTGAGGTTGCTCTTGCGCCGGTCACCATCGACCTCGGCTCGGTAGCGCTCGACGTCGACGCTGTGCCGCTCCGCCACGTCGAGCTCGCGCAGCTTCTCGAACGACAGCAGAAACGGGATCGTGAGGGGGTAGCGCCGCACGATCGTGTCGTAGTGCGAGCGCCCCTGGTCGAAACGACGGGCGACGACGAAGTCCTCGACCGAGTAGAGGGCGTACGCCTCCATCGCCGCCTTGGAGTAGCGCCCGTATCCGACGAACATCAGCGCGAACGCGATCATCATCGCGACGCCGCGCACGACGGAGCGGTGCCGGCGGCGGCGGTTCTGCATCGACGCGTTCAACCGGCGGATCCGCGCCTCGAGCTCGCCGCGGGACGGATCGATGGTCTGCGCGCGCTTCAGCGTACGCACCGCTCCCTCGAAGTCCCTCGCGTTCTCGCGCTCGGCCGCCGATCGCAGCAGCGCGTCGATCGCGAACGCGACCTGTCCGAGCTTCGCGGCGTGATCGCTCACGCGTTCGATCTGGTCCGGCCGGTGCTCGGCGAGGTCGAGGAGGCCGCTCAGGACGAGCAGCAACTCGTCATGACGCTCGAGATCCCGCAGGATGCACGCGAGCGCGAACCCCTCGTCGTTCGGATCGTACGCGCCTCGGCGGCGGCTCGAGGAGGCGACGTTGCGGAGCGCGAACAACCTGAGGCGTGCTTCGACCTGGGTCGGCAGGACCTCACGGATGCGCTGGTAGAGCCGAAGAGCGGCGCCGAGGTCGCCCTCGGACTCGGCGCGACGTCCGGCCGTCAGGTAGAGGTCGGCCGCGCGGCGCGACTCACCCAACGTCTCGTACGCCTGCCCGGCGCCGGCGTACACGCTCACGTCGTTCGCGCCGAGCTCGATCGACCGCTCGAAGAGATGGGTCGCCGCCTCCATGCGCTCCTCTGCGAGACACTCGTGCGCACGTTCCAGCAGTCGTTCGACGGGAACCGACACGGCGACGCCGCCGTCCACCATGAGGGCGATCTTGCGGAAGACGACGAAGCGGGGGATCTGCGTCGCTTCGATCACGTCGTCGACCGTGCGGACGCCGTCGAGGGCGTCGTAGATCGTCCGCGCGTCGACGTCGACCTCCTCGTCGTCCAGCCGCCCGATCTCGTCGATCGCCTCCACGATGTCGCCGCCGGACGCCACGAGGGTCTTGATGTACTCCCACTCGTCGATCCGTCGCGCCGCCTCCATGATGAGGCCGTTCGGCGAGAGCGCAGGCTCGAGCTGGAGCTGGCAGTCCTCTCCCGGAAGATCCCCGTCGCGGAACTCGAAGGTCGCGTCCTTGAGGAAGAAGAGCTCGTAGACCTCTTCCTCGAGCTCACCCTTGAGCGCGCGGAAGCGATCCTCCGGCGACAGGACCTTCATTTCGACGAGCGTCGCGAGCACGTCCTTCTTCAGGACGCCCATGTTGTTGCGGGCGCGCTCGATGTGCTTCTCGTCCAGACGGCCGTCGCGGACGGCCCGCCGGAGCGCTCGCCGCGCCAGCGCCTCGGGCTCGAACGGGACGTGGACGCCGTCGGGCGTGAAGACGAGGCTTCGCTTCACGCCATCCCACTCGATCTCCAGGGTGCCCGCCTTCTGATTGAGGATGAGCATCTGGAAGATGTGAGCGAGATCAACGCTGCTGAGTTCACCTCGTAGGGGCATCGCGCGTCCGACGTTTCGAAGCAGTCGGTTCCAGGTTGCGGGGCGGATCACCCTCCTCTTCGACCTCGGCGTGCTGAAACTTGGGCCGCTGGTCGTGGATTTCCAGCCGGCCGCGGCCACCTAGGCGGGTCGCGGGTGGCGCCGCGAGGACCCCGGCGCTAACATCTGGCTTTCTCGCCCTCCGAGGATGACGGCCCTTCCGACCGATGCAGATCCTGTGGTTCGTGCGTCAGACCTGGAACCGATTCGTCGCGTGGCTCCACCTGCAGCGCGGCTTCCGCTACTACCAGCGAGGTCGGTTCGGTCGCGCCGCCGCCCACATCCATGCGTCGCTCCTCCGCGGAGGCCCGTCGTTCCGAGCGCATCTGCTGCTCGGCAAGATCTACCTGAGACTCAACCGCTTCGACCGGGCCCGCCGGGAGTTCGCCCAGGCGCGCTTCATCGATCCGAACCTGTTCTCCGCGCAGGGTCTGCCCGAGGATCTCCTCCTCGAGATGGCCGAGCGGTTCTACCAACCTCTGTGGCGTCAGAGCGCCGACGAGGAAGAAAGCGGCCGGCGCGAACCGGTCCCGCCGCGCCGTGAGCGGCGGGCCGGACACGACGACTTCTCGTCGGCGTCCGAACGCGCGCGTTTCCAAGTCCTCCCGCCCATCCGTCCCGAAGACATCGACGACGTGAACTGGGAGGATCTCTCGAGCCTGCTGGACGAATAACCACCCATGCCCCCCATCGACACTCCGCTCGCCGCGGAGCACGACCGTCTCCGCGCCCGCATGGCCGACTTCGCGGGCTTCCGCATGCCGATCGTCTACACGTCAGTGTTGGAAGAGGCGAAGCACGTCCGCAACGCGGCCGGTCTGTTCGACCTGTGCCACATGGGCCGGGTCTACGTGCGCGGTCCCGGGCACGTGGAGTGGATCGATCGACTCGTCACGTGCGACGTGACCGGGCTCGTCCCGGGTCGCATCCGGTACGGGCTCCTCGTGCGCGAGAACGGAACGACGATCGACGACGTCCTCGTCTATCGCGAGGAGGAGTGCGTGATCCTCTGCGTCAACGCCTCCAACCGTCACCGCGACCTGGCCTGGCTCGAGACGCACGCGGCCGGCACCGAAGTCGAGATCGACGACGCTTCGGAACGGCTCGGCATGATCGCGATCCAAGGTCCGCGATCGGTCGATATTTGTCGGCGCTTGTGCGCGGGCGACCCGGGCGACCTCCGCTACTACCGGTTCTTCCGCGCGTCGTTCGCCGGCGTCGACGACGTCCTCGTGTCGCGCACCGGCTACACCGGCGAGGACGGGTTCGAGTTCTTCCTGCCGGCCGAGGCAGTGGTCGACGCTTGGTGCCGGCTGCTCGAGGCCGGTGACGAAGACGTCCTCCGGCCGATCGGACTCGCGGCCCGCGACACCCTGCGCCTCGAGGCCGGGATGCCGCTGTACGGCCACGAGATCGACGATGAGACCACGCCGATCGAGGCCGGCCTCGAGTTCGCGGTCTCCCGGAAGTTCGACTTCCTCGGCGGCGAGGTCCTCCGGCGCCAGATGAAGGACGGCACGTCTCGCCGCCTGATCGGCTTCACCTGCGGCGGCCGCCGGATTCCGCGACAGCACTGCGCGATCGTCGCTGGCGACGAGCCGGTCGGCGACGTGCGGAGCGGCACCTTCTCTCCGACGCTCGAAACCAACATCGGGACGGCATTCATCACTTCTTCCGACGCTACGCGCGAATCATCGCTCTCGGTAGACTTGCGCGGCGATCGGGTGCCGATCGAAGTGGTCCCCCTGCCGTTCTATCGGCGTGAATCTTGATGGATGGAGCTGATTCGTGATTCCGAACGACCGACGTTACCTCGAGACGCATGAATGGGCCAAAGTGGACGGCGATGTCGTCATCGTCGGGATCACCGACTTCGCGGTGAAGCAGCTCACCGACCTCGTGTTCATCGACCTTCCGGGCGTCGGTGATTCGATTCAGAAGGGCGAGCGGTTCGGCGAGGTCGAGTCGGTGAAGGCCGTCTCCGACCTGAACGCACCGATCTCGGGCGAGGTCGTGGAAGTGAACGAGGGAATCGCGGACGCGCTCGAGACCGTGACGTCCGACCCGTTCGAGGCGGGCTGGTTGATCAAGGTCCGCCCGACCGACACGTCCGAAGTCGACGCCCTGCTGGACGACGCCGGATACCGCAAGGTGACCGAAGAAGCGGCTCACTGATCGAGAGCCGCCGCCCCTTCTTGGTGGGGGCGTGGAGGCGTGGGCGCGTAGGAGCGTGGAGACGGAAGGGCGGGGCGGAACCGCGAACGCGCGGGTCACGCGACCGAAGTGGTCTGCGTCGTGCGCGTCGAGGCGACGGCGTCGGTCAGTCGACCCGCCCCTCGCAACCGGATCGCCCGATTCCGTTCCGCGTCGTGAACGCAGACCCGAAGCTCGCCGGCGGCCTCTTCCACCCGCTGCGCGTTCAGCACGATGTCCCATCCGAACGCCGCGGTCGATCCATTCCCGACGACCCGCGCGATGTCGTCCCGGCGACGATCCACGAAGCCGTGCCCGATGACCTTGTGGTCCCCGTCGATCACGATGACGTCCGTCGCGGGCTGGTTCGACTCCGCCTCCTTCGCCCATCCGCTCATCTGAAGCGTCCGCCCGTCGTCGCTCCACGTGCATCGATCGATCTCGCCCACGTCGTGACGGAAAGAGTCATCGACCTCGTCGACCCGAACGTAGCGGACGAGCGCCTCGAACGACTTCCGTCGCCGCTCGTTCTCTGCCTCGAGCTGCGCGAACGGGTCGTACGCGCCGCCTCGATCGAGCGGGCCGCCGTAGTCGACGACCTTGCCGCGGAGCATGTGCTGGAGCGTGAACAGCCGATGCATGCGGATGTCGAGGGTGTTCCTGCCCTCGTCGCCGACCCACTCCCACGAGTCCGGTCCGTGCACGGTGGAGACGTCGACGTTGAACCGGCCGGGATCCTCGGTCAGGATCGAGCCCGTCGACAGGCTGAGCGTGTGGAGCATGACGTGGTCGACGTGCGGCGCGATCTGCCGCAACGCGTCGACGGTCTCGTAGAACTCCTTCTCGCCCTCGCCCGGGTAGCCGCACACGATCGAGACCGTCGTCGTGATCCGATTCTCGTGGAACGCCCTCGTGAGCCGCTTCGCGGTCTCGAGGTCGTGCCCTTTCCGCATCAGCTTGATCACCTTCGGGCTCCCCGACTCCATCCCGAAGAACGTCCAGTCGCACCCGGCCTTGGCGATCTTCTCGACGAGCTCATCGGTCATCTGCCGGCGCATCGCCATCATCCCGCCCCACCGGAACGGGACCTCGTCCATCTCGAGAATCCGGTCGGCGAGCCCTTCGAGCGCCTTCAAGTCGCCGTTCAGAAGGGAATCGTTGAACTGCACGCGCATCGGCTTGCGGATGTTCGTGGTAGCGGCGACGTGCTCGACCTCGGCCAGGATGCGATCCGCGGCGTAGCTCCGGAATCGGAGGAACGCGGGCGCCTCGGAACAGAACGTGCATCGGAAGACGCAGCCCCGGCTCAAGACGAGGTTCACCAGGTTCGGATCGGTGTACTTCTCGAAGTCGAAGTCCGAGAAATCGGCCAGCGGGAAGTCCCGCACCTGCGGCGGGCTCGGGATCGACCCGCAATCGACCGTCTCCCCGTCCTCGCCGCGGTACGCGAACCCCGGCTCCGGTGCCGGGCGGCGCCCGTTCGCGACGAACTTCCTCAAGAAGGACGGAAACGAAGTGTCCGCCTCCTGCCGGCAGATCGCGTCGACCTCGGGGTGGCCGTCGAGATGATGCTCGGGGCCCTTGTTCATCTCCGGGCCGCCGAAGATGACGTAGAGGTCGGGCCGCCGCTGCTTCAGTCGCCGCGCCGCCTCCCGCGAGAACTCGAGCGACCAGACCTTCACCGAGAACCCGACGACGTCCGGCGAGTCGGCCAGGATGTCGTCGACCACGTCGTCGAACAGGTGTCCGTACCGCTTCATGAACTCGCCGAACAGCGTCTGGCTCGCCCAGTCGACCGGGTTCTCACCGAGCCACGCCCACCGATCTGCCGGGTCGACGCGCCGATAGAACTCGATGTCGTAGTCCTTCGGAAAGACCGAGAACTCGTGCTTGCGCAGGATGCTCGTGAGCAACGCGACGGCGAACGGCGGGGTCCGGATCTCCCACCGCGGCATCTGGACCAGCGTGACACGCAGCTCGGACTCTTTCGTACTCATGGACGAAATCCTACACCAAACCAAGCCGCCGCGGACGGAGGTGCACCGTGCCGGGGGGTCACTCGCGCGCTCGGACCTCGTAGACGAGGAACGGAGGGCGGGCGATCGTCTCGACGAGGTCGGCCCGCGTCGAGAGATCGACGATCCCCGGTCCACCCGCCGCCTCGGCCGCGGCGTACACGTAGTAGGCGGGACGACGCTCGTGGACCCATTGAAGGACGTGATCGAGCCCCGCCGCGTCGGGGAGGCCGCCGGCCGCCAATGAACGGATCCCCGGCGTACGTCCGCCCTTGCCGGCGAGCCGGTGAAGCGCGATGCGATTCAGGTGCGGGTCGGCGTCGGCGCGGTTCGTGACCATGATCTCGCGACGTTCGCCCAGCGCGGGGATCGCGAACGTGACGGGGAAGTTGACGATCACGATCGAATCGCGCGCCAGCTCGGAGTCCAGGCCGGGAAGGACCGCCGTGAGCGGGGGCGGCGGCGGGATCCGCGGCCGCGCCTGCCGCTCCGCCCACCGCGGCGTCCCGAGCTGATGCCCGAGCAGCGCGATCAGGAGGATCGCGACGACGACCCCCACCGGCTTCGAGACCCTCGCCAGCGCTTGGCGGACGCCCTCGACGCCCGCCCCCGCGAGGACCGCGATCAGCGGCAGCAGCGGCAGCAGGAAGCGCTCCTGCTGCCAGAAGTAGAGGACGTGGAAGAGCAGGATCGCGGGGACGACCGTGATCGTCACCAGCAGCAGCCAGCGCGCGACCGGGCACGTCCTCACGATGACGAGCGATCGGAGCAGGCCGAGCAGCGCGACCGCGGCGACGAGCGCCGGGTAGAGCTCCTCGCCGCGGCCGGAGAGCGCGTCGGCGTAGACCGCGAGGTTGCCGCGCTCGTTCAGTCCCTCGACGCCGCGCACGGCGTAGCGCACCGAGAAGACGAGGCCCGGCTTGTCGTAGATGTCCGGCACCCAGAAGTGGTACCCATCCCTCAGCCACGCACCGAACGTCGCCTTGTGTCGCGCCAGCTCGGCGATCACGCCGGCGAGCACAGGAAGTCCGAACGCGACGACCGCCCGCGCGGGCCGCACCGGCGCGTAGGCGTGCCGCGTGCCGTAGAACAGCAGGACCGGGACGACGAGCGCGAGGTTCGTGTATCGGACCAGGAACGCCGTGGCCGTGACGACGCCGGCCACGAACAGGAGCGAGACGCGCACCGCTCCGCGCGGTCGCCGCCAGGCCGCGGCCGCGCCGGCCGCGAGCGCGGTCGCGACCAGGAGCATGCTCGCCGTTTCGCTCATCGCGATGCGCGACGCGTCGACGGCGCCGCGCGAGAACGCGACGACGATTGCCGCGCCCACCGCGCCGGCGAGCCCGGCCGCCAGGTACCCGAGGAACCCGGTCACCAGGATCGCGAGGACGCCGAAGCAGAGCGCCGCGTCGCGCGCGCCGGCCACGTCGCCGCCGCGAAGGAGGACGAACGGCGCGGCAAGCATCGGAAAGCCCGGCGGGTAGCGCGGCGGATAATCGACGCCACCGATCGGAAGCGCGTAGGCGCCCCGCTGCGCCAGCGTTCGCGCCGCGACCCCGTACTCGAGCGCGTCGGGGCGTTGCTTGAGGTCCGGACCCTCTCGGGGCAGATCCGCGCCGCGTACGTACACCCCGGCGCCGGTCGCCAGCGACAACAAGAGCACGAGAATGCCGACCGTCCGCGTCCGCGCCGTCATCGATCGTCACGCGGCACGCGGAGCTCGAGGTGTCCGATTCGAGTCATGGCGGCCGCGCCGTTCCTGCCCGGGGAGACGTCCGCCGAATCGTAGCGCGCTCCGCGCCGTCCGTCGCACCGCGGACTCAACGGCGACGGTTCCAGGCGTCCGTCCCGAAGCGCGAGGCGACCATCGCGCGGGCCCGATCGAGCTCGGTGGGCGCCGGCTCGCTCGGCTCGAGCGTGATGCCGAGCACCGACTCGAAGCCCGCCGCGAGGGCCGACGCCACGTCGTCCCAGGCCGGGACCTGACCCAACACTTCCTCGAGGGACGTGGCCCGCGTGGCCAGGCGGTTTCGAGCGATCGGAATCGATCCGTGGTGAAGGACCCGATCCTTCGTGCGCCGCTGCGCCGACCCGACCAGCTTGCGGTCGCCGGCCAGCAGGTCGAACGACGCGGCGCGGTGGAAGCAGACGAACTCGTCCGTGCGACCGGTGTCGGAAGCGACGGGGCGTTCCTCGCGCGGGTGGGTCGCGACGCCCAGTCGGAGCAGCCCGGCCGCGACGGCGCGATGGACGAGGTCGTAGGAGCGCATGATCGAGCCGGCGAAGGCGAGGTCGTCGGGCCGCGCGATGAGCGAGAACGTTGCGTCCCCGTCGTGACAGATCGCGCCGCCGCCGGTGACGCGGCGCACCAGGACCCAACCGCGTCGCTCCAACTCCGCGTCGTCGACGCCGGCCGCCGACTGGAAGTACCCGAGCGAGAGGCCCGGCGGATCCCACCCGTAGAGACGGAGAACGGGGGGCTCCGGCTCCAGCGCCTGATCGAGCGCCATGTTGAGCCAGGGGTGGAGCCCCCCGTTTCGAATCAACCGCACGGCGCGGGGCAACATCGCGGTCGACCGCTCCGCCTGATGCCGCCGGCTACTGAGCCGTCGTCAGCTCGATGTCCGCGTTCTTCAGCGACTCGTGAGCGAAGTAGCAGAAGCGCTGGTCGAAGAAGTCGCTCACGATGAGCGGCCGCTGGACGTCGAACTCCTTCAGCGCCTGGGTCTTCTGGAAGTCCAGCACCCGCACGAACATGTAGCCGAGCGAATCGCGCATGCCGGGCAGGATCGCGCTGTCCATCTTCACCGGTCCGACGATCTCGCCCTCGACGCGGTTGTAGAACACGTCGTCGGCGAGCGAGTGACCGGTCATGAAGATGATGTAGTCGTTCTCCGAGAACGCCTGGCGCAGCTCGTTCCGCATGCGGTGCGTCGTCACGCCGTTCGGGAAACCCTTGTCCGGGCTGCAGAACTCCTCGCGGACGGCGTCCGCTTCCTTGCCGGACGCCAGCGCCGTCTGGGCCGCCTGAAGGCGCTCGAACGCCTTGTCCCACGCCGCCTGACCGGTGAGCTCGAACTTCTTCTCGGTGTCGGTCAGCGAGACCCAGAACACCTCGCAGTTCACTTTGCCGCTCTCGTAGAAGAGCCGTCCGTGGACTTCCTGGTGCTGGCGCAGGTCATCGTCGCTCACGACGTCCTTCATCATCTTCTCGTAGGCGCACCGGCGCCGGTAGTACTCGCGGTACTCCGACATGTTGAAGAAGCCGCGCAGCCCGATCAGGTTCGGCAGGGGGAAGAGCGTTCCCTCGTACTCCTTCTTGTGCGCGTCGAACAACGCCTCGAACTCCTCGTTCGAGAGGACCACGTCGCTCGAGGCGAGCGCGTCGTCCAGCGCCCGATAGAGGAGGCAGAGGCGCAGCGCGCCGCGACGCACGTCCTCCGACTCGGGCACGAACTCGAGCACCTCGTCGACCGTGATCGGCTCGCCCTGGACCGTCATGTAGACGCCGTCGGGCAGGTCGTACTCGAGCGCGTACTTGATCTCCGCGCGGTCGATCATCTTCTGTTGGAGCATCTTCAGGAACTGCGTCCGGAACATCGCCGGGAAGTCCTGGCCGCTCAGGTAGGACTGGTTCAGGTAGTCGCGCAGCTCCGGCTGATCGCCCAGCAGCTCGGCCGCTTCGACCGGGAGCCCCGACGGATCGGTCTCGGCGGGCTCTTGTCCTTCCTCGACCGCCTTGATCGGGGGCAGGAGGAGCCGCTCGCTCTGCAGATGCGACTTGACGTAACGCCGGTAGCGGTCCCAGCCCAGGGTGTTCTCGATCCGCTCCTTGTACTGCACCAACGCCTCTTCGCCCTGCGCGCGCGCCATGTCCTCCTCGGCGCGCAGCTTCGCTTCGACCTCTTCGTCCGGCACGACGAACGCCGCGGCATTGCCGCCCTCCCCGAGGATGCGCTCGACACCCTTGTTCGTGAGGATCTCGAGCTGCGCCCGGAGGATGCCGTTCTGGCCGGCGTTCAACGCGTACCAGAGGTTGAACTGGTTCCGGGTGACCGGCTTGCCGTTGACCGTCGCGAGCACGTCCGCGTCGAAGTCGACCTTGCTCAAGTCGATCGTCCGGATGTCCTCGACGCGCCTGACGTACGGCGAACCGTCGTTGCCCTGGCGGTACTCCTTGATGCTCTCGATCGAGCGTCCCGGACGCCGCGCCGCGTCGGCGCCGACGGCTTGGATCGTCGGCTGCTGCGGTTGCGCCGCCGGTTTCGGATCCACTTCCTGGGGGGCCGCGAGCGCCGCGGCGAAGACGAGGGGGAGAGTGAGAACGGCGTTCATCGCGGTGTCCTTCCTGACCCAGCGAGGGAAAAGCGCGAGTTTGGGATTAGAGCCGCCGGGGGCAACGAGTCAATCACGCTTCTTGACGCGTCCCGACGGGCTTCGATAGGTTCGTACGCTTTGACGCGAGCCCGCGTTGAAGCCTGAACGAGAGCCTCTCGCGAACCCGGTCGATGAACGTGCAGAACCCTGACCCATCCCCTCCGGGCGGGGCAGGGCTCGACCCCAGCACCCGTGCGCTCTGCCGAGCGCTCGCCTACGTCACGACGGGTCGCGTCGAGGACCTTGAAAGACTTTACAGAGAAGCACTTACCGATTCCGTCGCCGTGTCGACCTTGCGCGAAGGAGCGTTGATCGCACACCTTTATGCGGGGGTCCCACGAGCGATCGAGGGGTTTCGCGCGCTGAAGCGCGCGGCCGGCGGAACTTTTCCGCCCGCGAGTCCGGATGCGCCGGCGGATCGGCGCGAACGCGGGGTCCAGTTGTTTGATCGAGTTTACGGGCGGCAGGCTTCCGCGGTGCGTGACATGCTTCGGGAGTTGGAGCCGACGTTCGAGCAGGTGGTCCTCGAGGATGCGTACGGGAGAATCCTCGCCCGGACGAACCTTGAAACCCGTCAGAAGGAGCTCATGGCCGTGAGCGCGTTGACGGCGGGGCGCCTGCCGCGGCAGCTCGAATCCCACATTCGAGGCGCATTGGCGGTCGGCGCGAGCCCGGCCGAGGTGGCGGCGGCGGTGGATGTGGCCGCCGAAGTATCGTCGAGCGAGATGATCGCCGGCGCGCGGGCCCTGGTCGACCGGGTCGTAGCGTCGGCGCACGAGTAGATTCCGGTCCGGCCCGCGCGCAGCTCGGGCCGGCCGCGGTTCTGGAGAGAACGATGACCGATTCGACCAGCGCACACATGGGCAAGCTCGCCCTCTTGGTGGCGCTCTTGGCGTTCCTCGTCGGCGCGAACGCGCTGAAGAACGACCTCGTCTACGACGCCCACTACCTGGTCAAGTCGAACGCCACGTTCAAAGCGGCCGATCAGGTCGACTCGATCGTGGGACAGGTCGTCTCGCTGAACGCGCTCTTCAAGGAAGGGTTCTGGGACGGGGTCAACCGCACGATCGACGCGTCCCGACAGGTGCTCGGCCAGTCGCTGTACCGCCCCCTCATGCTCTACCCGATGGGCCTGATCTACGTCACGGTCGGCGACGGCTCGGTTGCGTACAACCTGCTGAACCTGCTGTTCCACGTCCTGACCTCGCTCGTCGTCCTCAAGCTCGCGCTGATCCTGGTGAAGAACCGGCGCGTCGCGATGATCGCCGCGCTGATCTTCGCGGTGCACCCGCTCCACGCCGAGGCGATCGCGTACGTCGCGGGCATCGGCGAGACGCAGTCGGCGTTCTTCGGGTTGCTCGCGCTCGTCCTCTACCTCGGCGCGGTGACGCGGGAGCGCCTGCGTCTGCCCGTCCTCGCGCTCGCGTGGCTCGCGTTCGCGGTCGCGCTCTTCACGAAGGAGGGGGCGGCGACGATCCTCGTGCTCGCGATCCTCGCGGACTTCGCGCGAAAGGGCGACGCCCCGCGGCCGTCGCGCCGCGCGCTGGCCTACGTCGGGTTCCTCGCGATCATCGCGATCAACCTGGTCATCCGCCACGAGATGTTCGGCCGGCTCGCTCCCAACGCGGCGCTCATCAGCCCGCTCGACAACCCGCTCGTCATCGAGAGCTTCGGCGCGCGCCTAGCGACCGGCGTGACGCTGTTCACGCGCGCTCTGCAGCTCTTCATCCTGCCGATCGGCCAGTCCGCCGACTACTCGTTCAACCAGCTCCCGATCGCGAAGAGCCTGCTCGAGATCGGCACGCTGACGTCGTTCGCGGTCTGCGCCCTGCTCACGATCCTCGGCTTCCGGCTCCTGCGCGCCGCCCCCGCGGTGGGCTTCGGCGCGCTCGCGTTCCTGTTCACGTTCGGCGCGGTCTCGAACATCCCGGTGTTGATCGGCACGATCTTCGGCGAGCGTCTCGTCTACCTGCCGTCGGTCGGGCTCAGCCTCCTCGCGGCGGGCCTGCTCACGGCGATCCTGCGGCAGCTCGAAGCCAAGGGCGACGTGCCGGCCCGCGTGATGAAGAGCGTGATGATCGTCGGACTCGTCGCCCTCTGCATCCTGACCTGGTCGAGAAACGCGAAGTACAAGTCGATCGATGTCCTCTACAACGACATGGTGAAGACCGCCCCCGACTCCGCGCGTGCCTACTACCAGCGGGGCGAGCTGGAGCGGAAGAAGGCGAGCGAGGGGTACCGCGAGAGCCTGACCGCCGCCGCCTACGACTTCCGGCGCGCGACGGAGATCATGAAGCGGTTCTTCCTCGCCCACCTGCAGCTCGCGAGCGTGCTCGCCGAGAGCGGCCAGTACAAGGAAGCGAAGGAACGGCTCCAGCTCGCTGAGCAGCTCATCCCGCCGGGCGACGTCTACCAGCCGATCCGCGACGACATCAAGCGCCGCACCGCGCTGATCCTGGCCCAGATCGCGGCCGGCGTCGGTGGCCAGGGCGGCGACGCGGCGGCCGCGCTCGCGGAGCTGCTCGCGTTCATGGAGGACCACGTCGCGGCCAACCCCGACGACGTCGGCTCCGCGGTGGAGCTGGCCACGATGTACTTGAAGGTGGGCCGGCGGGACGACGCGCGCTCGCTCACCGAGCGGCTGCTCCTCGCGTTCCCGAACGAGGAGACGCTGAGGGCGCTCCGCATCCAGGTCGTGGTCCAGACCGGCGACCTCGCCGAGGGCCAGCGCTTGATCGAGGAGTTCGGCGAGACCGACCGGGTCGAGATCAAGAAGGTCCTCGCGCTCTACACCGCGCTGATCCACTTCCACCACGCGTTCGCCCTCAACTCCGAGAAGGGCTTCGACGCCGCGCTTCCGGAGTACGACAAGGCGATCGCGCTCCTCGAGGACTACATCACGGCGTATCCGGAGGACGACCAAGGCTACTACTGGCACGGGCTCGCGCTGCACGAGTCGCACGACGAGCGCCACGACGAAGCGCTCGCCGACTACCAGCAGGTCGTGAAGCTGAACCCGTCGAACCAAGACGTCTACCTGAACATCGCTCGGCTCCTCGTCTACCGCGGGAACATCAACGCGAACACCGTCAAGTTCGTCTCCGAGCTGTCCAAGCTCTATCCGGACAACCCGATCCTGATGCTGGGCGCGGGGCGCGTCTACACCGAGGTCCCGATGCACGAGGAGGCGGCCAAGGCCTACAAGCGCGCGATCGAGCTCGGCCTGAACGGTGCGGAACCCCACTGCCTGCTCGCGAAGGAGCTGATCGATCTCGGCAACCCCACCGAGGCGCTGAACGTCCTCAAGGAGGGCGAGCAGAAGTTCGGCTTCACGAGCCCTCAGGTGCCGAACACGCGCGGCGTCGCGCTCTTCCAGATGAAGCGCTACACCGACGCGCTGAACCAGTTCGAGGTGGCGCTGCGCATGGCGCAGCAGGACCCGCAGTTCCAAGGAGCGGTCTCGCACCTGCGGTTCCAGCGCGCCAAAACGCTGCTGCGCATCGAGGGCAGCGAGTCGGAGGGGCTTCGCATCCTGATCGACGTCCAGGACCAGCTCGAGGCCGCGGTCGAACGCGCGGCGAAGAAGACCCGCGAGGTCGAGTCGATGGCGAGCATCGTCGCCTACTGTTGCGCGCAGCGGGCGTGGGCGCGATTGAACGTCGAGTCGATGAAGGACGTCGACGCGGCGGTCGCGCTGCTCGAGAAGGCGGATCAGATCGGAACGAAGTACGCGCTTCGCGACGTCTTGAGGGACGTGCTCCCGGACTTGGCCGCGGCGTATGACACGGCGGGCGAGAAGGAGAAGGCGGAAGCCGTGCGCAAGCGGATGGCAGCGCCGCCCGCGACCGGATCGTCGTAGTTCCAGCGCGACGGCCGATCCAAGCCGGCCGCTGCCGCGCATGACCTCCTCGACTTCGATCGCCGATCAGGGGTTAGTCGTGAAGGCGAGAGGCGGGGAGAGAGGGGTCGTGACGCCGTCGCCGTTGCGGGCCTGGGCGCGGAGCTCGTAGGGAGTGGAGGAGGTCAGGGACTTCACCTTGACGATGCCCCAGTCGGAGGCGGTGCGGAAGACGGGGTCGGGGCCGGCCGGGGTGCCGTTGGCGGCGACGTAGGTGGCGTCGGTCACGTTGAGGATGGCGTACTCGACGTTGGGCGGGTTGTCGGCAGTGGCGATCTGGACCTTCGCGGAGGCGGATGCGAGCTTGGTGAGGATCGGCGCGGGGGGGACGCGGGCGAGGGTGCGGACCTTCACGACGCTCGAGGGCTCGGTGACGTTGACGATGGAGGCGGCGTCGCGGACGGTGAGCAGGTGCTTGTAGACGGTGTTCGGAGTGAGGCCGTCGTCGGTGAACGAGGGGGAGGTGCTCCAGTCGGACGCGTCGACTCCCTTCTTCTGCTTTCCCTTGAACGTGAACCGGTACTCGAGCGGTCCGGTCGCGTCGCCGGCGGCGGCGGACGTGAGAGTGATGGAGTCGGCGGCGACGACGAGGGCGCCGACGTCGATCTGGGCAGGGTTCGGGGTCGGAGCAAAGAAGTCGGCGGTGAGGTCGAGCCGGCCGGCGCCGGAGTCGTTCGGGGCGCCGCCCGGGATCGGCTTCGCGTACTCGAGGAGACGCGTCCTAAGCTTGCCGACCTTCAGTCCCGGCACCATCGACTTGAGCGCGCAGGCGGCGCCGGCGACGTGCGGCGCCGCGGCGGACGTGCCGAAGAACGGGCTGAACGAGGGTAGCGCGCTGGTCGTGCCGTCGGGGCCGACGATGTCCGGCTTGGGATCTCCGCTCAGGTTCGGACCGCGCGCGGAGAACGGCTCGACGGGACCGGTCAGCCACTGCGTCGTACGCATCGCGCCGACCGTGAGCGCCTTCTTCGAGTCGCCGGGCGTGAGCAAGCTCGACGCGGCGACGTTGTTGCCGTCCGTCACCTCGTGCGACACGAAGAGGGCGAGCATGGACGGCTTCTTGCCCGCGCGGTTCACGAACGCCGCGTAGTTGCCCGTGGCCGGGGCCGAGAACGCGACCGTCTCGAACGGCGATTGGAAGCCGTTCTGGATCGTGGTGCTGAAACCCATCAGGTTCGCCTGGCTCGGGGCCTGCGGGTTCGCGTCGGTGCCGACGTAGTAGACCGCGAGGTCGACGTCCTGATCCGAGGTCGGGAAGTCGTCCCACACGAGGTGGACCGACACGCTCGAACCCGAGGAGGCGGCGAACGTAAGCCCCTCATCGTTCGGGCCGAACTCGAGGAACTTGTCCTGGTCGACGTCGGACCAGCCGCCGAGCCAGTGGCCGTCGCCGTTGTTTCCGGCGGAGACGACGACCAGCACGCCGTCCTTCACCGCGTCCTCGACGGCGTCGGCGGCGGGTCCCTTGCCGTCCGAGAAGTTCGCGCCGGGAAAGCCCAGCGACACGTTCACGACGTCCGCGTTCTTCGACTTCGCGTACGCGAGCGCGTTCTCGAAGTGCGAGAGCGTGGCGATCTTGATGAGGATGAGGTCGGCGTCCGGAGCCATCTGGTGCGCGATGTCGGCGACGGCGGTGCCGTGGCCGGACGACTTCTCGAGGCCGGACGACGTGTAGTTCTTGGTCACGATCGGCGTGGGAAGAAGGCCCATGCCGATGAGATTCGAGAGACCGATGAAGCCAGCATCGATGACCGCGAGGCGGCACCCATGACCGGTCGCGCCGAGGCCGTGGGCGACGTCGGCTCCGGTCAGGACCACGCCCTCGGTCGCGGTCGGCTGGGCCGGGATCGGCACGGACAGCGCGCCGCGCCCCGCGACGTGCGCGGCGAGCATCTCGACGTCGGCCAGCGCGATCCGAGCCCCGATGCGATCACCGCGGACGGCGACGATCCGAACGCCGAATCGGATCAGTTCGGCCGCGGTGACGGGCGCCGTTCCGCCGGTGCGGACCTCGACGTCCAACGTCCCATCCGGCGCGACGTCGACGCGCCGCCGCTCCGCCACGGCGCGCGCAAGGTCGTCGCCTCCCTGTCGCCGGGCGCGGATCAACGCGGAAAGATGAGGCCCCACGTGACCGAGGACGGCTTCGTCACGCGCCGGCCACGCCGATGAGTCGATCGACTCGGCCGGAGGGATCAGGGCGAGAAGGACGACGAAGGCGATCGGCAGCACGGCAAGGCTCCTTGTCTCTCGTCGGCGACGCGGTCCACACGAGTGTGGTGTCTCGGAAAGCACACTAGCGGACGAGCCGGCGCGTTCGGTCGGGTTTCGACGCAATCACCGGCGCCGGGCCCGGATCTCGCCGAGGATGCGCTCGAGGTGCCACATCTCGAGGGGCTTGACCAAATGGTGGTCGAAACCGGCCTCCTGCGTGCGTCTCAGGTCCTCGTCCTGACCCCAGCCCGTCACCGCGATCAGCGTGGCGGCGCGTCCCCACTCGGTCTTGCGTAGCTGGCGCGCGGTGTCGTATCCACTCAAGATCGGCATCCCGATGTCCATCAACACGACGTCGGGGTGCCGCGCTTCGGCCGCCGCGAGGGCGTCGAGTCCGTCGAACGCGAGGTCGACGTGGTGTCCAAGGTCGTTCAGCAGGATGCCGAGCAGCCGGGCCGCCGCTTCGTTGTCGTCGACGACGAGCACTCGGAGCGGACCCAAGGGCGGGCCGGCAATCGGCGGCGCCAGCGGCTCGGGCCGCGCCGGCTCGCCGTTCCCGAGCGGGAGGCGAACGACGAACTCGCTGCCGCGATCGAGCCCCTCGCTCCGTGCCTCGATCGTGCCACCATGCATCGCGACGAACTTGCGGGCGAGGGTCAAGCCGACTCCCAATCCACCGGTGGTCCGCTCGAGCGAGCGATCGACCTGACGGAACATGTCGAAGACGTGTTCGAGCATCTCGCGGGGGATGCCGACCCCGTAGTCTCGCACCGTGACGACGATCTCGGAGTCTCGCCGCTCGGTGCCGATCTCGATTCGTCCCCTTGGCTTCATGAACTTCGCCGCGTTGTTCAGGAGGTTCGCGAGCACCTGCGCGAGCCGGGTCGCGTCCGCGCGCAAGTGGATCGCCTCGTCCGGGAGGTTCACGACGAGTTCGTGCCGACCCTGCTCGATGCTCGGCGTCGCGGCCTCGATCGCGGCCTCGAACACGCTCGTCAGCGGGACGACGCTCCATTGCAGCTCGATCTTCCCCTGCGTGATCCGGGCCGCGTCCAGGAGGTCGTCGACGAGACGGAGGAGGTGCTGCGCCTGCCGGTCCATCGTCGCCCGAACGGACACGATCCAGTCCGGTTCGGACACACGGCGCAGGATCTCGATACCCGAACAGATCGGCGCGAGCGGGTTGCGCAGCTCGTGAGCCAGGGTCGCGAGGAACTCGTTCTTGCGCTCGTCCGCTTCGCGCAGGGTCTGCTCCATGCGGCGCTGCTCGGTGACGTCGGTGTTGGTGCCGAACCAGAGCACGATGTCGCCGTTCTCGTCGCGCCGCGGCCGCGCGCGCGACAGGTGCCACCGCATCTGTCCGTCGCCACGCCGCAGGAGGAACGTGTCCTCCCACGGTTCGCCGCTCGCGACGTGCTCCTTGAACTTGCGCAGTACGCGCGGAAGGTCCGCGGGGTCGTGGACGGACATCCAGCCCCAACCCCTCACCTCCTCGAGCCGGGTCCCCGTGTAGTCGTACCACCGCTGGTTGTACCAATCGATGAAGCCGTCGGGGCGCGCGATCCACGCGAGCTGGGGGATCGAGTCGGCCAACATCCGGAACCGAGCCTCGCTCTCTTGCCGCGCCGCCTCCATCTCGCGCCGCGTCGTGATGTCACGGCTCATTGTGGCGAGCCCGAGGACGGTCCCGCTCTCGTCACGCAGGACCGTCGCGTTGCAGATCACCCAGATCGCCGCGCCGGTCTCGAAGTGCCGGAAGCGGATCTCGACCTCGGCGTTCTCTTCGCGCATCACGTGGGGGAAGAACTCGTTCGCGACGAACTCCCGGTCGTCCGGGAAGAAGAAGTCCAGCATGTCCGTGCGCTCGGCCTTCTCCAGCGAGTGCAGTCCGACGAGCTGCAGGCCAGCGCGGTTGACGTAGCGAGTCCGGAGGCCGGCGTCGCACACTCCGATGCACTCCGTGCTCCTCTCGACGAGGAACGCGAGGCGCTCCCGTTCCTGCTCGACCTTCGTGCGCTCGGTGACGTCGATCGCGACTCCGCACACTCCGACGACGGCGCCGCGTGCATCCCGCAGCGGGAACTTCACGGAGAGGTATCTCCGCTCGAAGCCCGCGCGCCGCACGACCTCCTCGTTCTCCATCGGTCGACCCGATTCGGCCACGTCGACGTCGTTCTCGCGAAGCCCCTCCGCGACGTCGGCCGGCAGGAGGTCGTAGTCCGTCAGCCCCTCGACGCCGGCCGTCCGGCCGAGTGCTTCGCAGGCGAGCGGGTTCGCGAGCGTGTAGCGTCCATCGAGGTCCTTGACGAAGATGGCCGCCGGGGCGTTCTGCGCGAGCGAACGGAAACGCGCCTCGCTGTCGCGCAGCGCGTCCTCGGCTCGAACCCGCTCGTCGAGCTCCTCCTTCGCCCGTGCGTAGAGACGTCCGTTGTCGAGCGCGATCGCCGCGTACTCCGCGATCGATGACACCACGCGTTCCGCGTCATCGGTGAAGACGCCGACGTCGGGGTGGCCGAAGAAGAGCCCGCCGAGGACGTCTCCGGAGCGCAAGATCACGGGCATGGCCAGGTAGCTGCGCACTTGGAGGTGCCCCGCCGGCAATCCGTGGTGCGGACCGAGGCGTCCGTAGCGAGGATCGGCCAGCACGTCGTCCAACCGAACCACTCCCTCTCCGCGGAACGTGGGGCCGAACAGCGGCGTCGCCCGCGGGGCCCCGAAGCCGTCGAACTCGTCTCGGGGCGCGCCCGAGAGCGTGTAGAGCCGGTACCCGTCGCCGTCGTCGTCGAACGTGTTGTAGAAGAACGCGCCGAACGCGGCCCCGGTGAGCTGCTTCCCAACGTCCGTCACCTTCTGGAGCACGGCCTGGGGATCGAGCTCCGACATCAGCTCGCGCGAGATCTCGCTCAGGGTTCGGGCCTCCTGGCGCATCGAGCGTTCACGACTCACCGCGTCGCGGAAGTTCTCGATCGAAGAGAGCTCGGCCGCGATCCTCGCCCGCAGCACGCTCGCCTCGAAGGGCCTGGCGACGACGTCGTCGGCGCCCGCTTCGAGCCCTGTCGCTCGTATCGACTCGCCACCCGGCGCCGAGAACAGCAGCACCGGAACGTGTGCGATCTCCTCGTCGGAGCGAAGCGCTCGCGTCAGCTCCAGTCCATCCACCTTGGGGGGGGCGGGGCGCCCCGGGAGCGAGACCTCCGCGATCACGAGGTCGGGGTGGCTCGCGCGGACCGACTCCAGCGCCTCGCGACCGTCCCGGACGAACGTCAGGTCGTAGGCCCGCGTGAGCAGCGCACGCAGCTCGTCGACCGCGTCGTCGCCGTCGACCGCGGCGAGGATCCTGAATCGGACGGATCCGTCCGCGAGATGGCGCCGAACCCCGGCGGGCCGCGCTTCGACGATCGCATTCGTGATGCTCGCGCCGACCTGCACTCCCACGGCGCCCGCGAATGCACGATGCGCGTCATCGAACGGCAGATGCGGATTCAATCCCAGGATGACGGCGAGTCGATGCTCGGCGGCGCGAGTCGGCACGACCACGGCACGGTGTGGACATCGATCCCATGCGCCGATCGGGAGGTCGTCCCATCGCCGATCGAGGTCGGTCACCTCCTGGACGCGGCTCGAGCGCAACGCCTCGCCGATCGGCCACGCCACGTCGCCGGTCAGCGGCACGTGCTCCGGCGCCGCGTCATGCGCGCGCACGAAGCCCGACGCGGCCACCAACGTCGCCCAGCGAGCCTCGTCGTCGACTCTGTAGATCATCGCGAACGGAAGGTCGTGGCGGTCGGTCGCGACCGCGCGGAGGACCAGACGTCCCGCCTCTTCGAGCGAGCCGCCGTCTGCTTTGCCCTCCGCCGGCGAGTTCGCCAGGCGAACGAGCAACTCCATGCGTCGCTCGGCGACGACCGCCGCCGTCTCGTCGATGTAGGTGCAAAGCACGCCGGCCACGTCCTCGTCGGCGTCCGGCAGGTCCGTGGACGAGACCGAGTAGTGACGTTCCTCCGCGCCTCCATGCCGCCCATAGGGTTCGAGGACCAGCGTCACGGCGGCGTTGGACCGATGCACCTCTCCGCCGTTCGCTTCGGTCGGGCGCGGCGCGGCACAGCCCAGCGCGTACGGATGATGTTCGCCGAGGATCGACCGGCACGCGTCGTTGTAGAGCGTGATCCGCTCGCTGCCCCACCAGAGGGTCATCGGCTGGTGGCTCGCCAACAGGATCCGAACCGCGGTCGCCAGGCTCGAAGACCACTGCGCGATCGGACCGAGCGGCGTCTTCGACCAGTCCAGGGCGCGGATCCGGCCCGCCATCTCGCCGGCGCCCGGCGGGAATGCCGGAGAAGGCGATTCGTCGCGATGGCGCCGTACGTCGACCATTCGTGTTTCACCCGATGCCGTGACGGAGGAGCCAGAGTAGCGCAATCGGCCCAGCGTAGCTCAAGCGTGATGGAAGGAACCACGTCGCGAAACGCCGAGGTCCGTTCCTTCTTCTACATTTCACCGCGTCGCGACCCAGCACGCTCGTAACGGATCGCCCTCGAGCCTCCTTCGAACCCTCCGCAACCCCCGGCGCTCTCGGAACCCGATCCGCGATCGTTGGCACGCTCATTGCCAGAGTCTTGATGAACCATCCGCGCCGCGCCGGTCGACGTCCTCTGTGTTGCCTTGCGTGATGACTGGTCGACGCATCGCGGCATTCCTCTAGCAACGGAGCGGCCCATGGCCACGAAGAAGCAATCCCAACCGAACGAACCGAAGCGATCGAATCCGACGAGCCCCCCTTCGAAGGACCTGCAGCACGCCTTCGAGCAGTCCGGTCCCGATGCCGACAACGAGGATGAGGACGAAGACGAAGACGAAGACGAAGACGAAGACCAGGACGAAGACGAGGGCGAGGACGAGAACGAGAACGAGAACGAGGATCAACCGGTGGACGTCGAACGAAGTACGTCGGACGACGACCGAGCCCGTCGACCCACCCCCCGCCGGTGACCGCGTGGATTTCACGCCCGGCCCAGTTTCTGAGGATCCGCCTCGAGCCGCCGATTCGTTTCGGGCTCGACGCCAACCACGGAGAATCGAAATGTCCAAGCTGATCCATATCGCCGTGCTCGCGGCCCTCGCGGCGCTCCCGGCGTGCAACAAGTCGACCACCGCGAATGCCTCGGGCAACGAGCTCACGTTGATGCTCAAGTCCGACCAACACATCGCGCCGGGCGAAACCGACGCGGTGATGGTCTCCGTCAATCGTGACGGCTTCGAAGGTCCGATCGATATCAAGTTCTCCAACCTTCCGGCCGGCGTGAACGTCGTCGACTCCGTTCCGATCCGAACGGACGAGGCGACCCGCACCTACGAGCTGCGCGCCGACCTGTCGGCCGTCGCGGCCGAGGACCATGTCGTCACCGTGACGGCAACGGGCGGTGGCTTGACGGTCTCGGAACGGTTCAACCTGACGGTCGATGGAGGCTGACCGCATGGTCGGATGTCGCCTCTGCGCGGTCCGCCGATGACGACCGGCGTTCGACGGCACGCCCGGAAGGCGGGCCGCGCTCGACGCGCCGGTGGTCTCGGCGCCGCTGGCGCTCAGAGGTCGCTGGAGCTCAGAGCATGACCATCGGCAAGGAGATGCGAACGCTGAGGGTGCCGTTCTCCGTCGTCTCGATCGTCCCCCCCATCAAGGCGACGATCTTCGCCACTTGATCCACGTCGATGCCGCGTCCTCCCGGCGTCTTTCGCTCCGCCGTTAGATCGATTCGGGCCGCATCGCCATCGGATCGAGCGGCACTGAATCGAACCGCGCCGCCGCCCGAGGCGTCCGCGAGGTGCAGCACGATCTCGGTGAGGATCCGCCGCAGGCACTGGGGCCGCGCAATCACCGTGACCGGCACCTCGGTCGGCACGATCTCCACGTACGGAGCCGAGATTCCGCACGCCGAGACCGTCCGCTCGACGCTTGCCATGATCGCGCGAACGTCGATCGACTCGAGAGCGTCTTCCAATTCGGGCAACGGCATCGGCCAGTCGCGGATGACTCGCTCGACCTGCCGGGCCTCATGCATCGCCTTGCCCACGCACTCGATCGCCACGCTCGCCTGCGGGTCGTTCATCGAGCGCCGCCGGGCCACCTCGAGGTTCAAGATCAACGAGTTCAGGAGGCCCCGAACCTCGTGCCGGAGGCGGCGATCGTTCATCCTCAACCGCTCGAGCCCGAGGGCACCCCGAAGGTCCGCCAGCGGCTCGAGCCCGGCGCCGGCGTCCCGAAGGAGGAACGCGTATCCGTTCACGTCCAGGTCGAGCAGGGGGACGGTCTGCACCCGAAACTCCGCGCCGCCGACCTCCAACCGAGCGCCGTCCAGGCCCGCGTCGCCCGCGTCGTCAGAGCGTCCCTCGCTCCGGTCGCGAACGCGGCACCATGCCTCCGGCCCGAGTCGATCGGGGCCGACCGAGTGGAGCGACAGGAGCCCGATCGCGCGCTCGCTGAACACCGCCTGATCGAGCGCGTCACCGACGACGACGACGACTCCGACGCTATTCGCGGCTGCCGCCTGGAGCGTTTCTGCCAGCGCGCGCAGCTTCGGCTCGTTCATCAGGTGTGCGTCCTCGGGGGATGCAGAGTCTGGACCTTCCGCCGGCACGTCGACTCCGAAACAGTGGTCCATCGTTCACGGCCAGCAATCCTCGCGCCACCAAATAGGGGGGCGCTCCCGTCCGGGCGCTTCGCCCTCGCGGTGGCCGCGGGCGGTCAACCCGACGCGGACTCGTTGGTGGATGCTTCCGACGAAGGCGTACTGGAAGCCGACGCGGTGTAGACGGAGAGACGTGAGTAGAGCGTCTTCACGCTGATGCCGAGCACGCGAGCGGCGACGTTCTTGTTGCCGTTGCACGAAGCGATCGTGGCGAGGATCAGCTCCTTCTCGGCCTCGGCGATCGACATTCCGATCGTGATGTCCAACGACTTCGGGACGATCTCCGTCGCTTCGCACTCGATCGTGTCGGCCATGGCGCTCGCCTCGATCACGTCGTCCGACATGATCCAGCCGCAGGTGATCCGGTTCTTCAGCTCGCGGACGTTGCCGGGCCAGCTCTGCGACACGAGCCACTCGATCGCTCCGTCGGCCAACGTCTTCTCGATCCCGTGGGCGACGTTCGCTTCGTGCAGGAACTCGCGGGCGAGCCGTTCCACGTCGCCTTCGCGGTCGCGCAGCCGCGGTAGCGTGATCGGGAACACCCAGAGCCGGTAGAACAGGTCTTCGCGGAGCTTTCCGTCGCGGACCGCCCGCGCGGGATCACGGTTCGTGGCGGTCAGGACCCGCGCGTCCGATGCGATCTGCTCCTCGCCGCCGACGCGCGTGAACACTCGAGTCTCGAGCACGCGCAGAAGCTTCACCTGCAGCTCCGCCGGCATCTCGGTCACTTCGTCGAGAAACAGGGTGCCGCCCTTCGCGCGCTCGAACACGCCCAGGTGCCGCTTCGCGGCTCCCGTGAAGCTCCCTTTCTCGTGGCCGAAGAGCTCGCTCTCGATGAGCGTGCCGGAGACCGCCCCGCAGTTGAGCGCGACGAAAGGTTGCTCGCTGCGCCGGCTGAGCTCGTGGATCGTCTCCGCCACCAGCTCCTTGCCGGTACCGGTGTCCCCTTGAATGAGGACCGTCGCATCCGTGGGCGCGACGCGGGTGATCTGCCGGTAGACCGAGAGCATGCCCGACGATGCGCCGATGATGCGATGGAAACGACCGGTCGATCGGGCCTGGTCGAGCGACTCGGCGCCGTGGGTCGAAGCAGCGAGCCGGATGCGGACGTCGCGGAGGATGGAGACGAGCCGGTCGACGTCGACGGGCTTCGTCAGGTAGTCGGCCGCTCCGTGCCGAAGCGCGCGGACGACGGTCTCGACGGTGGCGTGCCCCGTGATCACGATGACGTCGCTCTCGAGCACTTCGCCGTTCGGGCCGCGCAGCAGATCGAGTCCGGACCCGTCGGGAAGAGAAAGATCGACCAACATCACCGCCGGAGCCGAGTGCTCGTCGAGCCACGCTCGCGCAGCCGCCCTCGTGGACGCGCACGCCACTTGGAAACCCTCGTCGCCGACGATCTGCTGCATCGACGCTCGAGTGCTGCCGTCATCTTCCACGATCAATGCCGTTGGGCGCGTCTGCATAGTCCTGCCGTGGTCCCTGGTCGACCTAGCTCGTGGTGCTCCAGTCTTCGCGCGGTACTCGCCTGCGAAGACCCGGGACGTGTCGTCGCCCTATCTTCTCCTGATATGGATCCTCTGCGCACCTCACCCGAGCTTTTCGCTCGCTCTCGATGAAGCCGCGGACCGTCGCACCGACTCCACCGACTCTTGGATCACACGTCTGGATCGCACGTCCCGAAGGGTACGAGTGTAATCACATCGCCGACGCCATGCCAAGCACGCCCGTTCGCGAAGTTCCCGGCCACGCGCGACGTCGAACTCTTCGACTCCAGCCGCCAGTGTGACCAGCGTGAATTATGTAGAAAACGCCACGGTGATCTCCGCCCTTTTCGACCGCTCGTCCCCCGCTTGCGGGCGCGGCCGCGCGCGGAACGGCGCGCGCGGGACGGAGAGGGAACGAACGCCGCGAGCCACTGGCACGGCGTCTGCTGAACTCCGTTCCATAACGACTCGAACGACTCAAGCCCGGAGGATCCAGATGTACCCCCGAACCGCGTTGATCACTCTCGTCGGGACCGCCCTGGCTGCCGGCGCGCTGTATGCCCAAGAGACCGCTCCTCCAGGGAGAGTGCCCACCCCACCGCGAGAGGCGCTCGGCGACCTGCCTCGCACCGCGGTCCAACCGACCACGAATCGGCTCGAGCCCGTGAATCGGCTGGAGCAGTCCCACCAACAGTTTCGAGACTCGGTGGTCCAGACCCTCCAGAACGCGACCGGCGCCGCGCAGCAGATCGAGGTCGACGACACCACGATTACGTCGATCGCGAACGGCGTGGTCGTCGCGGGTGCGCCGTACCAGCCGGCCGCGCCACGCGACGACATCGATCGTGACCCGGTCCGTGACCCCGTCGATCTCGATGATGGTGAGGACGCGCGTCTCGACCAGGCCCGTTCCGACCGGTCGATGTCCGACGCCACGTCCATCGTCGGCATCGTCATCGTGTCCGATGCGCGCGGCGGCGAGCGAGCGCGCTCCCGTGCCGGCGTCGACGTTCCGCGGCGCGACGAGACGAAGACTCGATTCGGTGACGACATCCGGCGGGTCGGCGATCGGGCGCTGAAGGTGAGTTCTGGCGAGATCCCGTCCGGCGTCTTCACGGTCCGGACGTATGGGCGACACGTCCAACTCTTCAGCCGTGATGATGACAGCTTGAAGGCGACGATTCCCCTGATCGAGCTCCGCGACCCCATGTCACCGGAGCCTCGCGAGAACGAGAGCATCGGGCTCGAGGGTACGGAGCAGAGACGAGACGCGAACGACGTGAACATGGATCAGGCGATCGGATCGGAGAATGCGGCGGCGATCGCGTCGGACGAGTACGGTGAATCGGCGCTGGACTGGCAGCGTGTCTTCGCGTCGATCGTGTGCGCGCTCGAGAGCGACGCCGCGAGAAAGACCTGAGCTCGGCGCCCCCGTCCCCGTCATCCGAAGGATGAAGGGGACGAAGAACGGTCGATGGCGATCGACCTACGGATGACGCCGCTCGGGCCACCCGTCCACCCCGCGAATCAGGTGGACGGGTGTTTTTTCTTGTCCGTCGACGCCGCCGCATCGGACGGATCCGGCGTCGGCCCGAGCGTCACGAGGACTTGGCCCGCTTCCACCGCCTGTCCGTCGCAAACATGCACCTCTTCCACCACGCCGTCGTTCTCGGCGCAGATCTCGTTCTCCATCTTCATCGCCTCGAGGATGAGCAGGCGGTCACCCGCCGTCACCACGGTGCCGACCGTGACCTCGACGCGACGCACGATGCCGGGCATGACGCTCTCGATCACTCCACCCGCCTCGGCCACGCCACCCGAGATTCCGCGGATCGCGCGCTCGCGCTCATCCTCGACGTGCAGGTGGTACGCGCGGCCGCTCACGATCAGCGATAGCTTGCGACCGTCGCCGTCGACGGAGACCGCGTAGGACCGATGGTCGACGAGCACGGCGTACTTCTTCCCCTCTTCCACCGCGGCGAGGTCGACGTGGTAGGTCGTGCCGTCGAGCGTCAGCGCGAGGCCCTCGGGCGTCGAGCGGACGTCGACTTCGACTTCGCAGTCGCCGATCGTGGCGAAGTACCTCATGCGAACGAGCTTCCGGACGGCCGCGACCGGAGGCGCCACGGCGAGATCGCCGTCCTTCGCTCCGAGCCGGGCGGGTTCGTCGAGCGCAGGCGCCTGAGCTCGTGCGCGAGCGCGACGGCCAGCAAGGCGACGTCGCGCGCGTCCTTTCCCTCCGGCGGCGCGAGGAGCTCGGCGCGGTGACGTTCGATGAAGCCCGTGTCGTAGTGCCCGCTCCGGAACTCGGCCGTGTCGAACACCCTCATCAAGAACCCGATGTTGGTCTTCACGCCGGTGACGTGGAACTCGGCCAGCGCGCGCTTCATCCGCGCGATCGCCTCGTCGCGATCGTTGGCCCGGACGATCAGCTTGGCGAGCATCGGATCGTAGTGAACGTCGACCTTCATCCCCTCGTACATCCCCGAGTCGATGCGCACGCGCCCTCCGCCGGGCACGTCGAGGAGCTGGATCACCCCGGTCGACGGCAGGAAGTTGTTGTCCGGATCCTCCGCGCAGATGCGCGCCTCGATCGAGTGGCCGCGCGGCACGATCTCCGACTGCCTGAGCGTGAGTCGTTCGCCCGCCGCGATCGCGAGCTGCCAGCGGACGATGTCGACGCCGGTCACCTGCTCGGTGATCGCGTGCTCGACCTGCAGCCGCGTGTTCATCTCGATGAAGTAGAACTTCCGCTCGGCGTCGACGAGGAACTCGACGGTGCCGGCGTTGCGGTACCCGACCGCCGCCGCCGCCTTGACCGCGGCGTCTCCCATTCGCGCGCGGAGGTCTTCGTCGACGATCGCCGACGGGGTCTCCTCGATGACCTTCTGGTGACGACGCTGGATCGAGCACTCGCGTTCGCCGAGGTGGACCACGTTCCCGTGGTGATCGGCGAGGACCTGGATCTCGACGTGGCGCGGCTCGGCAAGGAACTTCTCGACGTAGACGGCGCCGCTCTTGAACGACTTCTCCGCCTCGGATCGAGCCATGTCGAACGCGCGCGCGAGCTCCGACGCTCGATGGACGATGCGGATCCCCTTGCCGCCCCCGCCCGCCGCCGCCTTGATCATCACCGGGAACCCGATCTCGGTCGCGATTCGCTGGACCTCGGCCGGGTCGTCGACCGCGCCCTCCGATCCGGGCGCCACCGGCACTCCGGCCGCCTTCATCCGCGCGCGCGCCTGCACCTTGTCGCCCATGTCGCGCATCGCCTGGCCGGTCGGGCCGATGAAGATGAGACCGGCGGCCGCGCTCGCATCGGCGAAGTCGCCGTTCTCCGAGAGGAACCCGTAGCCGGGATGGATCGAGTCCGCGCCGCTTCGCCGGGCAACGTCGAGGATCTTCTCGGCGACGAGGTACGACTCGGTGACCGGCGGCGGACCGATCGAGTACGCCTCGTCCGCGAGCCGCACGTGCAGTGCGTTGCGGTCCGCCTCCGAGAACACGGCGACAGTGGGGATGCCTTGCTCCCGGCAGGCGCGGATCACGCGAACGGCGATCTCACCCCGGTTGGCGACGAGGACCTTGCGAAGGGTTTGCAACACGGCGGCGCGAGTATACTGGCCGGTGATCGCCCCCAAGGGCAATTCCAACGTGGCGTCCCACCGGCGATCGTCGCGATTCCGGGAACGATGATCTCCATCGTCGAGCACGGTCCTCGTCCTCACGCTCGTCGCGGACCCGGATGCTCGGCATCACCTTCGAAACAACCGTCGTGACGTCGACCCGGACCACCTGAAGGACATCGAAGACCTACTCGAGCTGCACCCGGCAAGCGGTGGCCATCGGCCTCGCTTGCGACAGCCCTGCCGGTCGGCTCGACTTCCTCTCCCTGGCCAACCGCGCGAACGCGGGGCCACATCCAGGTCGCCAAGCAGCACCGCATCGAGGACCGCTGCCAAGGCGATCCTCGAGTCGCGCGGCAGTGCTCCGCGGCTCTTCCGGAACACCCTCATGTTCCTCGCCGTGGACAAAACGCGCCTCCAAGACCTCGACGAGGCAGTGCGCCGGCACCTGGCCTGGAAGTCGATCGTCGAGGAGAAGGAGACCCTGAACCTCGACCCGTACCAGCTCAAGCAGGCGGAATCGCACTGCAACGCGGTGGCGAGCACGGCCCGAGTCCGGGGCAGCGAGGAGCGGGGCTCGTTTCCGCCTTCTAGACTTCTCCTTTCGTCGGGGTTCGCATCGACGTCATGTCGGCCCGGGGCTATCCTCGCCTCGCATGCCATCCCCCGCCTCCACGTCGCACCGAGACCAAGGTCCCGAGTCATCGATCGTTCGCTCGCTCCGCGCGGGCGACCCGATGGCGTTCGAAGACGTGGTCCGCCGCTACGGCGGCCGGATGCTGCAGACCGCGCGACGCCTGCTCGCGAACGAGGAAGACGCGCGCGATGCGGTGCAGGACGCGTTCCTGTCCGCGTTTCGTTCGCTCGATCAGTTCCAGGGGAATGCACGGCTGTCGACCTGGCTTCACCGCATCGCAGTGAACGCGGCGTTGATGAAGCTGCGCACGCGGAGGCGTCACGCCGAGCAGTCGATCGAGTCGCTGCTGCCGACCTTCCTCGAGGACGGCCACCACGCGATCCCCCCCGCGCCGTGGCCCGAGACCGTCGACGAAGCCGCGTCGCGCTCCGAGATGCGCACGCTCGTTCGCGATTCGATCGACCGGCTGCCGGACGCGTATCGAACCGTGCTGCTCCTGCGCGACATCGAAGAGCTCGACACGCAGGAGACGGCGGATCTCCTCGAGATCACTGCGAACGCCGTCAAGGTGAGGCTCCATCGGGCGCGCATCGCCCTGCGCGAGCTCCTCGACCGCGGCTTGCGAGGAGCCCACCCATGAAATGCCGCGAACTCATCGACTTCATCACCGACTACGTCGAAGGCGAGCTGGCCGAGGTGGAGCGCACGACGTTCGAGTCGCACCTCCACCTCTGCCCGCCTTGCGTCGACTACATCGAGAGCTACCGCCGCGCGATCGCCCTCGGTCGCGAGGCGCTCGACTGCGTCGACGAGCGTGTGCCCGACGACGTTCCCGACGACCTCGTGCGGGCGATCCTCGAGGCGCGCAGCAAGAGCTCCTGAGCCACGGGAACGGACGGAATGGATCTCGATCGGTTGCTGATCGATCGCGGACCAAGTGCTCCGCGACGCCGAGCAGCGAGGGGAGGGGGCGGTCGGTGGCTGCCGCGCTTGGTCGTGCTCCTGCTCCTCGGCGTCGCGGCCTGGTTGTTCGAGGATCGAGCGCGCGACCTGATCGATCGCTTCCGGCTTCCCGAGGTCGCGACCGCGCGCGCGGTCCGGCCGAGCCGCGTCGAGGCGAGTGCCGTGTCGGGAACGGCCTCGAACGGGTACATCGTGGCGCGCGTCCGCGCCGCCCTCTCAGCCGACGCGCCGGGCCGCATCGTGGAGATGAACGTCGAGGAGGGCCAGGCGGTCCCGAAGGGGTTCGTCGTCGCGAGGCTCTACGCCGACGAGTACGAGGCCGCCCTGCGCCGTGCTGGCGCCGAGCTCGAGGCGGCCCGCGCCGCCAAGGAGCGGGCCGGGAAGGACGTCGCGGCGGCGACGGCCGAGGTCGATCGGCTCGAGTCGAGCGCGACGGCGACGGACGCCGACCTGGCCGCGACCCGCGCGGACGAGAAGCTGGCGCGACGCGAACTGGCGCGGATCGAGGAGCTCGTCGAGGAAGGCTTCGAGAGCGTCCGACTCCTCGACGAACAGGCCGCCGCACTCGAATCCGCGGTAGCGCGCGTCGCCGCCGCGGCGGCTCGTCACGCGGCCGCGCAGGCAGATCTCGCGCTGGGCGAGGCCCGGCTCGACGCGACGAGAGCCGCGGTGGCCGAGGCCGACGCGGCGATCGCCGTCCGCGTCGCCGAGCAGGAGCAGGCGGCGGCGACACTGGACAAGACGTTCATCCGCGCGCCGTTCGACGGCATCGTCGTGCTGAAGGACGCCGAGGTGGGAGAGGTCGTCTCGCCCAACTCGCAGGCGGGCGGGAGTGCGCGCGGGGCGGTCGCGACGATGGTCGACTTCGAGTCGCTCGAGGTCCAGGCCGAGGTGCCGGAGACGAGCCTCGGCGGCGTCGCGGTCGGTGCGCCGGCCCGGGTCTTCCTCGACGCGTACCCCGACCGGCCCTACTCGGGCCGCGTCGACCGGATCTGGCCGACCGCGAACCGCCAGAAGGCGACGGTCGAGGTCCGCGTGGCGTTCGAGGAGCTGGACGATCGACTCCGACCGGAGATGGGCGTTCGGGTGGTGTTCCTCGACGACGACGCGGCCGCACCGCCGCCGCTCGACGGATCGGGCGGCGGTGCGGCGAGCGAGGTCCTGCTCGTTCCGGCGGAAGCGATCGTCGCGAACGGCGGCGAGAGCGGAGTCTTCGTCGTCGAGCGCGACGTCGTCCGGTTTCGGCGCGTGGAGATCGGCGCCCGGCGGTCGGACCGCGTGGCGGTCACGAGCGGTCTCACCGAACAGGACGTGATCGTCCTTTCTCCTCCCCCACGACTGGATGACGGCGATCGCGTTCGGGTCCGTCCATCCGGCTGACGCACGAATGGCAACAGGCAGGCCACGTCCCGACAGGAGTCAAAATGTCCGACGCGATGATCGCGGTTTCGAACCTGACCAAGGCGTACACCCGAGGAGGCGAGCGTCTCGTCGTCCTCGACGGCCTCGACCTCGAGATCGAGGCGAGGACCTTCTGCGCGCTGATGGGTCCGTCCGGATCGGGCAAGAGCACGCTGCTCAACCTCATCGGAGGGCTCGACCATCCCGACGACGGATCGATCCGCGTCGCCGGCGAGGAGATCGGCGGGATGGACGACGCCGACCTCGCGTCGTGGCGCGCCGAGACGATCGGATTCGTCTTCCAGGGCTTCAACCTCATCCCCGTCCTCTCCGCGCTCGAGAACGTACAGCTCCCGCTCCTCCTCACGCCGCTGTCACGGCGCGAGCGGCGCCAGCACGCCGAGTACGTGCTCGAGCTCGTCGGTCTCGCGGATCGCGCGAAGCACCGGCCATCGCAGCTCTCGGGCGGCCAGGAGCAGCGCGTCGCGATCGCGCGAGCGCTCGTGACCGACCCGAAGCTCGTGCTCGCCGACGAGCCGACCGGCGACCTCGATCGCGACTCCGCCTCGCAGGTCCTCGACCTCCTTCACCGGCTCTCGACCGAACTCGACAAAACGATCCTGATGGTCACCCATGACCCGATCGCAGCGGAACGCGCGGGGCGGGTCATCCACCTCGACAAGGGACGGTTGCTCGACGACGGCGCGGTCGGGGCCAGGAGGTGACGATGAGATTCCCGTTCCACGTCGTCTTTCGCCAGCTCCTCGCGCACCCGATCCGGACGCTTCTCACCGCCGGATCGCTGACGCTCGCGCTCTTCATGCTCTGCCTGCTCCGCTCGCTCGTCGTGACGCTCGAATCGGGCGTGAGGGACGCGCGGTCCGATCGCTTCATCGTGCAGTCGTCGGTCAGCCTGTTCGTGTATCTCCCGGAGAGCTACGGGGGCAAGATCCGCGCCGTCGACGGCGTCGAGGACGTGCTTCGGTTCACGTGGTTCGGTGGCTACTACCAGGATCCGGCGAATCAGTTCCCCCAGTTCGCGATCGACCCCGACGTCCTGTTCCGTGCCTATCCGGAGATCGAGATCGTCGACGGGACTCGCGAGGCGTTCCTGGCGGATCGACGCGGATGCATCGTCGGCGACGGCCTCACGCGCCGCTTCGGATTCTCCGCGGGCGATCCGCTCCCCCTGATCGGCGCGCTCTACGCGCGTCCTGACGAGACGCCGTGGCAGTTCCAGGTCGCGGCGGTCTACCACTCCAACTCCGCGAACGTCGACAACAACACGCTGTTCTTCCATCACGAGTATCTCGACGAGAGCGTGGAGCAGGGGACGGCGCGCGGGCCGAACGGCGTCGGCGTCTTCGTCGTCCGCATGGGCGCAGACGCGGACCCGATCGCGGTGATGTCCGCCGTCGACGCGTTGTTCGAGAACGGCCCGCAGCGGGTGCAGAGCACGCCCGAGTCGGAGTTCCAGGCGCAGTTCGTCTCCATGATCGGGAACGTCCCATTCTTCGTCGGCGCGATCGGGGGCGGCGTGCTGCTCGCGATCCTCCTCGCCGTCGTCAACACGATGATCATGGCCGGGCGCCAGCAGACGCGCGACTCGGGCATCCTGAAGGCGCTCGGGTTCGGGAATCGGTCGATCCTCTTCGTCCTTCTCCTCCAGGGGCTCGTCGTCTGCGGGTTCGGCGGCGGCCTCGGCATCCTTCTGGCGCGCGCGTCGTCCGAAGCGGTCGCGGGCGCGCTCGGCAGCTTCTTCCCGGGGTTCGCGGTGACGAACGAGACCGTGCTGCTCGGAGCCGGCGTGACTCTCGCGATCGGCGTGATCGCGAGCGCGCCGCCCGCGTGGCGGCTGGCGCGGCAGCGCGTGGTCCAAGCTCTCGCGGCGGAGGTTTGACGATGAAGCTCGTGCCGTTCAGCTACAACCTGCGCAGCCTCTTCGTGCGGCGGACCACCACCGTCCTGACCGTGCTCGGGATCGGCTCCACCGTCGCGATCATCGCCGGCGTGCTCGCGCTCCAGCAGGGGTTCGCTCGGCTCTTCACCGAGTCCGGCCGCGAGGACCTCGTCGTCGTGCTCCGCCAGGGCGCGACCACCGAGGGCGACAGCGGATTCTCGCGCGAACGCGCCGACGTCCTGAAGAAGTCGAGCCCCGAGATCGCGATCGACGACGAGGGCCGGCCGTTGGCGTCGCTCGAGACGTATCTCGCCGTCCGCCGCTTCAAGCGGGACGGGGGCGAGACGAACGTGCCGATCCGCGGGGTCCAGGAGGCTGCGTTCGCGCTCCACGAAACGACCCTGCGGATCGTCGAAGGGCGGCGCTTCGAGTTCGGCACGGATGAGGTGATCGTCGGCAGCAAGCTGACGGGACGCATCCGCGACTGTCGCATCGGCGACGTGATCGTCCTGAACACCACGCCGTTTCGCGTGGTCGGCGTCTTCGAGCACGACGGGCCGTTCGCGTCGGAGATCTGGAGCGACGTCGAGCGGATGAGCTCGGCCCTCGAACGGCCCGTGTTCAGCCGGATGATCGCGAAGCTGAAGCCCGGCATCACCGTAGCCGCGTTCCACGAACGGTTGCAAAACGACGTGCAGACGCCGGCCGTCGCACTGACGGAGCGCGAGTACCTCGTCCGGCAGACGCAGGCGATCTCGTCCACTCTGTTCGGCCTGGCCGGCGCGCTCGCGCTCATCATGGGAATCGCCGCCGTCTTCACCGCCACGAACACGATGCTCGCCTCCGTCGGCTCGCGCACGCGGGAGATCGGGATTCTCCTCGCGATCGGCTACCGGCCGTTCGCGATCTTCCTGTCCTTCCTGCTCGAGACGATCCTGCTCGGCCTGCTCGGCGGCGCGGCGGGGAGCGTGATGACCCTGCCGTTGAACGGCATCGAGACGGGAACGACGAACTTCCAGACGTTCACCGAGGTCGCGTTCGCGTTCCGGGTGACGCTCCCCGTGCTGCTGACGGCGATCGGGTTCTCCCTCGTGCTCGGCGTCGCCGGCGGCGCCTGGCCGAGCTGGAAGGCCGCGCGTCTGCGGCCGACCGAGGCGATGCGCCGCGCGTGACCGCCGAGCCAGGTCAGCTTGAGTAGGACTCGTCCGCGGACGGGAACCGCCCGGCCAGGATGTCGGCGCGGTAGTTGCCGAGCGCCGCCGCGATGCGCTCGGCGATGTTCTCGTAGCGGCGGACGAACTTCGGCACGTGGCCGAACGTGAGCCCGACCACGTCCGCGAAGACCAGGATCTGACCGTCGCAATCGGGTCCGGCCCCGATGCCGACGGTCGGGATCTCGAGCCGCGTCGTGATCGCTCCGCCCAGCGCGGCGGGGATCCCCTCGAGGACCACCGAGAACGCACCGGCCGCCGCGACCGCGTCGGCGTCGCGCAGGAGCGCATCGGCCTGCGCGTCGCTCTTCCCCTGGACGCGGAACCCCCCCATTATATGCACGGCCTGCGGACGAAGCCCGATGTGGGCCATGACGGGCACGCCGGCATCGACCACGGCGCGGATCGCGTCGGCGCGCTCGGCGCCGCCCTCCATCTTCACGGCCGCGACCCCGCCCTCCTTCACGAAGCGGATCGACGACCGAATCGCCTGCTCGACCGACTCGTGGTAGCTCCCGAACGGCAAGTCGCCCACCACGAGCGCGCGCGACGTGCCACGGACGACCGCGCGCGCGGAGTGGATCATCTCGTCGAGCGTCACGGGGAGCGTGTTCTCCAGTCCGAGCACCGTCGGGCCGAGCGAGTCGCCGACCAGGATCAGATCGATCCCGCTCTCGTCCACGACGCGCGCGGACGGGTAGTCGAACGCGGTCAGCGCCGTGATCCTCTCCTTCCCCTTCATCGCCAGGATGCGGGGTGCGGTCATCGGCTTCGCCGTCGGCCGCGAAGGGGGCAAGACGTTGCTCATCTCGACTCCGGGAAGAGGGAACGGACAGGGAACGGAATGCCATCATCATAGAGCCGGGGCTCGTACAATCGGCTGATCGTGCGAACCGGAGAGAGCTCCATGCGACGTGCCTTCGCGCTCCACCTCTTCCCCCTGCTGCTCGCCGCATCCGTCGCCATGGGCGCCACCGGCGCCACCGGCTCCGAGGAGGAGAGCTGGCAGCTCCTGCTCATGAACGGACACGAGGCCGGCTACATCCATGGAATCACCCGCCGGCTTCCCGCCCCGATGAACGCCTGGGAGACCTCGCTCGACACGCTCATGCGCATGAAACGGATGGGCGGCGAGCTCGAGATCTCGATGGGCCAGACGACCGTCGAGGACGCGGACGGCAACGTCCTGCGGATCCGCCAGACGATGGACATGTCGAGCGCCGAGACCGTTTACGAGGGCGTGGTGCAGGACGGCGTGCTGACGTACACCACGACTTCGGTCGGTCCGCCCCGCAAGTCGACGATCGAATGGTCGAGCGAAGTCATCGGCCCTCGGGCCGTCGAGCGGAAGATGCGCTCGACCGGCTTCGAGCCCGGCACGACGATCTCGTTCCAGCAGTTCGACTTCATGATCGGCGCCCCGCTGACGTTGACGGCTCGGTTCGAGGGGATCGAGTCCGTCGACGTCGCGGGACGATCGCGGCGCCTCCACAAGGTCGTGGTCGCGAGCCAGGCCGACGGAATGGACCTCCCGGAGTCGATCCAGTGGGTCGCGGACGACGGGAGCACGATCAAGTCCACCACGACGATGATGGGCCTGAAGATGGACACCTTCGAGTCGGATGAACGGACGATCGCGGCCTTCATGGAGAAGGAAGGCGGCGCAGCCGAGGTGTTCATGCAGTCGACGATCACCGCCAACATCCGGTTGCCACGGCCCCGTTCGCTGACGCACGTCCGCTACCGCATCCAACCGAAACGCCAAGGCGAGGCGTTGCCGGCGCTGGACGACGAGCGCCAGACGCTGATCCTCGAGCCCGACGGGTCCGCGCTCCTGGACATCGTGGTGCGGGTCCCCCCCGAGGACCGCCGGCAGAAGGTCCCGATCCGCGACCCGAACGACGCGATGGCCGAGTACCTCGAGCCGAACTCCATGCTCCAGAGCGACGCGACCGCGATCATCGATCTGGCGCGCGCGACGATCGGCAAGGAGGAGGACGCCTGGAACGCGGGGGTCCAGCTCGAGCGTGCGGTGAACGAGCGGATCCGCAAGAAGAGCATGAACGTCGCGTTCGCGTCGGCGCTCGAGGTGTGCGACTCGGGTGAGGGGGACTGCTCGGAGCACGCGGTGCTCCTCGCCGCCCTCTGCCGTGCGGTCGGCATCCCGTCTCGCGTCGCGATGGGGCTCGTCTACGTCGGCGGCATCTTCGGCGGCCACGCGTGGACCGAGGTCTCGATCGACGGCGAGTGGTACGCACTCGACGGCACGATCGGCCGCGGCTCGGTCGACCCGACCCACGTCCGGTTCGGCGTGACGAGCCTGCGGAACGGCGGGCTCTCGGCCGGGCTCTTCGGCATCCTCAAGGGGCTCGGTGCGATCGACCTGGAGATCCTCTCGTACGATCAAGCCGGCCGCTCGAGCGCGGTCTCGAAGGACCTCCCTCGATCACGCGTCGAGCAGGGCCGCTTCTTCGACCATGTCGAGGGGGTGAGCTTCGCGATCCCAGAGGATTGGACCGCGAAGGGCGGAGAGCCGGACATCCTCGAGATGTCGAACCGCTTCGTGCTGGCCGAGCTCACGGATGGTGCCGGCGGCTCGATCCGCGTCGTCGCGCGCCAGGTTCCGTACGAGTTCGACCTCGCCGCATGGTCGGCCGAGGTCGAGCAGCGATCGCGCGGCGGCGCTTTGACGCGCGTGCCGCGGCGGATCGCCGACGGCGACGGATTGGTCCTCACCACGCGCTCCGGCGACGCCACCCGTCGATCGGCCGGACGGATCGTCGGCGACACGCTCTACGTGGTGGAGTCGACCGGCGACACCGAGGACTCCATCGTCGCGTTCGAGACCGTGGCGGCGTCGCTCCACGTGAACTGAAGTAACCCCCGTTCGGTTCAAGTTCCTTCCGCGGGTCCGTCGATAAGGGACGCGAGTCGTTTTCGACCGGACCGATCGATGATCGACCTGGGGTTCCTCCACACTCTCCGCTTCCGGATCACGGCGGCGATCGTGTTCGTCATCGCGATCAGCGCGTCGCTGATCGGCGTCTACACGAACCGGACGACGGGACGACACCTGAATGCGATCCACCACCGGACCGGCGAGCTCCTCGCGCGTCACATCGCGCTGAACTCGGTCCTCGACGTCATGACGCGGGACGAGGAACGGCTCCAGTCGCTCGTCACCAAGCTGGGGCACGAGCCGCTCGCGCGGTACGCCGCGATCTTCGATGCGGACGGAATGCTGCTCGCGATGTGGTTCGAGCGGCCCGAAGTCGTCCCTCCGTCGGGAACGATCTTCGGCCGTGAGAACGCTCTTTCCCGCCACCTGGTCATGGATGGCGAGCCGCTCGTCGAGTTCCAGGTCCCGGTCCTGCGAAGCACCCTCGACCAGGCGACCTATCATCGCATGCTCCCGCCGCGGCTTCGCGGACTCGCGCTCGACGCGGACCAGCCGGACGAGATCGGCGTGGTGCGCATCGGGATCTCGAGCGCGGCCCTCGTCGCACAGCTCGAGCGGTCGGCGACGACCACCTTCGCGATCGTCCTGATCTCGATCCTCTGCGGCGGAGTCGCGACGATCATCCTCGTCCGCGTGTCGCTCCGTCCGATCACTCAGCTCATCCAGGCGACCCACCTGATCGGGCGCGGCGACTTCGACACCGTGGTCGGCCAACTCCCGGGACGGGGCGAGCTCGGCGCCCTGTCGCGCGCGCTGGCGCAGATGGCCCGTGCGCTGCGTTCGATGAAGCACCAGCTCGTCGGGGCAAACGTCAACCTGGAGCGCAAGGTGAGCGAACGGACGCTCGAGCTGCGCGCCGCGCTCGACGAGCTCAAGGTGCTGGATCGCATGAAGGACGAGTTCCTCTCGTCGATCTCTCATGAATTCAAGACGCCGTTGACGTCGATCCGTGCGTCGGCCGAGATCCTGCTTCAGTTCCCGGACGAGGACCCGAAGACGAGGAACGAGTTCATCGACATGATCCTGAAGGAGAGCGAGCGTCTCACGCGCCTGGTGAACGACGTCCTCGAGCTCGTGCGGATCGAGTCGGGCGAGGTGGACTGGACGCTGGACGAGGTCGACATCCTCGAGCTCGCCGAGAACGCGATCAAGGCGCTGCGTCCACTCCTCGAGGAACACCGCCTTCGCGCCACCGTCACGCGCCGCGAGCCGAACACGCGGCTGCGTGGCGACCGCGACCGCCTCTTCCAGGTGTTGAACCACCTCCTCTCCAACGCGATCAAGTTCTCGCACGAGGGCGGCATCATCGAGGTGAGCGCGCGCGTCGAGAAGGACAACGTCGTCACGATCGTCCGCGATCAAGGGATCGGGATCGAGCCCGCGGACCAGCGCCGCATCTTCGATCGGTTCAAGCAGGTCGGCGACACGCTGACCGACAAGCCGGGCGGAACCGGTCTCGGCCTGCCGATCTGCAAGAACATCGTCCTGAGGCACGGCGGCGACATCTGGGTCGAGAGCCAGGCGAACCGCGGCGCAACGTTCCACGTCCTCCTCCCGATCCGTGGTCCGAACGAAGCGGACCTGATGTCGCAACCGTCCCGATCGATCGCGAGCTGCGGCGAGCCGACCACGGTGACCACGTGAGGGCCGTCGAGCGCCTCCGGTCGTTTTTCCTGTAACCGCACACCTTCGACCTCGTCCTGCCTCCCGAACGCTGGCGACGGAGCCGGCGACCACTCACCACGTAGGACGGAGGTAGAAATGAACGCAATTCGAATCGGCGCCGCGCTCGCGGCCGTCGCCCTTGGCGTCGGCGTCGCACTCGGGGCGGACGGGGACGCACCGGCCAAGAGCGCGGCCGAGCAGATGGAGGTCGCGAAGAAGGCGAAGCAGGCGGCCCACAAGCAGGACGGTGACGAGAAACGGAAGGGGCTCGAGGCCAGCGTCGCCGCGTACCGCGAGGTGATCGACCGCTTCCCGGACGAGGGCGAGACCTGTGCCGAGGCGGCGTTCCGTATCGGCGAGATCGAGAGGGCGCTCGGAGCGACGAGCGAGGCCCAGGCGGCGTTCGAGACGGCGGTGCGGTACAGCGCCGCGTCACCGCGGTTCGCGGCGCGCGCGATCAACGAGCTCGGCCACCTGGCCCGGCGCGAAGGTCGGCTGCAGGACGCGGTCGCGACCTACCGGCGCGTCCTCGACGAGCACGGCGACGAGGACGCCGAAGCGGTCAAGGCGTTGACGTGGATCGGAAAGGTGGAGCTGAAGCTCGGTCGCAAGCAGGACGCGCGTCGATCGTGGCTCTCGATCGCCGATCGGTACCCATCGGAGGCGAGTGCGGCAATTCGAGCCATCGACCTCGCCGCGATCTCCGCGCTCGACGAGGGCGACGCGGCGGAGGCCCGACGGATCGTCGACGAGGCCGACCATCGGTTCGCGAAGGAGAACGAGGAGTTCGCGTTCTGGACCCCGGACGTGGACGAGGCCTTGGCAAAGATGAAGTCGCGGGCGCGCCTGGCCGGCGAGTCCGACTAGGGTGGCCACCGAGAACAAGGGAGAAGCCCGGTGACGACGAGCGACGACGTCCACCGGGCTTCCGCCGGCCGAACGTCGTCGCGGGCCGCGGCTCGAACCCCTCGCGACCGCGCCCCGAACTCGAACTCCGACCGCGAGCCTTCGCCTCCCAAGTCGCCCGTGCAGAAGGGGATGACGGGAAAGAAGGGGGCCTCCGGACCACTCTTGGACCACCAGAACTTTCCTGTAAAAGCTCTGAACTTCCTGTTACGATCCCACGGGAATTGACCGCTGTGGGAAGCACGGTGGAGAAGACTCACTCGTCGAAAAGGAAACGCGCCTCGGCGAACGGCTCATCCGCTTAGCTCGGTTCGAACCACGCACCTGGAATCGACGACGCCAAACACCCCAGATCCATGGAGGCGTCCACCGGGAGCCCATTCGAAGCGTACTGAAGGATCGCTCAGGAACGAGCTGCAGGAGACTCCCAACGAGTCGGGAAACGGGGCGCACCGCCGCAAGGAAACCACGTGACGATGACCCAGAAACAGGAACCCGAAGAATCCATTTCGCGTGCGTCGGTCCAGAAGTTGGCCGACAACCTCAAGAGCTCGGCAGAGACCGTTCTCCAGCTCATCGCTCAAGAACAGATCCAGATCGAACAACTCCTCGATGCCACCCGGTTCATGGCGCGAACAGCCCGCCGGATCGGAAAGCGAGCGAATTGGCACTACGACGAGCCGGCCCCGGGCAACGAGCTCAAGCCAGCGCGCGGTCCCGGCGCTCCTGCGCGTGAGGGCGGATCGGAACTGCGTCGACGCCCCGCCGGCGGCGACAAGCGTCGCACCGGGGGCAGCGGCCCGGGTGGTCCTCGCAGCGGCAGCGGGGGCCGTCGCCCCGGCGGCGGCGGAACCAGCGGAGGCGGCTTCCGTGGATCCCGCACGGGCGGCGGTGGCGCCGACCGCGGAGGAGACCGTCGCCGGTAACCGTAGGAACATCGACGGCGCTCTCGACATCCCCGAGTCGAGCGTCCCTCGAACGAGAACGCCCCCGACGCCGCTCGCTCGGCGCCCGGGGGCGTTTCGGTTTCGCGTCGGTTCAGGGCTGCGCAGACTCCGTCCCGGGCGCTCCGATCCGGAAGTACTTGAACCCGGCCTCGCCCAGCGACGTCGGGGAGTAGAGGTTCCGTCCGTCGAAGATGACGGGATTCGCCATCAGCTCCTTCATCCTCTGGAAGTCCGGGTTGCGGAACTCGCTCCACTCGGTGGCGACGAAGAGCGCGTCGGCATCCTTCAGCGCGTCGTACGCATGGTGGTGGTAGTCGATCCGGTCACCGAGGACCGTCCGGGTCGTCTCGATCGCCTCCGGGTCGGATGCATGAACCGCCGCTCCGGCATCGAGGAGCTGCCGAATCAGCACCAGGCTCGAGGCTTCGCGCACGTCGTCGGTCTTCGCCTTGAACGCGAGTCCCCACACCGCGAACGTCCGGCCGGCGAGGTCGCCGTTGAAGAAGCGGCTGGCCTTCTCGAAGAGGACGTGCTTCTGGGCGTTGTTCACCTCCTCCACGGCCTCCATGATCCGGAACCGATAGCCGTGCTCGCGGGCGGTGGAGATGATCGCGCGCGAGTCCTTCGGGAAGCACGACCCACCGTACCCGCACCCCGGAAAGAGGAAGGACATGCCGATGCGGGTATCGGTGCCGATTCCCTCGCGCACCTTCGACACGTCGGCGCCCACGCGCTCGCAGATGTGCGCCATCTCGTTCATGAACGAGATGCGGGTCGCGAGCATCGCGTTCGCCGCGTATTTCGTCAGCTCCGCCGAGGCGACGTCCATGATGACGATCGGATGCCCGGTTCGGACGAACGGCGAGTAGAGCTCCTTCATGATCTCCGCCACGCGCGCGTCGTCAGTGCCGATGACGACGCGATCCGGCTTCATGAAGTCGTCGATCGCGGCGCCTTCCTTCAGGAACTCCGGGTTCGACACGACGTTGAACGGATGGGTCGTTTCACCCGCGATTGCCGCCGCCACCTTGCGCGCGGTTCCGACGGGGACCGTGCTCTTGTCGACGATGATCTTGTAACCGTTCATCGCTCGCCCGATCGAACGCGCCGCCGCCAGGACGTGCTGGAGGTCGGCGCTGCCGTCCTCGCCGGGGGGAGTGCCCACCGCGATGAAGATGATCAAGGACTCCTTGACCGCGGTGTCGATATCGGTGGTGAACTTGAGTCGTTGCTCCTCGACGTTCTTCTCGACCATCTCCTCGAGGCCGGGTTCGTAGATCGGAAGCTTGCCCTTCAGGAGGTTGTTCACCTTCGTCTCGTCGACGTCGACGCAGATGACGCTGTTTCCGCTCTCCGCGAAACAGGTCCCCGCCACCAGCCCGACGTAACCCGTCCCGACGACTGCGATTCTCATGGAACGTACTCCAAAGAACTAACTTCCTGTCGGACAACGATTTACAACCATGGTCACGCGCATCTCGATCGAGATCCGCGGCGCCCCGGCTCGGCTGCCGACACGCTCCGGGAACGGACACCTCTTTGCCCACGCCGGAATTCGACCTCGTGTTGAATCGGTCTACTCTACGCCGTCCAGGCCGAAGATCAAGCCGAGCGCTTGCGCCTCGGGTCCAGGGGGAGAACGAACTCCTCCCTTTCCCGACTACGGGGGGCGCCGCGGCTTGGGCTTCTTCACCTCGTAGAGGAGGATCGAATCGACCCTCCCGATCGGCTCGAAGTTCTTTAGGAATTGGAACTTCTCGCCCTCGCGAGTGAGCTTGGCAGTGGGGATCGCCACCAGCCCGTCGATCGGTCTTCCTCCCCAATATCGGAAGTCGAGGCCGGAAGCCTCCGGTTTTCCACTCCCGTAGTACGCGTAGTGGAGCGTCGGCCAACCGTGCTGGCGCTGGGCCGCGGCGAGCGGCTTCGTCCCCTGGCCCCAGTCATCGCCGAGCGAGGTGATCCAGAACCCATGGTCCGGACCGCCCGCGAACAGGTTGTAGAACATCAGGTGATGAGGATGGCGGGCGTACGCCTCGACCGTCCCGGCCAGCGCCATCACGGCAACGATGCCGCCCCACACCTCGCGGCGGCTCCGCGTCCACCCGGCGGCCGCGCACGTGACGAGGAGCACGAGCCCGAACGTACCGACCCCGAGCGCGGTCAGCCACTTGTCGCGGGTGAGGCCGCCCGCTTCGGGAAACGCGAGGAGCAGTCCGGCCGGAAGGATGAAGAAAGCCACGACGGTGCCGGCCGCGACCACGGCGCGGCGCCGTGAGACATCGAGGTCGGCGAGGCGGCCGATCAGCACCGCGGCGGCAGGGAGGACCGGGAGGATGTAACGGATGCCGACCTGGTTCGGCGCGAACGAGAAGTAGGCGAACACGATCGCCGGATACAGGAGCAATGGACCCTCGAGCTTCGGCCGGCGAGGGAGCGCGGGGAGGACGACGAGCGCGAAGGCGAGAAGCACGAGCACTCCGACCGGCGTCTTCACCGCCATCGACACCGCGTAGAAGCTGGGCGCACCCTCCCCGCGCTTGACCTCGCCGCGGAAGTAGTTCGGGAACGCCTTCTCGTCCGCGCGGCTCTTCAGGTGGTCGAATCCCTTCCAGTAGCTGAGCATCGGGACCGGCCGATCGCCGAACGACTCCGCCCCGCGTCGAAGGAGCGGATCGTTGAAGACCTTGCGCGGCGGATCCTTCGATTGGAAGCGCGGATGGTCGCGGACGGAGTCGAGCTTTCGCATCTCGCATCCGTATCCGAGGAACATCGTCGTCAGCGCGATTCCGCCGACCGCGGCGAGCGACCCGATCGGACGGAGCGATCGCTCACGGATCGCGTCGATGACGAGCAGCAGCGTGTAGACCGGAACGAGGAGGAGCGACGTCAACTTCGCGAGCTCGGCGAGCCCGAGCGTCACGCCGGCGATGATCGTCTGCCTCGCGCCGCTCTGCTCGCGCAGCCGCGCCAACGAGTAGAGCGCGATGAACCCGAACGCGGCGGCGCCGACGTCGAGCGCCGCGAGCGGCGCGTTCCCCGTGACCGCCGGCATCGATACGAACGCGAGCAACGCGAGCAGGCCCGCGCGCTCCGACGCGAAGCGCGCCGCGTACCGATAGACGTAGAGCGCCAGCAGGAGCGCCAGCGCGATCATTGGGAGCCGCCCCAGGAACAGGATCTGGTCCGCGCTCGGGTTCAGCTCGTAGAGGAACTGGATCGGCGCCGCCACGCCGACGTGGTAGTCCGGCGGAATCCGAGTTCCCGCGAGCGCGAGCGGCAGCCCGATCAGCAGCTTCAGGAGCGGAGGATGCTCCCGGTTGAACGAGAAGTCGAACGTCGACCAGTACGACCGCGCGGCGAGCAGATACATCGGCTCGTCGAACGTGTCCCCTTCCTTCCGCGCGACGTCGACGAGCACGACGAGGTACGCGAGCAGCAACGCAGCCGCCCACCACCGTGCCCGACGACCCTCGAACCATCGCCCCATGATCTCTGATCTTAGGGTCCGCGCCGGCTCGACCGTGCCACGCGACCAGAACTGTTTCGATGCACTGGGCCCTCTACGGGCTTCCTTCGGTTCGGAAATGGTATCGTTGCCCGGTCGAGGCTCGTGGCGCTCCGGCGGGAGGCCGGCTCGCCGCGACAGAGGGTCGTTCGCGTCGAATGGACTGGCGCCGGGACTGCAGACACTTCATCGGAGATCGCCCGTGCCGCCCTCACAAGCGACTCGGAGTGACGTGCGACGCGTGCGATCGGTTCGAGGCGACCGGCGAGCGCGTCCTGATCGTCAAGCTCGCGGCGACGGGGGACGTCCTGCGGACGACGTCGATCCTCTCGGGCCTGCGCGAGTCGCTCGGCCCGATCCACGTCACGTGGGTGACCGCTCCGGCCGCGGTACCGCTCCTCCTCCACAACCCGGCGGTCGACCGGATCGTCCCGTTCGGCGGCGCCGTGCCGCTCGAGGTCGCGGCCGAGTCGTACGACCGCGTCGTGAACCTCGACGTCTCCCCCGACTCGTGCGCCCTCGCCTCGCTCGCCCGCGCCACGCGCCGCATCGGCTTCGGCCTCGGCCCCGATCAGAAGCCGATCCCGCTCCACGAGTCGGCGCGAGGCTGGTTCGAGATGGGGCTCGACGATCGAGTCAAACGAGCCAACCGACGGACGTATCAGGAGCTGATGTTCGAGATCCTCGGCATCGAGCCGTCCGATCCGCGCATGATCCTGTGCCTGACCGACCTCGAGCGCGACGCGGCGGATCGCTTCGTCCGCGATCGCGGCGTGTCATCGACCGACGAGCTCGTCGGCGTGAACACCGGAGCCGGCGATCGCTGGCCCCTCAAGAAGTGGACCGAGGACCGCCTCGCCGCCCTGATCGCGGGGATCGTGGAAAGACGCGGCGCTCGCGTGCTGCTGCTCGGCGGACCGGATGAGCGGGAGCGCAACCGCCGGCTCGTCGCGAGCCTCGGCGATCGTGTCATCGACGGTGGAACGGAGAACCCGCTGCGTACGTTCTGTGCGCTCGTCGGCCGTTGCGACGCCGTCCTCACCGGAGACACGTTGGCGATGCAGATCGCCGTCGCGCTCGGCAAGCCGACCACCGTCCTCTTCGGCCCGACCTCCGCGCCGGAGATCGACCTCTACGATCGGGGCGAGAAGATCACCTCCGACGAGATGGACTGCCTCGGCTGCTATCTCACGGCCTGCGACAAGGATCCGAACTGCATGAACACGATCCCGGTGGGCCGGGTCCACGACGCGCTCCTCCGATGTCTCGATCTCGCTCGGCACGACACGAGATGACGGCGCGACGCAGAGCTCGACCTCGGCCGCTCGCGCCGGTCGCGCTTATGCTCCTGGTCGGCTGCTCGTCGCGCGACGAACCGCAGCCAGGAATCGTCTTCGAGCGCCCGTCGGTCCTTCTGGTCACCCTCGACACGGTCCGCGCCGACCGGCTCGGCTGCTATGGGTACGATCGCGACACGACGCCGAACCTCGACGCGCTGGCGCGCGAGTCGGTTCGATTCGTACGCGCGTTCGCGCAGTCGTCGTTCACTCCGACGTCGCATGCTTCGCTCCTCTCGTCGCGCTACGTCACCTCGCACGGGCTGCGCTGGTGGAACTACCGACTCCCCACGGAGGTGGTGACGGTGGCGGAGGCGTTCGGCGAGCTCGGTTATCGGACGGCGAGCTTCAGCCCCCTGGCGATGGGAACCACGAACGCGCTCGACCAGGGTTTCGAACGCGTGGTCGAGATGCGCAACGAGGGAGAGTTCCGCACCCGGATCGACGACGACCCGGCGAACGACTATCCGATCGCTCCGGCCCGCGCCGTCCTCGACCGCGTGACGGCCTGGCTCGACCAGGAGGACGACCGCCCGTTCTTCGGATGGGTGCACGTCTACGACGCGCACCGGCCGTTCGGCGTCTTCGCCGCCGAGTGGAAGTTCGGCCCGGACCGACGGACGAGGTTCGGGAACTCGCAGGGCGACTACCGCCTCTCGGCCGCCGCGCGCGCGCAGTCCAGCCTCGGCGCGGCCCACGCGCAGCTCCTCGAGGACCGCTACGACTCCGGTCTTGCCGAGCTCGATCGCGAGGTCGGACGCCTCGTCGATCACCTCCGCGCGACGGGCCGCCTCGACGACGTCATCCTCGTCGTCACCGCCGACCATGGCGAGGCGTTCGACGAGTTCGACGCCGAGTGGTTCTCCCACGATCCGTATCTGTTCGACGCCGTGACGCGCGTGCCGCTGCTGGTGCGATTCCCGGACGGCCGGTTCGGCGGCTCGGTCGTCGAACCGATCGCGGAGCTCGTCGACGTGGTGCCGACCATTCTCGATTACGCCGGCGTCCCGGTGGCGTCCGGCATGCAGGGCCTCTCTCTTCGCCCCGCGATCGAACACGGGCGCGAGGTCAAGCCGTTCGCCTTCTCGGAACGTCAGGGGCAGGACCGGGACGACCGCAACCCCGACCGGAAGTTCACGCCCGACCAGATCGGTCGCCGCCGTTCGCTCCGCTTTCCCAACGCCCGGCTCGTCGTGGAGACGGCCGAGGATCGGGCCGCGTTCTACGATCGCGACGCGGAGCCGGCCGAGCGCACCGATCGGTGGTCGCCGGACTCGGTCCAGGCCGTCGCCGCGCGCCGCGCCTACGACGAAGCCGTCGAGCGGATCGCGGCGCTCGAGCCAACCATGGATCCGATGGCGCTGACCGACGAGCAGAAGGAGATCTTGCGCCAGCTAGGGTATCTGCGGTGAGCCCCCGGGCCGGACGTCGGTTGGTTCTCGCGCTCGCGCTCCTCGGGCCCGTGCTGATCGTCGCAAAGTGCTTCCTCGACCCCGACGGCGGCGACTACGCGGCGCCCGACGCCACGCGCCTCGCGGCGAACTGCGTGCTCGTCACGATGGATGCCATCGAGTCCCGCGACGTCCACCTGTACGACGCGCGAGCCGAGTTCCTCCCCGCGATCGACGCGCTCGCCAACCGTGGGATCCTGGTCCATCACGCGTTCGCGGCGTCGGATCGCGCGCCGGCCGCTACCGCGTCGCTCCTCACCGGTCAGCTCCCGTCGACGCACGGGCTCTACAGCTACGAGTATCGCGCGAACCCGCGCCTCACGACGCTCGGCGAGTGCTTCAAGGCGCGCCAATACACGACCGCGGCGCTGACGAACGTGCCGCTCCTCTGGCAGAACGGGCTCGGCGACGGGCTCGACTTCTCGTATGAGGACCCGAAGCTGAACGCGGCAACGCTGGCCGACAACGCGGGCAAGTGGATCGGCACCCTCGAGTCGGGTGAGTTCTTCCTGTGGGTCCATTACTCCCCCAACCCGGAGACCGAGCCGGACGAGAACACGAACCCGGGGCGCACGTTCGATCGTCTCGTGGGAGGCGTGGTCGATGGATTGAAACGGGCGCGGAGGTTCGAATCGACGTTCATCATCGCGTGCGGCACGCATACCTGGACGAGGGCGAGCATGAGCGTGCCGATGATCTTCCAGACCCCGGTCGGCACCGCCTACGGCGAGGAACGCATGGGACCGTGCTCGACGATCGACCTCGTGCCGACGGTCCTCGACGTCTTCATGATGCACGGCTTCGTCCAGTCGCCGGGGCGCTCCCTCGTCGCTCCGCCCGAGAAACCGCTCTACACCGGCTTCTGGTTCTCGGGCTCGGCGCCGATCGAGTGGATCGAGCCGAACGACCCGCACCCGATCTGCCGGCTCGGCTCCGCGGGCGCGACCTACGTGCTGATCGAGCGCGGCGCGGACGCGGACTCGGGCATCGAGGCATTCCAGCGGTTCAAGGACCCCTACGCCGAGACGAATCTGATCGGGACGTGGCGCGGCGACGAGGCAGTCGAGGTGCTTCAGTCGCGGATCCAGGAGGCGCGCGAGCGCAGGCCCACGCCGATCCCGCCCTGGCGAGCGAAGCTCGGCGTCGCCGAGCTCCACGCCCTGGAACGGATGGGCTACTGGCCTCCGTTCGCGCCGCGCGCCGTCGAACACAAACGACGCCGCACCACCGATGGTTGAGGCGGTCCGACCCGTCCCGCGTCAGTGCGCGGCGCCGACGTGCCGATCGAGGAACTCCTCCATACGGCGGTAGAACTCGAACTGGTTCTCCTCGTTCGAGAAGCCGTGCCCCTCGTTCTCCTTCAGGACGTACTCGCATTCGATTCCGCGCGCGCGAAGCGCCGCGACGATCTGATCCGACTCCTCCTTGCGCACGCGCGGGTCGTTCGCACCCTGCGCGACGAGCAGTGGACATCGGATCCGGCCGACATTGAACAGCGGCGAGTGCGCCTCGAAGCGCTCTCGATCGCGCTCGGGGTGGCCTACCATCTCGTGGATCATCTCGAGGTACTGCGTCCAGTACGGCGGGATGGACGCGATCCACGTGAAGAGGTTCGACACGCCGACGTAGCTGACCGCGCACGCGTACAGCTCGGGCGTCTGCGTGACGCCGGCCAGCGTCGCGTAGCCGCCGTAGCTCGCGCCGTAGATCGCGACGCGTTTCGGATCGGCGAACCCTTCCTCGACGGCGAATCGGACGCCGTCGCTCACGTCGTCCTGCATCGATCGCCCCCACTGCCCGAAGCTCGCCTCCATGAAACGCCGCCCGAAGCCCGTCGAGCCGCGGAAGTTCATCTGCAGGACCGCGTAACCCCGGTTCGCGAGGAACTGTACCTCGGGGTTGAAGCCGAACGAGTCGCGCGCCCACGGCCCGCCGTGGGGGTGGACCACGAGCGGAAGGTCCCTCGGCTCGACCTCGGGAGGCAGCGTGATGTAACCCCGGATCTCGAGTCCGTCGCGCGCCGTGTAGCGGATCGGCCGCATCTCGGCCATCTCGGACTCGTCGAGCCAAGGCGAGAGCTCGAAGAGAGGAGCGAGCGCGAGCGACTCGGCGTCGAGCAGGTGGAACGAACCGCGCGTCCGGTCGCTCCCGGAGTGGATGACGAAACGACTCTCGTCCTTCGCGTGGGAAACGACGCGGTTGTCGTATCCCGCGAACCGTTCATCGAGGACGTCCTGGATCCTCGCCCGCGCCTCGTCGAAGAAGCGATAGCCGAGGCGGTCGGTCTCGAACGCGACCCCGGTGATCCGCTTCCGATGGCGCGACGCGAGGAGGCTGTCGACGTCGACCTCGCCGTGCTCGAAGACGAGATCGGCCTCCTTCCCGGTCCGCGGGTCGTACTCGAAGATCGCAGCCTTGTCCCGCCCCACGTTCGACGAGACGTAGAGCCGCTCGTTGTCGAACGTGAAGAAGAGCGGCGACGCGCTCTCCTTGAAGTTGTACGTCGCGACCACGCGGAACGAGTCGACCTCGGTCTCGCGGTAGAGAATGCTCGTGTTCACGCCGTCGGTCGTGGTCGCGAGGCGCAGCGCGCCGGCGTGATCGGTGATCCAGGACTGGACGTTGCCCGGATTCTCGGCAACCAGGCGCATGTTGCCCGTGCGCGTGTCGAGGCGGTAGACGTCGAACACTCGCTTGTCGCGCTGGTTCATTCGGAAGAGGATCTCGCCCTCGACTTCCTCGAGGTCGTCGACGATCCCGCACTTCACGTCGTCGAAGGGCGTCAAGTCGCGGACGTTCCTTCCATCGACGTCGACGGCGAACAGACGGTCGTTCTCGTCGCCGCCCTTGTCCTGCGCGTACACGATGCGCCCGTCGTCCACCCAGATGAACCCGCCGACGTCACGCTCCTCGGCGCTCGTGAGGCGGGTCTCCTCGCCGCCCTCGGCCGCTCGAACGAACACGTTCAGGCGGCGCTTCCACGGCTTCAGGTACGCCAGTCGCCCCCCGTCCGGCGAGAGCCGCAGCCGGACGACTTCGGGCTTGCGGAAGAAATCCTCGAGAGGAACGAGACGTCGGCTCACCTTCGACCTCCTCGGCGCCGCGCGCCTCCTTTCGACTTCAGCTCCGCGTCCAGCCGGTGCAGGAACGCCGAGACGTCGGTCACCACCCCGATCGCCTGCGCCGACCCGCGGTCGGCGAGCTTCGTCACGACCCCCTGATGGATGTCGACGCAGACGAGGACCACTTCGGAGGGCGTCATGTTTCCAACGCCGATGCCGTGGAGCATCGACGCGAGGATGAGGATCATGCCGGCGTCCTTCAGATGCCGCGCGTATTCCCGCTGCGCGGCGACCAGGTCCATTTCGGTGTCGGGGAGCGGACCATCGTCGCGGATCGAACCCGCGAGGACGAACGGGACGCGGTTCGCGACGCACGCGCGGAAAATGCCGCTCCGGATCGTCCCGTTCTCGACCGCTTTGGCGATCGAGCCGGCCGCGCGCACCGCGTTGATGGCGCGCAGGTGGTTCATGTGGCCTTCGCGAGCCGCCACTCCCTTCGCGATGTCGATCCCAAGCGACGTACCGAACATCGCGAGCTCGACGTCATGGACGGCGAGGGCGTTCCCCGACAGGACGACGTCCACCCACCCGCGGTCGATGAGTCGCGCGAAGCTCTTCGCTCCGCCGGTGTGGATGACGACCGGTCCCGGAACCGCGACCACCTTCTTCCCGCCGGCGCGGACCCGCCGGATCATGGCCGCGATCTCGCGCGCCTTCACCTCGACCGCGCGCTCCGAAGAACTCACCGAGCGCATGAAGGAGAACGCGTCGGCGCGCCGCGTCTCGAACGGTGGCGTTGCCTCGACGCCGGTCACGCCGCACACGACGCGGTCGCCGCGCTTCAGGTCCCGCATCAGGACGCAGCGGGCTCGACGTCCGTCCACGACGATCATCGCGTCCATCCTCTGATCCGCGACGTCGATCGTTCGGCCCCCGTGCCGCACCTTGGTGCGATGGTGCGTGGTCGCGTAGAACCCGTCCGGAGCGACGCCGTTCTTCGCGACCGCGCGGAGCTCGACCTCGCGTTCGTCCTTCAGCCGCGCGCCGAGCTGGTTGAGGTTGTCGACGATCCGCGCCCGCGCCGCCGCGCTCGCCGCCACGACGTCGAGCTCGACGCTCGAGAAGTCGCGCTTCGTCCGCCCGACGTCGAAGCGGACGATCTCGTAGCTTCCGCCCGCCTCGATGATCACGCCGAAGAAACGCGACAGCAGCCCCGTATCGATGAGGTGCCCCTCCGCGATCACGCGGACGGAACGGCGGGTGGAATCGGTTCGCGGTGCCATGGCGGAACTGTAGAGATCGACCGGCACCGCGACAAACCCGGCGGCTCGCCGACCGGCGGCGAGCGCGGCCGCGACTCCGCTACGGGCAGAGCGTGACCTGACGGAGCTCCGCGCCGTTGAACGACGCCGGGATGCCGCCGGGACCGATGACGACGAAGAACGACCCGAAGCTCACCGTCACGCCGGCCAGGGACGGGGACGACGGGATCAGGATCGACGAGGTCGCGGTGACGCGCGTCCCGGGCGACCCGGGAAGCGGCAACGCGTTGATCAGGAACACTGGCGTGGGCGTCGTGAGCAGCTTCGGCGCGGTGCACGTCGCCGTCAGGTCGGGCGCCCCGTACGCGAAGAACCCGAACGAGCCGCCGTCGCCGTAGAACCGCACGCTCTGCGTCGAGCCGAGCTTCGCGATCCCGCTGCCGATGCCGACGTACGCGTCCCAGAAGAAGGTCTCGTCGACGCCGATGTCCGGAACGTTGGCGCACGACGTGGTGCGGCTGTCGCCCTCCTGGTCGGTGGCCGCCACGGGTAGGATCGTCGCCGCGTCGATGCAGGGGCTCCCCGGGAGGAGATGGAAGTCGTCGTTGAGGGCGTCGACCCAGAGCGGGTCGCCGGTGATCTGCATCCCCGGAGCCGCCAGCAGGACCGGGTCCTGGACGAGGTTCGTCGTAAGGAAGTGGGTGTTCGCGGAGTAGCTCGCGATCTCGACGGTGTTGTCGAAGAACGCGCAGTTGGCCACCTGCCACGTCAGCGCCGGATTCGGCAACAGGTTCAAGTCCTCGATCACTCCGCCCACGTCGACGATGCCGATTCCGCCGATCGCGACCTGGGTTCCGATCTTCCGCGCCGAGACGTGCTGCATCAGGTTCGCCATCGTCCCGAGCGGGTCGGCCGCGGTCTGGACGCCGCGCACGCGGTCGTTGAACGACGTGTTCTGGAGCAGCATCGTGAGGCTGGTGTCGCGCGCGTTCTCCGCGCGGATCGAGATGCCGGGCAGGACGTTCGGCGCGTAGGTCCCGAAGTGGCAACGATCGACGATCGCCACGAGTTGTCCGCCCGGTGCCTGCGACGACAACGTGAGGCTCCGGTCGTGGTCGGTCGCCTTGCACTCGAGCTGCTGGTAGATGAGCGACGTCTCGGATGTGACGAGTATGCCCTGCGACTGGCTCGAGCCGCCGCCTTTCATGCTCGTCTCGACGCGCTGCACGATCGCCTGGTGGGGACCGCTGCCGATCGAGCGGATCCGGATCGCCGAGCGATTCCCGACGACTTGGAAATCCTGGAACGTGCAGGCGTCGCCGCTGTTCGACAGCGTGACGCGCAGCGCGAACCCCGGAACCGGTGGGACGGTGGTGTTGTCGAGACGCGCGCCGCAGGGCGTCGTCCCTTTCACCGTGACGTTCGGCGGCAGCACGATCGGGAAGATCTCCCCGTTCGTCGTGCTCGCGTAGACGCCGGGCTGGAGGTTCAGCGTGAGAGGCGACGTGTAGGGTTGCGTGAGGGCGTAGCCGATCGTGAGGAACGGGGAGGCCACGCCGCCACCGCCCGGGGCATCGACGCCGCCGATCGCATCGACGAAGAAGCTGGTTCCTTGGGCGAACGCGGTCCCGGCCCCGGCGGCCAGGAGCAGAACGAGCGAGCAATGGATTCGTCTCATGTTCATCGACCTCGAAAAGGAACGGCCGGCTGAAACCGACGAGCGGGCGAAGGCAGCAACGAGTGCCGTCGATCCGCGTGCGTTGGCGTCCCGAGGAGCCGAAGTGGTTCTGGGAATGTCGAGGAATCGTGACGGTCGGTCGCTCGATTCCCTCGCGAGCCTGCCCGTCGACGGCGCGTTCACCCGGTCGGCGTCGCGCGATCGTCCCGGAGATACGCGAGCCAGTAGACCGCGGCGACCAACCCGCCCCCGCCGACGACGTTGCCGATCGTGACGACGGCGAGGTTCCGCGCGGCGCCGGCGAAGAAACCGGGGTCGCTCGCCGCGCCGACGAGCGCCGCGTACGCGAAGACGAACCAGTTCGCGATCGAGTGCTCCAGCCCGATCGCGACGAACGCGGTGATCGGGAAGACGATCGCGAGGATCTTGTCGGTCACCGTTCGACCGGCCGAGGCGATCCAGACCGCGAGGCACACGAGCGCGTTGCAAAGCACGCCGAGCGCGAATGCCTCGACCACGCCGAGCTGCGACTTGGCGACCCCGGTGGAACGCGCCATCTCGCCGATCGCGCCACCGGCCCGAGCATGCACGCCGCTCGCGTGGACGAGGGCGGCCGTCGCGAGCGATCCGACCACGTTCCCGGCGTAGACGATCACCCAGTTTCGCAGGAGCTCGCGACCCGTGATCATTCGCGACGCCCAGGCCATCACCACCAGGTTGTTGCCGGTGAACAGCTCCGCGCCGGCGACGACGACCAGGATCAGTCCGAGCGAGAACGCGAGCCCGCCCAGGAGGCGAGTCACGCCGAACCCGAGCGTCGAGCCGGTCACGACGAAGGTGAAGAAGAGCGCGCCGAGGGCGATGAACGACCCGGCGAGGACGCCCAGCACGAGCAACGTGAGTGCATCCGCCCGCGCTTTCGTCACGCCGACCGAGCGAACCCGCCGGGCGATCTCGCCCGGGCCGTACGCCTCGAACCCCTCCGTCATCATCCTGCTCCCACCACCGACCGCCGCGCGCCGCCGAAGTCGACGGCCGCCGCGGAGTCTACCTCCTCCGGTGACGGCGGCGGTCCCCGCCGGCGAGAACGACGGGCGCCGGATCACTTCGAGCCGCGCTTCACGACGAGGAGCACCGCCGTGCTGAACAGGATCACGACCGTCGCCATCGTCATCGCGGCGGCGACGTCGCCCTGCTCGAACTGGTTGAAGATGAAGCTCCCCACCGTCTCGACGTCCGGCGGCAGAAGGATGACCGACGCGACGAGGTCGCGCATGCACACGATGAACGTGACGATCCACGCCGCGCCGAGGGTCGGCAGAAGGAGCGGAAACGTGACCGACACGAACGTCATGAAGCGGCCCGCCCCGAGGAGCGATGCCGCGTGCTCCAGCCGCGGCGCGACCTGGCGCATCCCCGCGTCTCCGTACCGAAGCGCGTCGGAGACGTAGAGCGCGACGTACGCGATCAACAGCATGCCGACCGAGTTGTAGACCGGGACCTGCACCCACGGCGCGTTCCACGCCTGGATCAGAGCGACGGCCATCACGATCTTCGGCAGGCCGCGCGGCAGGACCGTCACCGCGTCGAGCCACTGCACCAAGGCACCGCGGCGGCGGGCGACGACGTACGCGACCGTCCCGCCGAGGAGGACGCAACCGGACGCGGCGACCGCGCTCAGCCACAGGCTGGTCAGGAGCGCCTCGCACCCGCGCGAGCCGACGGACAGGATCTCGCGGTAGTGTCGCCACGTCAGCTCGAGCGCCCCGTCGTTCCACCGTTCGACGAGGCTGGTGAGGACCATCGATCCGTACGGCACGACGACGCTGAGGAGGAACACCATCCCGACGAACACGGCCGACGCCGCCCTCCGTCCGACGGAGGCGCGCGACGCCACGGCCGGCGTCGCCCGCGCGGACGCCTCGGGATGCGCGGCCAGGAGCCGCCGGCTCACGAGGAGGCACTTGACCGAGAGAAGGACGAGAAGGCTCGACAGTGCCGTCGCGAGCGGGAAGTCGACCGGCCAGCTCGTGACCAGCGAGTGGATCTCGGCGGGAAGGAGCGGCAGGTTCGCGCGCGGTCCGAGGATCGCCGGCACGCCGAAGTTCGACAGCGCATCGAGGAAGACGAGGAGCCCCGAGTTCAACAGCGCGGGGCGGAGCAGGGGCAGGACGACGAACCGCAAGCGCGTCACCGGCGACGCTCCCAGCATCGTCGCGGCCTGCTCGAGCCGCGCGGGGATGCCGTGCATCGCCGCCTCGACCGCCAGCGTCACGTAGCCGAACGACGAGAGCGCCATCACGAACGTCACGCCGCCGAACGAGAAGAACGCGCGACGCAGCGCGTCCGACCCGCCGACCCAGGCATCGAGGAACCCGCCCGGCACCATGACCATCGTGTACGACAGCGCGAACACGTACGGCGGCGTCATGATCGGGATCAGGAACAGGAGACGCACCAGCGGCCGCAGCGGGATCGCGCCGCGCGCGAGGAGCATGCCCGTAGGGACCCCGATCATCCAGGAGACGACCGTCGTGGCGGCCGCCCACGCCACGGAGTTCACGAGCATCTCGAACACGCCCTCGGTCCTCAGGACCGCCGCGTAGGCCGAGAACGCGCCCGAGAGGTCGCCGGCGAGGAGGCCGGGGAAGACGCTCTGCAACAGGAGGAGCAGGACTGGGTACGCGACGATCACGCCGAGGAGCACCAGCGCGAGCCACGTGACGCCGGTCAGCTCCATCCGCGTCGGTCCCTGCGAGCGGCTCAACGGTCCGCCGGCTCCAACACCACCGCGCGCTCCACCTCGTACTGGAACCGCCGCAGCGTCGAGCGCTGGCTCGCGACGGCCGCGTCGAGGTCGACCGACCACGCGGCGGGCAACGTCTCCGACCGGCGGACCTCGCTGCGCGGCACGTCGCGGCGCGCGGGGATCATGTGCTCCGCCGCGATCCACTCCTGCGCTCGACGTTCGAAGAGGAAGTCGACGAACCGCTCGGCGTCGCGTGCTCGCGTGGTCGTGGCCAGGATCGCGACCGGGCGCAGAACGACCGCGCTGCCCGGGCGCGGATACCTCATCACGATCGGCTCGCCGCGCTCGATCTCGCGATAGACGAGGTAGTCGACGGCCCCGACCACCGCCTGGTGAGCGCCGATCTTCAACGAGGTGATCGCCTGGCTGTTCGCGCCCGCGATCTCGAGTCCGTTCCGCCGCGCGCGCCGGAGGTCGTCGAACCCCGCCTCGCCGTAGGTCACGACCCAAGAGAGGATGAAGTCGGCCGACGACCCGGACCTCGACGGAGACGGCATCACGGCCCGCTCGAAGCGGCGGCCCGACCACACGTCGTCCCAGGTGAGATCCTCCGCGTCCGCGTCGCGACGGAGCGCGACGCCGATCACGGCCGCCGCCGTCGCGTGATAAGACGCTCCGCCTCCTTGCCAGTCGAACTCGTTCGTCGCCAAAGCGTCGGGGCGGTAGGCGCGAAGCCGCCCCTTCGTCGCGAGCCACTCCGCGGCGAACTGGCTCGCGAGCAGCACGACGTCGGCCCGGGGACGGAACCGCTCCGCCTCGAGCTTCGCCATGATCTGACCGGTCGTCGCGCAGAACAGCTCCACGCGAACGCCGCGCTGCTCGGTGAAGCCGGCGACTAGGCGCTCGGCCAGCGGTCGCGGTCCACACGCGTAGACGACGAGCGCTTCTTCCCGCGACGATCGCCCGCAGGCGAACGCCGACAGCCAGACGGTGACGGCGATCACGCCCCTGCTCATTCGTCGAGCACACGCAGGGCGGACCGCTGGAACGTGATCGCGACGCTGCGGCCCGCGTCGACGGCGTGCTCGGAGTACGCGCGGATCACGAGGCCTCCCTTCGTTTCCGCGAACACCTCGTAACGGTCCCCGTGGAACGACGAGTGGGAGCAGGTCGCGTCGAACCGGCACGCCTCCGCTGCGTTCGCGGACTCCTGTCGCTGCACTTGGACGTGCTCGCGTCGCACCATCACGCACGCGTCACGCCGGTCGCCGGCCGCGATCGCGAGCTCCTCCCCGGTGGGAAGCCGCAGGACGCCGCCGTCGATCGATCCGCGCAGCAGGTTCGCGCCGCCCACGAACGACGCGACGTACGACGTTCGCGGCGAACGATAGAGCGTCTCGGGGTCGGCCTGCTGTTCGATCCGGCCGTCGCGGAGGACCGCGACCTCGTCGGCGAGGGTCAGCGCTTCGAGCTGATCGTGGGTCACGAAGAGAGTGGTCGCGGCGAGCGAACGGATCAATGCGGCAAGCTCTCCCCTCAGGTCCTCTCGCAGGCGGGCGTCGAGCGCGGAGAGCGGCTCGTCGAACAGGAGAACGCGCGGCTCCGAGGCGACGGCGCGGGCGATCGCCACGCGTTGCTGCTGCCCGCCCGACAGGGAGCCGGGACGACGGTCCGCGAACTCGAGCATCCGCACGCGATCGAGCGCGACGGTCGCGGCCGCCTTGCGTCGCTCGCGCGCCCAGCCGAGGCGGCGCGGCCCGAACTCGACGTTCTCGCGCACGGTCATGTGCGGCCAGAGGCTGAAGTCCTGGAACACCATCGCGAAGCGACGTCGCTCGGGCGGCAAGTGCACGCCGGTCGCCGCGTCATCCAGCACCAGGCCGCCGCACTTGATCGACCCCTGGTCGGGATGAAGCAGTCCGGCGACGAGATGAAGGAGCGTGCTCTTTCCGCAGCCCGATGGGCCGAGCAGCGCGAGGCAGCGGCCGCGCGCGAGCGCGAACGAGATCCCGCGCACGACGGGCGTCCCGTCGAACCCCTTGTGCACGTCGTCGCAGCGAAGCTCCATCGACCGTCCACGTCTCATCCACGCTCGAAGCCGGCGATTGTGGACGCGGCCGTCCCGGAACCCTTGCGTGAGTTCGGTCAAGTTTCGGTGAAGAGGTGGTGCGCCCGGATGTCGCCCCCGAGCTCATGGTTTCGGTTCACGGTCCATTGACTCCAAACTGACCGGCGCATGACGCGCACGCCATAGAAAGGAACCGATGAGACGCCACCGATGAGCCACCAACGACGAGCCACCAACGAATGCGATGGAGGTCGCGCATGACCGACGATCGTTCGCCCTTCCAGTGGCCGCGCTCGAGCCAGTCATCGCTGCGCTCGACGTTCGCGGGGTTCGGCCTGTCCGTCCTCGAGCGATGCTGCGGGCTGACGCGGCTCGCCCGCCTGCACGAGCAGATCGGCCCGGTCCTCGACCCGCTCGCCTACGTCGATGAAGCGTTGCGGCGGCTCGGCGTCACGGTCGACGTGAACGAGCGGGAGGCGGATCGCATCCCGCGTTGCGGGCGAACGCTCGTGGTTTCGAACCACCCGTTCGGCCTGCTGGACGGCCTCCTGCTGCTGCGCGTGCTCCTTCGCGTCCGTCCCGACGTGCGCGTCCTCGCGAACGAGCTGCTCGCGCGGATCCCCGCCCTGGCCGCGACGATCCTCCCCGTCGACGTGCTCGGTCGCGAGGGCGGCGGCGTCGTGAATCGGCGCGCGCTCCGCGCCGCGATCGACTTCGTCGAGACCGGGGGCCTCCTCGCCGTCTTCCCGTCGGGAGCGGTCGCGCACGCGAAGCTCCGGCGGCCCGGCGTCCACGAGGACTCGTGGCACTCTTCGATCGCGCGCGACGCACGAACGCGGCCGTCGTTCCGATCTACTTCGACGGCCGCAACGGCGCGATGTTCCAGACCGCGGGGCTCGTCCACCCCCGCCTCCGCACGCTGATGCTGCCGCACGCGCTCTGGTCGCGACGGGGGCGCCGCTCCGCGGTCGTCATCGGGCACCCGATCGACTCGTCGAGCTTCGAGCACTTCCCCGGCGACAAGGAGCTCGCCCAGTACCTGCGGATGCGCACGCTGATCCTCGGACGGCGGCGGCGGCCGGCGCCGCCGTCCGAGTCGACGGAGGCGAGCCTGCCGCCGGCGGCGCCGATCCCGCCACCGGCCCGGCCGGACCGGATCGCCGGCGAGCTGAGCGTTCTCTCCGTCGACTCGCGGCTGGTCGAGGCCGGCCCGGTCACCGTGTTCCTTGCGATCGCGGACGAGATCCCGGAGTCGCTCGGCGAGATCGGTCGACTTCGCGAAGTCGCATTCCGCGCCAGCGGCGAAGGGACCGGCCGCTCGCGCGACCTCGATCGCTTCGATGCGTACTATCGCCACCTGTTCGCGTACGACCACGAGCAGCGCCGCATCCTCGGCGCGTACCGGGTCGGCCGCACGGACGAGATCCTCCCGCGCCTCGGCGCCGGCGGGCTCTACTCGAGCACCCTGTTCCGCTACGAGGAGGAGTTCCTCGGCTGGATCGACCCGGGACTCGAGCTCGGTCGCTCCTTCGTCGTGCCGGACGCGCAACGCTCGACGCGGACGCTGCAGCTCCTCTGGCGCGGGATCGGAGCGTTCGTCCACCGGCACCCGCGGTATCGGCGCTTGTTCGGACCGGTCAGCATCAGCCGCGACTACGCGGACGCCACGCGACGCATCCTGATGAACCACCTGTCCACGCACCATCGCGACGCCGAGCTCGCGCAGTGGGTGCGGCCTCGACGACCGCCGCGACGACGCGGACCTTCGCCCCGGCTCGAGCGCGAGGTCGGCCGGCTGTGCCGCGTCCGCGACGTCTCGAGCGTCATTCGCGAGCTCGAGGCGGACGCGCGCGACGTGCCGGTCCTCGTGCGCGAGTACCTGAAGCTCGGGGGCCGGATCCTCGCGTTCAACGAGGACCGCGAATTCGCGAACGTGATCGACGGGCTCGTCGTCGTCGACCTCGCGGATTCGCCGCCCGCTCGCCTCAGGAAGTACATGGGCGACGCGGGAGCGGAACGCTTCCTCGCCATCCATAGCATCCAGAGCGGCATTCGGAGCGGCATCCGGAGCAGCATCCAGAGCGTCGAGGGCGTCCACGGCGGCCCACCAGACCGGCGCCCCGTCTGAAGGGCACCTCGCCTCGCTCCGTCGCGACAGACGAAGCAGTCCGCGTGGTTCGCCGCGGCGATGCCCGGACCTCTACCGAGGCAGCTCCGGGATCTCGTCCCCCATCAACCAGTCGTTCACCACGGCGTCGAGGTTCCTCCCCCCGACCTCTTCGACCACGCGCAGGAACTCCCGCGTGTCCGCGTTCCCGTGGCGGAAGCGCGCCGCGTACGTGCGGAGGATCTCGAAGAACGTCTCGTCGCCGACCGCGACGCGGATCGCGTGGAGCGCGAACGGGCCCCGGTTGTACACGGCGGGTCCGAACATGCCGCGCACGCCGGGGTCCCCGGGCCGCCCGAAGCGGGGCGTCAGCGTGGCGTGCTGCTCCTCGAGGAAGATCTCGAACTCGTCGGCGTCGGCCGTCTCCGCCTCGCGCCACAGCCACGTGGCGTAGACCGCGAAGCTCTCGGCGAGCCAGATGTCGCTCCAGTCCTTGACGCTCACCGAGTTCCCGAACCACTGGTGCGCAAGCTCGTGAGCGACGACCGGCTCCTGCACGGCGAACGCGCCGTAGATCGGCAGCGTTTGGGTCTCGAGCGCGGCGCCCAACGGCAGCGACGAGATCACCCCGCCGAACGACTCGAACGGATACGGCCCGAAGCGCTCGGAGAAGAACTCGATCATCTCCGCCGTCCGCTCGAACGCGGAGCGGTGGCGCTGCTCGGTCCCCGGCGCGAAGTAGTACGACAGCGGCAAGTCGTCCGGGCCGGACGCGGTCTCCACCTCGAACTGCGCGATCGCGAGGGTGACGAGGTAGCTCGCGGTGGGATCGCGCGTGCGGAACACGTACATGCGGCGATCCTCCTCGCCGAGGATTTCGACCCGCGATCCGTTGGCGCCGACCACGTGCGTCGCCGGCACGTCGATCCGGAACGTCCAGAGCGCCTTGTCGCGGGGATGGTCGTTCACTGGCATGAAGCCGTGCGCGCCGCACGGTTCGCTCAGCACGTAGATCGCCCCCCGCTGGTGGAACCACCCGATGCCGGTCGGGATCGGCACGCTCGACGTCCGGACGCCGCTCGGGACCCCGTGGTAGCGGACGACGCACGAGAACTCGACGTCCGCCATCAGCGCCTCCGCCGGGCGGACGCGGAGCTTCCGGCCGTCGTGCTCGTGCGCGGCGGCCTCGCCCGCGACGTCGACGCCGTCGACGTCCAGGTTGGCGAGGTCGAGCGTGAACGACGCAAGGTCCCGCGTCGGCGTCGCCTCGATCCGCATGACCGCGACGACGGAGCCATCCTCCGGGTCGACGATCATCGACAGGTCGTACGAGCCCACGTCGTAGCCCTCGTTGCCGAGGTCCGGGAAGTAGCGGTCGCCGAGCGTCGCCGCACCGTCCTCGGCCGCGGCACCAGCCGCGTCATCATCCGTCGGCGCAAGGACGACCAGCGCGAGGAGGAGCCGTCGAGAGAGGGCGATCGTGACGTCTATCATGGGAGGGGACTTTCGAAAGGCGCAGGCCGGCTCGCCGATCGTAGCGTGGCGGACCGTATTGGAGGAGGACCGCAATGGACCGAGAGCTCGCGGGCCGTACCGCGATCGTGACCGGCGCATCGAGCGGCATCGGCCGCGCCGCCGCCGACGCGTTCGCCGCGGCCGGCGCGGACGTGTTCCGCTTCGACGTCGCCCGTCCCGAAGGGGGGCTCGACGACGAACGGTTCACGCGCGTCGACGTGCGCGACGCCAGCGCCGTCCGCGCCGCGGTCGATGCCGTCGTCCAGCGGACCGGCCGGCTCGACGCCGCCGTCAACTGCGCCGGGATCAACCGCGACGCGGTCTTGTGGAAGCTCACCGACTCCGCCTGGCGCGACGTGATCGACGTCAACCTGGACGGCTCGTTCCACGTGCTGCGGGCGGTCGTTCCTCACCTGCGGGCGGGCAGCACCGGCTCGATCGTCCTCGTCACGTCGATCAACGGCGAGCGCGGCGCGTTCGGGCAGGCGAACTATGCGGCGAGCAAGGCCGGCGTGATCGGGCTGATGAAGTCCGCGGCCCGCGAGGTCGGCCGGTTCGGCGTCCGCGTGAACGCGGTCTCGCCCGGGTACATCGACACGCCGATGACGAAGCCTCTGCCGAAGGCGATCCTCGCGCAAGCCGAAGCCGCGTCCGTGCTGGGACGCATCGGACGACCCGACGAGGTCGCCGCGGCGATCCTGTTCCTCTGCTCCGATCGCGCGTCGTACGTGACGGGGCACGTCCTCCGCGTCGACGGCGGCCAGAGCATGTAGGAGCCCGGGTCGGCGTCGACGCAGCCAACCGTCCATGGTTCCCGGTCGCGGCTCGCCGTGCGGGTGATCCGAGGACATCGGCAAGTCCGGGAGAGTCGAACGCGCGCCGCCGCGGACTGCGACGCGGTCGACCGCTCGGCCATCCTGCGCGCCCACGTCGAGCGTTGCCTGGCCGGCGGCGTCGCCTGGAGGGCGGCCCGCTTTCGCGCTCGATCGCCGGGCCGGAGGCTGCGATCGAAGCGCTTCGCTCCGTCCTTCGCTCGCCCGTTCCGCCGAGCGGGTAGCGTCTGGCCGCGGCGCTGTCGACCCCATCAACGACCAGCGAATGGTTGAAAACGGGGCCATTTACGCCCATGTTGTGGTCCACGATGACCCTTTCCAGGTATGCCGGCCTCGACGCGGATCGCTGCGACCCGGCACGCTGCTCTTCCTGGATGGGATCCAGGCCACGCCGTCCGCGCTCGCGGCCTGCGCTACCTGCACGAAGAACGCCCTGACCTACCGCTCGTCGCCGCCGGTTCCCTGCTCGAGACGGTGCTCAAGAGCCACGACTTCTCCATGCCGGTCGGCCGCATCGAGTACCTGCACCTCGGCCCGCTCACGTTCACCGAGTTCCTACGCGCGGTCGGCGACCAGGCGCACCACCGGCTCGCGGCGCGACAGCGCGAGTACCTTCTGATCGGCGGCATGCCCGAGGCGGTCGCCGCGTACGCCGCCAGCGAGGGTGTCGAGTCCGTCCGACGCCTCGGGTCTCCCGCTCGAGGCAAAGCTCGACCGCCACGCATACAAGTGCCTCTTCCTCGACGTCGGGCTCGCGAGCCTGATGACGGGCCTCGACTGGACCGCACTCGGCAAGTTCGACGACCGCAAGCTGATCAACGAAGGCGGACTCGCCGAACAGTTCGTCGGCCAGCACCTGCTGTCTCGCAAGCGCGGCCTCGAAGAGCCTTCGCTGTGCTACTGGCTGCGCGAGGGCAAGAGCACGAACGCGGAGGTCGACTACGTGATCGACCACGGGCGCAAGATCGTGCCGGTCGAGGTGAAGGCGGGCACGGTCGGACGATTGCGGTCGCTCCATCAGTTCCTCGCGCGCGAGTGGCGGGCGGCGCCGACGTCGCGCTTCGGTTCGACATGAATCCACCGTCGGTCTCGAGGCACGACCATCGTCTGGCCGAGGGTCGCGCAGTCTCGTATCGATCGCTTGCTCTCTCTGCCCCTGTTCATGGTCGAAGAATGCGACCGGCTGCTCGACCTCGTTCTCGGTAAATGACCAAGGCGGCGTCCGCCCAGTACGCGCGACGCTGGCCGCGGCCCCACCTTCTCGATGGTGGTCGTGATCCGCCGACCCGCGCGTGCCCGCCTGTTTCGCCGACTCGATCCAGTCGATGAAGCCACGCTGCATCGCGTCGGTGCACGCCTCCGGCTTCCGCAACCGCGACCGCGGGCCGGGGCTAGCGCGTCGCGCGGTACGTTCGCACCGCGCGGATCATCGCATGCACGTTCTCGACGGGAGTCGCCTTGTGGATGCCGTGCCCGAGGTTGAACACGTGGCCCGGCCGCCCTGCCGCCTGGTCGAGGATGACGTGGACCTTCCAGGCGATCGACTCCTCCGGACCGAACAATGCGATCGGGTCGAGGTTCCCTTGGATCGCCCGGTCGTGGCCGATGCGACGCCACGCTTCGCCGAGCTCGACGCGCCAATCGACGCTGATGCAGTCGGCCGCGGTGGTCGCCATCTGCTCGAGGAGCCCGCCGCCGCCGTTGACGTAGAGGATCGTCGGGATGCCGGCCTCCTTCATCGCGTTCAACACCGTCGCGGCGTGGCGCAGCGCGAACTCGTGGTAGTCGTCGGGCGCGAGGATGCCGCCCCACGAGTCGAAGAGCTGCACCGCGTGGGCCCCCGCCTCGAACTGTGCCTTGAGGCAGACGACCGTCGCCCAGCCGATCGACTCGAGCAGCTCATGGAACCGGCGCGGCTCGTTCAGCATCATCGACTTCGTGCGGACGAAGTCGCGCGTCGACCCACCCTCGACAATGTACGAGGCGACCGTGAACGGCGCGCCGGCGAAGCCGAGCAGAGCCCGGTCCGGTCCGAGCGCCGCGCGGACGAGACGGATCGTCTCCGCCACGAACCCGAGCTGGTCGGCCGGGTCCGGGATGTTCAGGCGCTCGACGTCCGCCCCCGTCCGCACCGGGTTCAGGATCCTCGGCCCGCTCTCGTCGAACTCGACCTCGACCCCCATCGCCTCGACCGGGATCAGAATGTCGGAGAAGAGGATCGCGGCGTCGACGTCGAGGATCTCGACCGCGTCGAGCGTGACCTTCGCGGCCAGCTCCGGCGTGTGGCAGAGGGTCAGGAAGTCGACCTTCTCGCGCACGGCGCGGTACTCCGGGAGGTACCGTCCCGCCTGACGCATCATCCAGACCGGGGTCCGTTCGACGGATTCGCGCCGGAGCGCACGCACGACCAGGGGTTCGGTGGATGCAGCCGCCATGAGCAGACTCTAGCCGATCGGTGGAGGGTCGGCGAGCGGCGAGGTTGGGCGTGCATGGGATTCGCTATCATCTCCCGTTTCGCCCCGCCGCGCCCCGCGCCAAGACCAACCTCCGCGGACCGATGCTCGAACCGAATCCTCCCTCGCCCCGGATGATCGACCTCGACCACGGCGTCACCACGATCGACGTCGAGTACCAGCGCGTCGGGATGGCGGCGAGCCACCTCGTGGTCGACGACGGACGGGCGGCGTTCATCGAGACGGGGACCAGCCGGTCGACGCCGATCCTGCTCGAGGCGCTGCGCCGAAAGGGGATCGAGCGCGACCAGGTCGACTGGGTCCTCGTCACGCACGTCCACCTCGACCACGCGGGTGGGGCCGGCACGTTGATGCGCGAGCTGCCGCGCGCGAAGCTCGTCGTTCACCCGCGCGGGGCGCGGCACATGGTCGATCCGACCCAGCTCATCGCCGGCGCCACCGTGGTCTACGGGGAAGAGGAGATCGCCCGCACGTACGGCGAGATCGCACCCGTACCGGCCAAGCGCGTGGTCGAGGCCGCGGAAGGCGACGCGATCGACCTCGGCTCGCGCACCCTGCGTTTCCTCGACACGCCGGGCCACGCGCGCCACCACTACTGCGTCCACGACGAGGCGGCGGAGGGCGTCTTCACCGGCGACTGCTTCGGGCTCTCCTATCGCGAGTTCGACACCGCGGCTGGACCGTGGATCTTCCCGACCACCACGCCCGTCCAGTTCGACCCGGTGGCGCTGCACCACACGATCGATCGTCTCATGGCGCTCGCGCCGCGCTACGCGTATCTCACCCACTTCGGGCGCGTCGGCGACCTCGAACCGCTCGCGCGCCGGCTCCATGACACGATCGATCGCGAGGTCGCGATCGGCGTCGACCTCGCCGGCGCCCCGGAGCGCCACGCCGCGATCGTGTCCGCGCTGATGGATCTCTACCTCCATCAGCTCCGCGAGCACGGCTGTCGCCTCGCCGAGGCCGACATCCGCGATCTCCTCGCGCTCGACGTCGACCTGAACGCGGCGGGTCTCGAGATCTGGCTCGACAAGCAGGTTTGAACCGCACCGCATCGCTTATCCTCGGGCGACGCGCAGGGCCGAGGAGACGACGATGGACGCCGACCCGATCAAGCTCCCGGAGAACGCCCCGGCGCCGATCGACGCGTTGTTCGAGCGCTACGTCCATCTCGTCCACGCCTACGTCCGCTTGAGCATGGGAAGGCGCCTGCGCGGGCGCGAGTCGGTCGAGGACCTGGTGCAGTCCGCCTGCCTGGACGTCCTGCGGGACGCGCGCCAGCGCGGCATCCCGGACGAGGAAACGTTCCGGTGGTGGCTGTGCCGCGCCGCGCGTCAAAAGGTCCTCGCGCGGGCGCGCTACCACGGCGCGGCGAGACGGACGCCGGAGCGCGAGGTCGCGGGCGGCGGCGACGGCCTGGAGCGCCTGTCCGCGTGCTACGCGTCCGTGATCACGCCGAGCCGCGCGCTGTCGGCGCGGGAGCAGCTCGAGCGCCTCGAGGACGCGATGGCGGACCTGAGCGAGATCGACCGCGCGATCGTGCTCAACGCGCGGCTGCTCGACGTCCCGCACACGGAGACCGCGCGCGAGCTGGGGCTCACCGAGGCGGCCGTGAAGACGCGCCTGCATCGCGCGCTCGCCGTCCTGTCGAAACGCCTGTAAGAGCGATGATCTCTTCATGGTGACGCGTCCCGACGACCCCCGCGAGCTCGCGCAGGACGCTCTCCTCGTCGATCTGCTCATGCGTCTGGACGCCGACTGCGCACTCGACGTCGACGCGTTCCTCGCGTGCGTCCCCGAGCACGAGGACGCGCTGCGCGCCCGGCTGGCCAAACTCGCCGCAGTCGGCCTGCTTCCGAACCGCCGTCATCCGGCGCCGGACGCAGCCGTCGCGGACGACGAGCTCCCGCGCGACACCGTCGTGGCCGGACGCTACCGCGTGCTCGATCCGCTCGGCCGCGGCGGCATGGGCTGCGTCTACGCCGCGCACGACGACGCGCTCGGTTGCGCCGTCGCGCTGAAGGTCCTCCGCGCCGACGCACGCGCGGACCCGGCCCGCCTCGCCGAACGCGTCGAGCGGTTCCGCGCCGAGGCGGAGGTGATCGCGCAGCTCGATCATCCGGGGATCGTTCCGGTGCACGACTGTGGCTGCCTGGAGGACGGGCGGCCGTTCTACACGATGAAGATCGTCGAGGGACGGACGCTCCTGTCGATCATCGAGGGGCGCGAGCGCGGCGACCCGGAGACGCGGCGCGAGTTCCCGCGTGACCGCTGCGTCGCGGCGCTCGAGCGCGTCTGTGACACGCTGGCGTTCGCCCACGCGCGCGACGTCCTGCATCGCGACGTCAAGCCGGACAACGTGATGATCGGGTCGTTCGGCGCGGTGTTCCTACTCGACTGGGGACTCGCGCGGAGGATCGCCGGCGCGCCGGACGAGGAGCGATGCGCACCCGCGCTGCTCACCTCGCGCGACGATCCCGCCTCGCCGACGCTGACCGGCGACCTGATCGGCACCCTCGCGTACATGGCGCCGGAGCAGGCGCGCGGGGAGGCGAAGTCGCTGGGGCCGCCGGCGGACGTGTTCGGCGTCGGCGCCACGCTGCACCGCCTGCTGTTCGGCCGTGCTCCGGTCGAGGGGGGCTCGTCCGACGCAGTGCTCGCGCGCCTCCGCGACGGATACGTCGGCGTGGCGCCGCGCCGACGCGACGTGCCGCGCGAGCTCGACGCCGTCTGCCGCAAAGCGCTGGCCGGCGATCCCGCCACCCGCTACGCCTCGGCCGAGTCGCTGGCGGCGGACCTGCGCGCGTACCGCGAGGGGACGCGTGGCGCGGCCTGGCGCGACGGGCCGGTGGGGCGCACCGTGAAATGGGTGCGGCGGAAGCCCGCGGCCGCGGTCGTGATCGCGGCCGCATTCGCGATCGTCGCGGTGCTCAGTGCGGCCCACGCCGCGTTGACGGTCGAGCGCGAGCAGCGCGCTGCCGCCGAGCGCCGGCACGCGGTCCAGGAGCTTCCGGACCGCGTGCTCCGACTCCAGGAAGCCGAGACCGACGGCGCGAACCTCACCAACGTGCTCGTCTTCTCGCGCACGGCGGAGGACTGCCTGGACCTGCTTCGCGAGTGGGGCGTGGACGTGGAGGGCGACGACGCCGACAAGGTCGTCGCGAGCCTCGGAAGCGTGCCAGAGCCGGAGGTCCGGACGCGCCTCGTCGAGATCATGTTCTCCGCGATCCGCTGCGTGGGGATGGCGGGGCTCGCGTTCGCCTGGGAGTACGAGCACGCCGACGAGCGTACGCCGAAGGAAGTCTCTCGCTGGAGGCGCATGGGCGAACGATACCCCCGCCTCTTCGCCGCGTGGCCGCGGCTCGTCGCATGCGTCGAGCGGCTGCCGGGCCACGACGCCGGCAAGCGCGCCGTACGCGCGTATCGCTCGTACTTGACCCGACACGAGCTCACCCCGACGGCCCTCGCGGGGTCGATCGACGGGAGCTCCGTGGCCGAGCTCGACATGCTGACCTTCGTCGCGGTATCAGCGAGGCTCCCGAAGGCGGTGGCGCTCGTCGAGGAGGCGCTCCGGCTGCATCCCGGCGGGTACTGGCTCCACGACCGTCGGGCCCACCTCGCGATAGCCGAAGACGACGAGGCGACAGCGTGGACGCACTGGACCGCAGCGCACGCACTGTGGCCCGAAGGCGCCGGCGCCCGCACGAACCTCGCGGTCCTGACGGAAGATCCCAACGAGCGCGTTCGGCTGCTCCTGGACGTCCTCGCCGACCATCCCGATGCCTACGCCCCCACCCGCGCCCTCGCCCAGGGCCGCTACGACCAGACGCGCTACGACGAGGCGCTCTCGCTCATCTCCGAGATGCTCGCGCGCGGCGTGGAGGACGACGACCTGTCCGACTTCCTCCTCCTTCGCGCCCGGTGCCTCACGCGCCTCGCGGAGCGCGGCGCGGTCGACCTCGAGGCCGCAATCGAGGCGTACGCGGAGATGCGCACGCAGTGCCCCGATCGCTGGGAGGGCCACCACAACGCCGGGCGCCTGCTGTTGGACGCCGGACGGTTCGAGGACGCTCTCGCCGCGTTCGACGACGCGCGTCGAGCCGGCGCCGACGATCCCGCGGAGTTCGACGAGACGAGCGTGATGACGGATCGGTCGGTCGCCCTGTGGGAGCAGGGCCATCGTCTCACGGCAGTGGAGTCGCTCGTCGCGTTCCTCGAACGGCAGGCGGGGACGGCCGACTTCGGGCCTGCCGTCGATACGCTGCGGGAGTACCGCGCGGAGCTCGCACCGCGTGAGATCCCACGCGCGCTCCTCGAGCGGCTCGACCGCGTCACGACGAACGACTGATCTCGGAATTCCTGCAACCGGTCCGCTCCCTCTGCACCTCTTCCCGCAAGCCGTGCGTGATGGCGGCTCGTTTCTCCCCAACGCGGAATGACCGCAACCAAGGGAAGACGCATCGCGTCCGACCGACGGCGCGGTCACGTGTCGCGTGGACCACTGGGAACCCAAGAAAAGAAAAGAGAGGATCGCAATGAAGACCAACTCGATCGACCCAAAGCTCCGAGTCACCCTGGCCGCCGCCCTCGCGTTGCTCGGCGGGACCGCGTTCAGCCAGGAGCCCGCCGGGCCGGTCGAACCCCGCGCCGGCGACGCCTCGACGAAGGAGAGCTCGCCTCCGCCCGACGACTCGTGGGTCGACGCGCACGTGGCGCTCCTCACGGCGAACGCGCCGCGCCTCACCGCGGTTCGGCTCGACCGGTCCGGCGCCCCCTGCCTGCGCGTCGATCTGTACCACGGGCCGACCTACGACGCGGCCGCGCGGCGCGTGCAAGAGCTGCTGGGTGAGTTCTCGGTCGAGACGAACGACGGCGCGGCGCTCGGTGAGTGGACGTTCGCGCTCGATGCGCCGGCGGCGCCGCGCGAGGTGCCGCTCTTCACCTTCTTCGACGCGGACGAGGACGTGGCGCTCGTCTATCGCGCCATCGACGACCCGACGACGTTGGCCGCGTCGTGCTCCTCGTACACGTACCTCGTGCACGACAAGAGCGGCGCGAACCACGCGACCTACTACTACTACTTCGCGTCCGATATCGCCTCCGCGGTCGCCGGACCGAACAAGCAGACGTCCAGCGACCCCGATCTCTACCTCTATTACAAGAGCGGCAGCGTGTACAAGCTCCTCGACTCGAGCACGTACAGCAGCCGGCTCGACGACGTCGGCGGGTTCAACACCGGCTGCAACGGCCAGCAGTGGCGCGTCAAGGTGTACATGTACGCGGCGGGGAAGTTCTCCCTGGCGGCGCACTCCTCCTCGTCGAGCTGAGCCTCCGGCGGAGATCTCGAGCGTTCCGGACCGCGACCGACTACGATCTCCGGCGCCCGCGCACCAGAGACCGACATGATCGCCACGTGCCTCGCTCCGCTTCCGTTCCTGATCGCGGCGTCCTTCGCGAGCGTCGCCGGCTCGCCGTTGCGGGTCGCCGCGTCGTTGCCGGCCGACGTCGAGCTCCTCGACGACGCGGAGGCGGCGTTCACGCTGAGGGTCGACCTCGCCGAGGGGTGGACGATCCCGCCGGGGAAGGTGTCGCAGCCGATCGTGCAGCTCCAGGTCCCCGAGTCGGTCGACCTCGACGGGCGCCGCCCGACGACGACCGCCGAGCTCGCGCAGAACGAGTACCTCCGTGCGCCGTTCGAGCGGCTCGTCGAAGTCGGCGAGGAGACCGAGATCTCGTTCTCGATGTTCGAGGACGCCGCCCCCGGCGACGCGATCCGCATCAACGTGCTCGTCTACGCCACGCCCGGGGGCGAGGACGCGACGCGGCTGCTCCGCGCGCGCTACGAGCTGCCGCTGCAGGCCGGCGCGACCGCGCGGGCGATCGACCCCGTTCCCGCGACATGGGGCGAGGGCGACGAGTACGAGCCCGGCGACCTCGTCGAGGGCTTCGCGCTGCCGCGCGCCGACGGAACCGAGGTCGACCTCGACGCGATCCTCGGCCGCTCCGCGGTCGTCATCACGACCTACCGCGCGTTTTGGTGACCGTACTGCGCCCGGCAGCTCGTGGAGCTGCAGAAGAGGATCGATGAGTTCCGCTCCCGCGGCGTGCCCGTCTTCGCGATCGCGCAGGAGGACACGGACCTCGAGACGTTCGCCCGCATGCTGAAGCCGTTCGGCGAGGAAGGCCCCTCCTTCGAGCTCCTCTGCGACGTCGGCCGCCGGCAGACCGAACGGTTCGACCGCACCACCACCTACCTGCTCGGCGAGGACCGTCGCGTCGTCGAGGTGTTTCCCGCGCTCATCCACGAGCGTCCGAGCTGGACGGCCGTGCTGAATCGGATCGATGCTCGAGCCGCGCAGGAATCGGTCGATCCGTGGTCGAAGTCGTTCGAGCCGCCGCTCGCGCTCGACACGAGTCGCTTCCACCTCGAGCCGCTCGCTCCGCGCCACGTCGACGTCGACTACGCGGCGCTGATGGGGAGCCGCGCGCACCTGCGAGAGACGCTCGGATGGGGCGATTGGCCGCGCGACGACTTCACGCTCGACGAGAACCGCCGCGACCTCGAGCGCCACTGGCGAGAGTTCGAGAACCGCGAAGGCTACGCGTACACGGTCCTCTCGCCCGATCGCTCTCGATGTCTCGGCTGCGTGTACATCGTCAAGCCGCCGCTCCGCGGCAAGGACGCCGCGATGCTCGCGTACTGGACGATCGAGCCCGAGCTCGCGAACGACCTCGACCGCGCGCTCGCCGGCGCGCTGATCGATTGGCTCGAACGCGAGTGGCCGTTCGAGCGCGTCGCGTTCCCCACGCGAGCGTCCAACGCGCGCGGCGTGGAGATCGCCGAGTCGCTCGGCCTTCGACCGGCCGGCGCCGAGCTCGACGAGCTGAAGTCGGCGCGGCCGGACGCCAAGCTCTACGTGTGGCGCCGGTCACCGCCACCAGAAGGAGATCGATGACGTCGCACCGTCTCTCGCTCGGCCTCACCCTCGTCGGGCTCGTGGCCTGCGCCTCGCCGCGCTACCTCGTCGACGAGAACGCGCTCGGCCCCTACTCGAGCGGGGTCGTCGTCGGCGACCTCGTCCTGCTCTCCGGCAAGATCGGGGAACGCGGCGTCTCGTTCGAGCACGAGGTCGAAACGTGCATCGACGCGATCGAGCGGAACCTCTCGGAGGTCGGCCTCGCTCTTTCGGACGTGGTCGAGGCACGCGTCTACCTGACCGACATGGGTCGCTACGGGGAGTTCAACGCAATCTACGGCGGGCGGTTCCGGAGGCCGTATCCGGCGCGCACGTGCGTGGCGGTGAAGGAGCTGCCGGGCAACGCGCAGGTCGAGATCCAGGTCGCGGCGCGGCGCTGACCGGTCACGTTCAGGCGCCCGAGTCCGACCACTCCATCTCGTACTGGCGGACGAACTCCTCCGCCCCTAGCGCGTGGTAGAAACCCGCGTCGGCACGCGCATCGAGGTTGATCACGCGCAACGTGCGCGGCGAGTCGAGCGCGGCGGCGACCGCCTGGACGAGCGCGGTCCCGACGCCCCGGCGCCGCGCGTCTCGCGACACTCCGATCTGGTGCAGATCGCCGGATCGGCGGCCCACCACCGCGTAGCCGACCGCGCGGCCCGCGACGCGGGCCGCGAACATGGCGACGCCGCTCCCCGCGCGATCGATCGTGGCCGCCGAGTTCTGCCAGGTCGGCTCGACCTCCCCCATCGCGCCCCACGACCGCCAGTCGGCGATCGAGACCGGCGTGACTTCCACGCTGGCCGGGCGTCGGCGCGCGAGGATCCCGTCGTGCGTCGGGAAACGGAGGCAGACGAGCTCCCGCCGCACGATGAAGCCGAGGCGGCGATAGGCGGGCAGGGCCCGTTCGTTCCGGACGAGCACCTCGAGCCGACACCGGCGCCGTCCATCGAGCCGGAGCCGCTCTCGCACCGTCTCGAAGAGGCGCGTCGCGAGCCCACGCCGGCGGAACTCGGGCACGACGCCGGTCGAGATCACGTACGCGCCGGGTTCCCCACCCACGTCCCCGATCGCGATGATCCAGAAGGCGACGATGCGGTCGCCGGCCGTCGCGCCGTACGTGTGGGGCAGCGAGGCCCCGCGGGCGGCGAGTAGAGAATCGAACTCCTCGAACGACGGCGCCATCGCGACCGGATAGTCGGAGAACGCGGCGAGGAACGTCCGATGCAGCGCGGCGACGTCGCGCGGCCCGAGCCCACGAACCTGGATCTCCGTCCTACGGTCGTCCATCACGCCCCCGCCCGATCTCTGCCCGCGATCGTCCGCCGTTCAAAGCAAGCCGAGCGTGACCACCAGCGGCAGGTGGTCGGACGCACTTCGAGCCGGCGGCACGATCGGCGTCGAGTATCGCACGATTCGCGACGGGTTCTTCACGAAGACGGCGTCCAGCGCTCGCACCGGGCGCACGGCCGGAAAGGTCGCGGGCCGGTTCGGGATGCCCACGAAACCGCCGGGCTCGAGGAGCAGCGGGCCGATCCGCCTCCAGACGTCGTTCATGTCCCCTCCGATCACCGTCGTCGTGTGCTCCCGCAACCGATGCGCGTCGTGCCAGGTGAGGAGCTTGCGGACCTGGCGCCGCCGTTCGTACTCCGCGAGCCCGAGATGCACGTTGTAGAGCCACACGCGGCGCCGCTTGCCCTTCGACTCGACCGTGAATCTCACGTGCAGGGCCCCGCGGCGCTTCTTCGGCGGCACCGTCACATCGATGTTCTCGACGTGATCGAGCGGGAAGCGCGAGAGCACCGCGTTGCCGTAGTGCCCCTCCTTGAGCCGAACGTTGGGCGCGTACGCACGATGCTCGAGCGCCAGCGCGTCGCCCAGCCAGTCGACCTGGCGATGCCCGCGCGACCGCGGCACGCCCTCGTCCACCTCCTGCAGCAGCAGCACGTCGGCGCGACACGCGCGAAGCACGTCGACGATGCGCTCGGGGCGGTACTTCCGGTCGACGCCGCCGATGCCCTTGTGGATGTTGTAGGTGACGACGCGAAACGTCGCCGCGGCTCGATCTCGGGCCACGCGGCTCCCTCGTCAGCGGAACGACCGGACTCGATGCCGAATGGTATCGACCCTCCGCGGCGCGTCGACCGCCGCTATCATGCGCCGATACGGAAATGAACCTGGAGCCGGACGTGAACCTTCGCTGGATCGCAGAGAGCCACGCCACGTGGGACGAGGGGAAGGCACGGATCGTCGGCGGCGCGCCGGCCGGCGTCTTCGATCGGCGATACGCCGAGACGGAACTGGGCGAACGCGTTCCCGGCGAGTGGTGGCGCGTGGAGTCGGACGGCCGGACCGTCGGCTACGGTTGGCTCGACATCGTCTGGGGCGACGCCGAGGTCCTGCTGGCGACCGACCCCGAGGTCGCGGGGCAGGGGATCGGCTCGTTCATCCTGGAGCACCTGGAGGCGGAGGCCGGCGCGAAGGGCGTGAACTACGTCTACAACACCGTCCGCCCGACCCACCCCGCGGCCGTGCGCGTCACCGCCTGGCTGAAGAAGCGGGGCTTCGAAGGATCGGAGGACGGCAGCCTGCTGCGCGCCACCATCAAGGCCGACGCCTGACCCCGGCATCCCCGCCGCCCGCTTCGTCTTCAGCCATCGCTCGTTCGCGTCGATGAAGAGGCAGCGCCCCGGGAGATGCCCCGATGTTCGTCCGACACTTCATGTCGCAGGACGTTGAATCCGCCGGTCCCGACGATTCCACCCGTGATTGCCTCCGACGCATGAGGGAGCTTCAGATCCGGCGCCTTCCGATCGTGCGCGCCGATCGCGTCGTCGGCATGGTCAGCGAGCGTCACCTGCACTCGATGACGCACGGTGCGGCGGGCATGGCCCGCGTCGAACAGATCGAAGCCGCGCTCGCCGCCCCGGTCCGCACGCTGATGACGACCGAGGTGCTGTGCATCGGGCCGAACGAGCACATCGAGGCAGCGGCGCACCTCATGCTCGAGAACAGGATCGGCGGCCTTCCCGTGGTCCAGGGACAGAAGCTCGTCGGGATCATCACGGAGTCCGACATCTTCCGGGGCCTGTGGGAGATCCTGCGGGGCCAGGCGGAACGTCGGATCTACTTCGAGGAGACCGGCCGTGGCGTGGATTCGGCCCCGCCGTACGACGAGCTGTGCCGCCGCCGCGGCGCGCGGCTGACCTCGCTCCTCCGTCACCGCGCGTCGAACGGTGAGACTTCCGGCGTGGTCGGCATCGTCGGGGGCAACATCGACCGGCTCGTCGACGACCTCTGGCGCTCCGGCGCACGCGTCGTGTCGGTCGAGTCCGCCCCCGCTCCGGGCGCGAACCCGAGCCCGGCCGCGGGAGCCAAGGCGGAAGGCGAGCCCGCGCCGACCCCGCGCGGGGACTGACCCGCGGATACGAGATCTCCGGTTTCGACCGCCCTCGCGCGGCATGACTCTTGCAGCGTCCCCCGGCGTCCCGCGCGACCGCGGGTTGGCCCCCCCGAGTCGGGAGACTTTCCCCGAGCGTGGGGAGGAATTCGCGAACCTGCAGGAGTCCCTCGATGCTCACGACCGCGCAAGATCTGATGAAGCGGGAGCTGGTGACGGTCGCGCCGAGCGCGACGCTGACGGAGCTTGCCACGTTGCTCGAGGAGGCCGGCATCCACGGGGTTCCGGTGGTCGATTCGGCGGGACGTCCGATCGGGGTGATCTCGCGAAGCGATCTCCTCAGCGCGATCACGGAGACGATCGACCCGTACCAGCCGACGCAGCACTACTACGCGATCGCCGACGACGAGATCGACTTCGATGCGGTCGAGCCGATCCCGAATCTGACCATCGACGCCGAGAAGACGGTGGGCGACATCATGTCGACGCGGCTCGTCACCGCGAAGCCGTCGGCGACCGCCGGCGAGCTCGCGCGGCTGATGGTGAGGCGGTCCGTGCAGCGGGTGTTGATCACCGCGGGGCGAGCCCTCGTCGGCATCGTCTCCGCGAGCGACATCCTAAAGACCGTGGCGGACTACGAACGTCGCCTCGCGGCGACGACGAAGCGCGCGCCGGCGAAAGCGACGGGACACGCGACCGGGACGAAGAAGAAGGTGACGACCGCCGACAAGAAGAAATCGAAGGCCCGCGGCCGGAACTCGTGATGCGTCACGCTGGAGGAATCTCGATGCAGAACGCCTTCCGAGGCCGCGCCGCTGGCGTCGTGGGTCTCTTGGCCGTCGTTGCCGCCGTTGCCGCGCCGGTCGCCGGACAAGCGCCGCGCGCGGCCGGCGGTGGCGGGGACGCCGTGGCCGAGCGCCTGTTCGTCCGTCACTGCGCGGTCTGCCACGGCGCCGAGGGACGGGCCGACGCCGCTGCCGTCTCCTGGATGCGGCCGCGCCCCCGCGACTTCGGCACCGGTCTGTTCCAGCTCGTGAGCACGGAGAACGGCGTCCCGACCCACGAAGACCTGGTCCAGGTGCTGCGGCGCGGGATGCCGGGGTCGGCGATGCCTTCGTTCGCGTGGCTTGCGCCCGACGATCTCGATCGCCTGGCCCGTCACGTGCGAACGCTCGCGGTCGACGGTCTCACCGCGGAGTTCCTGCGAACCGTCGACCCGGACGGGACGGCCCTCGACGCCGCGGCGGCGCGCGCTTCGGCCCGCCGGTCGATGCAGCCCGGCGCCTTGGTCGCCGCTGTCGAGCCCGCCGAGGCGACGCTGAAGAACCTCGACCGCGGACGCGCGCTGTTCGGCGAGCACTGCGCCGCGTGTCACGGCCCTGAAGGGCGCGGCCGCCCCGTCCCCGACCGCGCCGCCTCCCCCACTTCATGGCCGGGCGAGGCCTTCTCCTGGGCGCGCGACTTCACGCGCGGTCCGCTCAAGGGCGGCGCCGACCCCGAATCGCTCACCCGCCGCGTCGTCGGCGGCATGCCGGGGACGGGGATGCCGCCGACCCGGCTCTCCGACGCGGACACGAGCGCGTTGCTCCTCCACGTGACGCGGCTCCTCTCGACCGCGGCGCGCGCGGCCGCTCCGGCGCCGCCGCAGGAACTCGTCGCGACGCGGGTCGATCGCCTGCCCGACCCGTTCGACGCCTCCGCGTGGCCGGCGGCCGCCGCGGTCTCCGTCGAACTGTCTCCATTCGTCTGGAGCGACGAGGCCGTCAAGCGCGCCACGTTCGCGGCGCTCCACGATGGGGCCGAGCTCGCGATCCAGGTCCGCTGGCCCGACGCGACCCGCGACGAGTTCGCCCGCGACGGCTCTACTCGGCCGGACGGCGTCGCGCTGCAGTTCTCGGACGCCGAGGCGCCGCCGCTCCTCGGGATGGGCTCGGACGAGCAGCCGGTGACGCTCTGGCATTGGCGATCGTTCGCCGCCAGCGACGCCGCCGGGATCGACGACCTGCTCGCGAACGCCCCGCACGGCACGATGACGACCGACGTGCCGCGGTTCCGCGTCGCCAAGATGACGCACGACTCGGCCCGCGAGCTGACCGCGCGCGGCGCCGGCGACACGGCCGAGGCGCCGGAGTCGGCGATCCGCGTCGAGGCGTCGTACGAGCGCGGCGAGCACGTCGTCGTCTTCCGGCGAGCTCTCGAGCCGGGCGGCGCCGACCCGCTCCGCCTCGAGCCGGGCGCGAGCGTGCGCCTCGCCTGCGCGGTCTGGAACGGCTCGGCCGGCGACCGCGGCGGCCGGAAGTCGATCAGCACCTGGAACACGCTCACGATCGCGCCGTAGCCGCTCGTCCGATCCAGCGCAGGTCACGAGGCGCGGCGGTCCGTCTCCGAGACGCATCGCCGCGCCGCGTCCTTCAGCGCCTCGAAGCAGCCGCGGACGTGAGCGCGCGTCTGGCGAGGGTTGCCGATCACGACGCGGATCACGTAGCGGTCGTCGAGCACCGTGTGCGACAGAAAGAACCTCCCTCCCGCGTTCACGTGCTCGAGGATCCGTTCGTTGGCGCGGTCCAGGTCGGCCGCGTCCCCGTCGCCCCCGACGTAGCGCACGCAGACGGTGGCGAACGGCGTCGGCGCCACGACCTCCCAGTCCGCATCATCCATCATCCAACCGCGGAGTTCGGCGGCGAGATCGCAGTGCCGTCGCACCAACTCCTTCAGTCCCGACGCGCCGAGCATCCGGATCATCATCCACACCTTGAGCGCGCGGAAGCGCCGCCCGAGCTGGATGCCGTACTCGTTGAAGTTGATCGCGCCGCCGCCCACCGCGGTGCGGAGGTACTCGGGCACGAGCGAGAACGCGTCTCGGAACCGTTCAGGGTCGCGAAACAGCAGCAGCGACGCGTCGAACGGCGTGAAGAACCACTTGTGGAGGTTGAACACGATCGAGTCCGCGCGCTCCCACCCGGAGAACAACCGGCGCTTCTCGTCGAGGATCGCGGCCGCGCCCGCGTACGCGGCGTCGACGTGCAGCCACGCGCCCTCGCGCGCGCAGACGCTCGCCACTGCGTCGATGGGGTCGACCGCGGTGCTGGACGTCGTGCCGATCGTGCCGACGACGCAGAACGGGATTCGGCCCGCGGCCCTATCCTCGGCGATCATGGCGGCCAGGCGCTCCGGGATCATCGCGAAGGAACGATCCGCGTCGACCTCGCGCACTCCCTCCTTCCCGAGCCCGAGGAGCAGAGCCGCCTTGTCGATCGAGGAGTGAGCGTGCTTCGAGCGATAGAGCCGGAGAATCGGCGCCGCGGCGTGATTCGACCCGTGCTGCCGCCAGTCCCAACCGCCGACCGCCTGCCGCGCCGCCGCGATGGAGAGGAGCGACGAGATCGACGCGGTGTCGGTGAACATCCCGCGGAACTCGTCCGGGAGGCCGAGCATCTGCCGCAGCCAATCGACTGTGACCTGCTCGAGCTCGGTCGACGCGGGCGCGTTGCGCCACAGCATGACGTTCGAGTTGAAGGCCGCCGCCAGCATCTCGCCCAGGATCCCCGGCGTTCCCGCCGTGCTCGGGAAGTAGGCCATGAAGCCCGGGTGCTGCCAGTGGGTGAGGTTCGGCTCGATCACGTCGCGCACGTCCGCGAGCACGTCGTCGAGCCGCTCCGGCGCGTCGGGCGGCGCCGCGTCGAGACGGGCGCGAACGTCCCCCGGCGCGAGGACGGGAAGCACGCGGTGGGACTCCAACCGCTCGAGATAGTCCGCCATCTCGTCGACGACGCGGTGCGCCGCGACGCGGAACGCGGAGGGGGATTCATCGAACGTCATGTCTTCTACCTCGCCATGGTCGCGGGACGACGTGCCGAAGGATAGAGACGTCGGACCATGATCGAGGCCAACATCGAGGACCGGAGACCCCGCGTCGATCAACTTCCGAACCGGTGCTCCAGTCCGTTCGTGGAAGAAAGCCCGAACCGCGCTCCCGCGTCGAGCACGAGGCGGGACGGACCGACGCCGTGGCGAGCTGGGGCGTCTTCTCCATCTGGCGCCAGCCACCAGGCGCTGTCCGTCTTCCGGTACGCGCGCTCGACCCACGGGTCCGAGAGCCCGCTCGTGATGGCCGGGATCGACTGCCCGTTCTCCGGCCGCGCGTCCGAAGGGGTCGAGGGGTTCATCCTCCGCTTCTTCGACGAGACCGACCCGGACCAGCTCTCGGACGATCTGCGGTAGGGGCTCGAGCGCGCGAACCGGCACCTCTTCGTGTCGCCGTTCTTGCCGGCGGAATCAAAGCTCGAGCACGCCCTGGCCGTGCTCGAGGAGATCGCCGCTGACCGAGGTCCACTCCGACCGCGAGCTCTCGTTCCTGCGCCGCGTGATCCACTGCTACGCGGTGCAGCTCGAGCTGCGGCTCCAGCTGCGCGACGCCGAGACGCGCTCCGCCGCGAGCAACCTGCGCGAGCGCACGATGGCCGACAACCGCATGTGGCACCTCGAGAACGCGGAGCCGCCCGCGTGATACGCTTCTCGCCACCCTTTTGGATGTCCGCCATGGGTCGTACCTGCCCGGCGACGCGGCGACCGCGGAGGTCTTCTAGGTCGCGGGCGAGGCGTCAGCGCCCCTGCGTGGCGAGGACGAGCGCCGCCGCGGCACGCTGATCCTCCCGGCGACGGGACGCGAGGCGCTCGGCGACGCGGCCCCTTTCCCGCGCGCCGCTGGGAACCGGCGCGCCGAGCTCGGCCGCGACCGCCGCGAGCCAAAGGGCGTGCGCGCGGTAGGCGTCTGCCGCGTCGGGGCAGCCGCCGTCGGGGACGCTCGCGTCGTCGCTCGCCTCCTCCAGGAGGAACGGGATCGCCCAGGGATGCCTGGAGCGCGCGATCGCCGCGAGCAGATCGGACGAGACGAGGTTCGCGCCGACGAGAAGCGCGAGCTCCTCGGCGCCGAGGACGGCGCCGGCCTCGACCTCGCGGCAGGAGAGGACTTTCCGCCGCCGCGCGACGTCGAAGACCGCGTCGGGAAGGACCGGTTGCTTGCACCAATCCACGCTGCCGAGGGCGGTCGTGAAGCCGAACGACGTCAGCGCCTCCAGCGACGCGAGGACCTCCTCCCGCTCGAGAGCCGCCGCGACCCGGGCGGGAGCGACGGCATCGAGGTAGCGGAGGGCCACCCAGAGGTTGTCCGCGGCGGTTGCGTGGGGCGCGCGGAGGAGCAGTCGAGCAGCGCGAGGAAACGCCGGGCGATCCCGGCGGCCGCGACCGGATCGTCGCTCGTGACGCCGATCACGTCGTCCGTCTCGAACGCGAACGGGTCGAACTCCTCGGGGAGACGGCCTTCGACGAACTGGTCGAGCAGATCGAGCGAGAGCTCGGGATCGCGGCGAGCGACCGCGCCGTCGACGACGCGCGCCCACCGGTACGTCGGACTCGATGGCGACGCAACCTCGCGGATCCACGACCGCACGACGCCGGCCTCGCCGAGGCGCACGAAGGCCGCAATCGCGTCGAGCGCGAAGCCCGGCTCCTCGCGCCAGGCGCGCGAAGCGACCTCCTCCATGGCGCGGTCGTCGCGGGCGAGGAACGCCTCGTGCGGCGAGGGCTCTTCGGCCGCGGTCGCGACCGCCGTCAGACCTCGCCGCGCCTCTCCATACTCGAGCACTCCGCTCGCCTCGGCCCGTCGGTAGAGCGCGATCGCGTCGTCGTGGGGTCGTCGGAGGCACGCCGCCTCGAGGTCCGCGTCGAGGCGCGTCACGAGCGCCCGCGCGACCTCGCCGATCCGCTCGCTCGCGAGCGCCGGCCGCGACCGAGGCCGAGACCCCGACGCCGACCGCCGCCCCCACGGCGGACGACCCCGTCACGTGGACGCACGTCGCGCCGATCTTCGCGAAGCGCTGCGTCGAGTGCCACAAGCACGGCGGCGACCGCGGACCCGCGCCGGAAGGGCTCGAGCTGATCTCCCTCGACCGGGTGCGGGCGGGCGGCGAGCGGGTCGCATTGATCCCCGGGAACCCGCTCGCGAGCCCGATCGTGCGCCACGTCCGCGGGATCGTCCGGCCGCGCATGCCGCTCGACGGCCCCCCGTTCCTCTCCGACGCGGAGATCGAGCTCCTCGAAAGGTGGATCCGCGGCGGCGCGCGCGAGGCGCTCGGCGCACCATCGCCCGTGCCGGCCGGACGCGAGGTCGGTACCGCGGCCGGATGACCGGCGTCTGGCAGATCGATGGCGTCGACGTCCTCGTCGATCGCCGCACGCGGATCGACGGCGCGCCGCGCGTGGGCGACGCGGCCGAGGTCCGCGGCGTGATCCAGGCGGACGGCTCGATCCGGGCGACGCGGGACTGCGCGATCTCGGCCCCCGTCACCGCGTCGCGCACGACGACGTCGAGGCTCGCGCCGTGCGTGAGATCGAAGCCAACCCGGGTCAGCGACGCGGCCGGGAGCAGGACGCGCCGCGCGAGGGGCGCGCATCCATCGGCCGCGACCTGGAGCCACCGCGTGCCCGCGCGCGCGCGGCAGCGGATTTCCGAAGTGCCGGCCGGCGCTCGCTTCGTCCACCAGGTCTCATAGCCCGGCGCGATCACGTCCTCGACGCGCAGCCGCCACGCCGGCACCGCGTCGGCACTCGCGCTCGGCACGACGGTGACGACGACCTCGGCGTCCGGAGCGATGGTGAGCTCGACGTCGTCGCCCGGACGCGCGATCGCGTCGTTCGACCGCGGAGAGCGCGTCGCGTCGCCACCCAAACGGTGTACCGCTCGCCGCACAGGCCACGGATCTCGAACCGACCATCCCGGCCCGTGGTCGCTTCGCGGCCGTCCCGGCTGTCGACGTCGTCGCACCGTACGCGCGCGCACGGAACCGGTCGCCGCGCGGGATCGACGACGGTGCCCCGGATCGCGCCGCCCTCCTGGAGCACGATCGTGAGCTCGGCGGACGCGCAGCCATCGGGCATGCTCGCCGTCACGCCGCAATAGCCTGGCTTCTCGACGTGCACGAGCCCGCCCTCGGCGGCGGCGCGGATCCGGAACACGCCGTCCGGCCCGGTGAACGACTCGGTGCCGCCGGCCGGATCGACGAGCCTCACCAGGGCCCCGGGGACCCCGTCTCCGCTCGCGTCGACGACGCGACCGACGTGATCGCTCGCGAGCTCCTGGAGCACGATCGCCATCGCCGCGATGTCACCGGCCGCGGGACCGACGTGGACTTCGTCCGCCGTTCGGTGGCCATCGGCGACGGCGCGAACCGCGTACGAAACGCCCGGCTCGAGCCCAGGGACCGCGCTTCGCCGTCCGCGTGCGTCCAAACGGAGCGCCGGAGTCCGTGGACGCCGCTCCCGTGTTCCGCGCGGTCGTGGAACGCCACGCGGGCGGAAAGAGGCCGACCGCTGGACGAGGACGTCCGAACGACCGCGGAGGAGCCGGGGGGGAGGACGACTTCGACGGGTTCGGCCCCGACCTCGAGGACCCGGAGCGCCCGGCTCGCCCGACCCTCGGCATCGATCCGAACGACCGCGGTCACTCTCGCCGCGAGCCGATGGCACACGCGACCGTTGTCGCGTTCCGCTTGAGCGAGGAGGGGCCGCTCGCCGTCGACGTCCACGAACGACGGGCGCTCGATCGCGCGCCGGTGCTCGTCGACCACCGACACGCACAGCTCGCCGCAAGGGACGAGCTCGAGGTCGATGACGCCGCCGCCCGGACGGAAGTACCCCGGGAACGCTCCCCGCTCGAACCCGTCGGCGTCGACCTCGATCCGCTCCGCCGCCCACGGCACGGCCAAGCTCATGGCGAGTCTCCGTGCGTCGTCGATGCGCGGCTTACGTTCTCGCGACGGACGTCTCTACGCGACGCCGGGCCCGACTCACTGCGCTCGTGGACTTTTCTCGGCGCTCGACCCATCGGGGGTTCCGGCAGCCGGGTCCAGGTGTGCGTACGGGGCGAGGACGCGCGCTCGCTCGGCTCCCGACGGGCAAAGGCGTTCCATGAGAAGGAGCGCCTGCTTGCGCGTGGTCGCGTGCGACCCGACCTCGGCCGGGGCAGCGTCGATCGCCGCCTGATACAAGCGAGCGGCGTTCGCATAGTCGCGGCGGATCAGGAAGACCTCGCCGATCGTCGCGGTCTTCCAGTAGTCGCCGGGGACCGGGTCGGTGCCGACCAGCTCCTGCACCTGCGACGCGATCTCCCCGGCGCGCTTCAAGTCGTGCGGCTCGCCGATGAGCACGCACAGGGTGGCGGCGTTGATGCCGACGTAGTAGTCGTCGGGCGCGGCCTGGAAGCCCTCGGCATACAGGTCTCGCGCCCGCCGCAGGAAGCGGGGCTCGCCGCTCGCCGCATGGCGATCCTTGAACGTGCGAGCGTAGATCCCGATCGTCTCGGGGTCCCTCTCGCCGCTCTGGTACAGCGTTCCGAGCAGATCCTGCGCGCGATCGAGGTCCCCATCCCTCCCGCGTCTCGCCAGCGCGAGCGCGCGGAGCTGCCGCGGGCGGATCGAGCGCGGGAACCGTCCCTCGAGCACATCCAGCACGCGGAGCACGTCGTCGTACGCGCCGAGCTTGGTCAGGCCCTCGGCCGCGGCGCACCCGAGGGCGGACGAGGTCGCCCACACGAGGTCCGCCTTCGCGGGCTCGTCGCGCAGGAACGCCGCGTTGCCCGCGTCGATCGCGGCCCGCACGCGCGCGTGCATGGTCCGCGCCTTCTCGTCCTGCTCGCTGGCGAAGCGCGCCGCCTCGGCGCTCATCGAGCGACCCGCCACGGCGTGCAGCAGGCGCAGCAGCTCGCCTCCGTTCGGACCGTCCGGGTAGTGCTCGAACCCGACGCTCACGAAGCGGCGCGCCCAGAGCGGCAGCTTCTCCCGATCGAGCATGACCGGCACGAAGCGGAACTCGCCCTCCTGCGCGAGCTGGGCCATCATGTCGAACTCCGCCTCGACCCAGACCGACCGGGCGGCCTGCGCCGACCAGATCAGGATCGCGGACTGGCTCGCGGCCATGTTGTCCTGGAGCGAGCGGACGAGCGGATCGCCCGGCTTCACGACGACCTGGTCGAGGAAGACCTCGAAGCCGTGATTCCGCAGCACGTCGTAGAGGTTGATGACCCACGGCCGGTTCACGGACCGGTAGCTCAGGAACACGTGCCACTTCTTGCCCTCGGCGAGCGGCGGCGGCGCCGGTGCCATCTCGGTCCACTTCTCCATTGCGCGGTCCCCCACGTCGGCGTCGTACGATTTTCCTCATCCTACGGATCGTCGCGACCGGCGGGTACGCCCCCGGTGGCCGGACGCCGCTCCGGCCGCCACGCGCCGTCCGCGTCCGGCAGCAGCATCGGCACGATCGGGAACTCCGGGCCCGCCGCGCGCGGAGGTTCAGCGCCCAATCGATCTCCAGGTCGACCCACCGGCGCTCGAGCGGCGCGTCTCCGACGAGGATCGCGTAGCCGTCCGACCGCTCGAGCGCGTCGTGGAGCGTCTTCGTCCACTCGCCGATCGGGATCGTCCCGGCGACGGCCGAGCACCAGACCGGCTGGCCAGCGTCGGCGAGCCCCTTCGCGAGCGCGCGCGCCGCTTCCGTGTCCTCGCTGCAGAACGTCAGGAACAGCAAACCCTCACCCCGCCCGGCTCGTCATCGCGCGTCTCCGCCGCGCCAGAATAGAGGGAACCCCGGACGCGCGCCAGCCGAACGACGCGCGGGGACGCGTCAGCCCTTGCCCCAGCCCGGGATCGCGGCCGCCTGCTTCATCCGCTTCGCCATCTGCGCCTCGTCGAGCTCGTCCTCGTGGATGTCGATCCAGCGGGCGTTCTCGCCGGTGCCTCCGGGCGGGACGGGGCGAAGCGACGCGCCGCGGAAGAAGGTCACCTTCACGTAGCGCGTGAAGACGTGGAACCCGAGGAACCAGCCCTGGCCCTCGATGCCGTAGAACGGCGAGTTCCACCTCACTCCCTGGCCTTCTTCGCCGGCGGGCGGTTGGCGGCCGCCGCGGCCTTCACCAGCGCCTTGAACGCACGCGCGTCGACCTTCTCGCCTTCGTGGATGTCGATCGCCCGGCGCGTGTTCCCTTCCTGGCCGGCGCCGGGTCCGCGAGCCGGGCCCCGCGGGCGAACGAGAGCTTCACGACCTTCGCGTACGCCTCGCCGGTGCACACGATCCCGTGGCGCGACCAGACCGGAGTGCCTCTCCACTTCCACTCCTCGGTCATCTCCGGGTCGGCCTCGAGGATCAGCGCGCGCATGCGGGCCAGGGTCTCGCCGCGCCATCCCCCGAGATCGCGGATCCGCTCGTCGATGAGCCGGGACGCGGATGCACCGCTCGCGACGCGCGCGGCCCCTTTCGCGGCCGCACGCTGGGCGGCGGGCTTCTTCGCGACCTTGGTCGACTTCCTGGGCGTCTTGCCGACCATCGCGCGAACCTCTGAGCGATCGACGAGTGCGGGGATCGAGCCGCGGAGAACCAGCAGAGCGGTCGGGCCGATCGGACGCAACGGCCTGATCTCCCGGTCCACCCGGCCCACGCGGCGCTGGAGGATGCGGATCCCCGTCGTCGCCGGTCGGCTCGTCCCGGGCGTACCGCGGCACGCGGCTCGTCACCGGTCCGCCACCCCCGAGTACGATGCCGCCATGCTCACCGCCGAGGAACAACGCACGCTGACCGAGGTCGGCCCCGGGACGCCGTGCGGCGCGCTGCTGCGCCGCTACTGGCATCCGGTCGCCGCGACCTGCGAGCTCCCCGCGGGTGCCGTCAAGCCGGTCCGCCTCCTCGGCGAGGATCTCGTCCTGTTCCGCGACGGCGGCGGACGTCCCGGCCTCCTGCCGCGCCGCTGTCCCCACCGCGGCGCGTCGCTCGCGCACGGCGCGGTCGAAGCCGACGGCATCCGCTGCCCGTACCACGGCTGGAAGTTCGCCGCCGACGGCCGCTGCCTCGAGACTCCCGCCGAGCCGCCGGGCTCGCCGCTCGCCGGACAGGTCACCCCCTCCGCGGCCCGCGCCGCCGAGCTCGGCGGCCTCGTGTTCGCGTACCTCGGTCCCGAGCCCGCCCCGCTCCTCCCGCGCTTCGACCTGTTCGTCCGCGCCGGCGTGCTGCGCGACGTCGGCCAGGCGACGCTCCCCTGCAACTGGCTGCAGATCATGGAGAACAGCGTCGACCCGCACCACGTCGAGTGGCTGCACGGGGCGCGCCTCGCCCCGTCCTCGCCGTACCGGCGGCGACACGAACGGATCGGCTTCGACCGCTTCCGCTACGGGATCGTCAAACGCCGCGTCCTCGCCGGCGGGAGCGAACAGGACGACGACTGGCGCGTCGGCCATCCGCTCGTGTTCCCGACGATGCTGCGCGTCGGCGCGCACCGCCAGCACCGCTTCCAGATCCGCGTCCCGATCGACGACACCCACACGTGGCATCTTTGGTACGCCTGCTACGAGCCCGCAGAGGGCGCGCCCCCGCCCCGCCAGGACCACATCCCCCTCTACGACGTGCCGTGGCGCGACGCGGACGGCGGCTTCCGCCAGGACTTCATCGACGGCCAGGACATCATGGCGTGGGTCTCGCAGGGGCCGATCGCCGACCGCACCCGCGAGCGCCTCGGCGACTCCGACCGCGGCGTCGTGCTCCTGCGGCGCATGCTGTTCGAGCAGATCGAACGGGTCCGCGACGGCCTGGACCCCCTCGGCGTGGTGCGCGACGCCGGAGAGAACGAGATCATCGAGCTGCCGCAGGAGCGCGAGAAGTTTGGCGACGGCACGGCGTTCCTCGCCGAGTCGATGGAGATGGGGCACGCACGCTTCAGTCCGATCAAGGACCAGGTCCTCGCGCTCGTCCGGGGCCGCGCCGGCGCCTGAGCGCGCGGCGTTCACGCGATCCGCGCGACCAGCACGCCCTTGCCGACCGGCAGCACCAGCGCGTCGAGCCGCGTGTCGGCGAGGACCGCGTCGACGAACGGCTGGAGGATGGCGCGGTGGCTGTGCACGTTGTCGGCTGCGACGATCCCGCCCGGCGCCATCCGCCCGACCAGCGCCTCGAGATACGCCGGGTACTCCTCCTTCTCCGCGTCGAGGAACGCGAACGCCGGCGCCGCGACCTCCTGCAGCCGCTCGCGCGCGTCTCCGACCCGGAGCTCGATGCGCTCCGCCACGCCGGTGCGCGCGAACGTCTCGCGCGCCAGCGCCGCCTTCCTCGGGAACCGCTCGAACGTGCGGATCCGACGCCCGGTCTGCCGCGCCGCGAGCGCAAGCCAGAGCGTCGAGTACCCTCCGCTCGTGCCGACCTCCACGATGTCGCCCGGCGGGGCCGCCGCCGCGAGCAGCGCGAGCAGGCGGCCGGTCTCCGGCGGAACCTGGCACAGCCGCTCGCGCCGCGGCAGCTCCCCGCGCCGCTGCTCGGCATCGATCCGCTCCAGCTCGCTCATGCGCGCCGCGACCGCCGCCGGAATCGAATGGAACATGGCCGACCTCAGAACTCGTACGGCGTGCTGGCGCGGTTCACGATCTCGACGATGTCGTCGGGGTACGTCTCCTCCAGCAGCAGGATGTGGTCCTCGTACGTCCCGTGCGCGACCCCCAGGTGGCGCGTCGGCGCCAGGAACCGACCCTGGTTCGGCAGCGGGAGGTCCGAGCGCTTCCAGATCTCGTAGCGGTTGCGCATGAGCTGCACGTAGTAGTCGAGCGGCACCGGCGGCTGCTCGTGCTCCATCACCAGCGACGTGCGCGGCTCGCGGCGCCACTGGTTGAAGCGCGGCACCACGCCGCGGCTCATCAGGAACTCGATCCCCTCGGTGGTCGAGTCGACGGCCTCGGCCACGCTCCGGAAGCCGTGCGGGCGCGCCATCTCGACCCCGCCGACGAACAGCGGCTTCACCTGCCCCGGACCGAGCACCTCCACGGAGTCGACCAACCAGCGAACCCACGAGTCCCAGCCGACCCGCTCGGCCTTCCCCGGGCAGATCCACTCGAACAACCGCCGGTCCCACACCTCCATGTTGGCGTGGTGCGAGGCCATGCCGAGCGACCGGTAGCGCTCGATCACCTCCTTCGGCCGCGCGTTGGTCTGCAGGCTGATCCGGCGGCGCGCGTCGCCGCGGTGGAGCGTCGCCACGTATTCGCCGTAGAACTCCTCCTCGGTCTTCCCCTGGAGCCGCGTGTCGATCGTCCCGCCCGTGACGAGGAACGCCACCGGCCCCGCGTACCCCTCCTCCTCGGTCGCCTCGCGCATGACCGCGTCCGCGACCGCGGCCACCGCGTCGAGCGACTTCACCGCCGCGGTGAGCGAGAAGTCGCCGGAACGGTTCATCTGCCGCAGGCTGAAGTCGATGTCGCAGAAGCCGCACTCCTTGCCCGATCCGAAGTACTGGCACGAGCGGAACGCCGTGACGAAGTAGCCGAACGCGATCACCTCGTGGAACGGCGTGCCGTCCGGGAGGCGCTTCGCGTAGTAGCTCGGCGCCGCGGGGAAGCGGACCTCGCACAGGACCGCGTCGTCGGCGGTCAGGACCAGCCGGCCGTCGCGCACGTCGACCCGGTACGGTGAGTCCGGGTTCAGCGTCGTCTGAACCAGGACCGGGCGCAGCTCGTACGCGCCGCCCAGGATGGTGAAGAACTCCGGCACGCGGCGGCTCTCGCGCCGCTGCATCGACGACATCGGGATCAGGTCGTAGGAGAACAGCCGGTACGACTTCACCAGGGAGCCGTCGGCCGCCGCCAGCGCCGCGTCGCTGAACCAGTGCCCGACGCTCAGCAGATGCGCCTTGACGATCACCTCGCGCGGCTCGTCCGCGTAGCGGGTGAAGTATCCCTCCAGGAAGTCCACCGGTGCCGCCGTCGTCATGCACGTCCTCCTGCCTCGCGGGGCCACGTGAACGCCGGCCGGCCGTGTCGCCAGCGCGAGCGGCCGAGAGCGCGCGAGAGCTCCCGCGACACGACGCCGAGCTGCGGCTCCACGTCGAACCGGCCGTGCCTGCCCGGGAGCGGGACCACGCGGATCCCGCGGGTCGCCAGGTCGCGCCACGCCGCGGCGTGCTCCGCGCCGCGCGGCGCGGCCGGCTCCCCCGTACACTGGAAGTACAGGATCCGGCCGCGGAACCGCTCGCGCGGCGAAAACCCCCGCGACGCCGCCGTGTGCGCCGCCATCACCGGGTCCTGCAGGCGCGGCGCGGCGCGGCGGGCTCGACCCGAGCCGCGCGGCGAGGACGTGTCGATCATCGCGAGCAGCGCCACCGACTCCCCCGCGGATTGGAGCTCGACCGCCATCGCGAACGCGACCAGCCCGCCGAAGCTCGATCCGAGCAGGTGGAACGGGCCGCGCGCCTGCACGCGGCGGACGATCCGCACGTAGTGAGCCGCCATCTCCTCGAGGCGCGCGCACCCGACGGTGCTCCAGTCCATCGCCGGCGGATGCAGCCCGAAGAACGGCTGCCGGCGCCCGAGAGCGCGCCCGACGGCGCGGATCTTCAGCACGCCCCCGTCGAGTCCGCCGACGGCGAACAGCGGCGGCCGCCTCTCCGCGGCGTGCATCGCCTCGATCGAGTCGTGCTCCGCCGCGCCGTCCTCCGCCGCGAGGCGCACCGCGAGGCGCGCGACCGTGTCGGCGTCGAACAGCGCCTCCGCGGGAACGCGCACCCCGAACGCGGTGTCGATCTCGTGCACGAGCCGCAGCGCGCGCAGCGAGTCCCCGCCCAGATCGAAGAAGCTGTCGCCGCGCCCGACCCTCCCGCACCCGAGCACGTCCCGGAACAGCTCCGCGAGGCGGCGCTCGCGCGCGGTCCGAGGCCCATGGATGCGACGCGCCGGGCGCCGCGCCCGCGTCCCCGGGTTTGGGAGCGCGGTGGGCTCCAGCGTCCCGTCCGCGTGCCGGGGGAGGCGCGGCAGGACCACGAACCCCGCGGGGACGAGGTGCCCTGGGAGCTGCGCGCGGCAGCGGTCGCGCAGCCGCGCCGTGTCGACGGGCCGACCGGCACGCCCGGCCACGTATGCGACCAGTCGCGTCTCGCCCGCCGCCTCGTGCGCGACCACGGCGGCGTCCGCGACCGCGGGGTCGTCGCCGAGAAGCGCGCAAAACGCCCGGTCGGCGGCGGCCGGGTCGACCGCGCTCCCGCGCACCTTGTGGCGCCGGTCGCTCCGGCCGACGTACTCGATCCCGCCGCCTTCGACCCGTCGGCCGAGGTCGCGGGTCACGTGGACACGGCCGCCCGCGGCGTCGGATCGGAACGCGGCGCGCGTCGCCTCCGGCCGGCGCCAGTAGCCGAGCGCGAGGTAGCGGCTCCGGACCGCGATCCGGCCGACCGCACCCGGCGCGACCTCCGCGCCGCTCTCGTCGACCAGCGAGACCGCCACCCCCGGCACCGGACCCCCGACCACGACCGCCTCCGCGGCGTCGGCGTCCGCAGCGGTGAACACCCGCTGGAGGATCGTCGGCGCCTCGGTCGCGCCGAGGTTGTTCACGAGCACGGCGTCGGTCGCGAACCGACCGCGAAACGACACCACGTCGGCGCGGGTCGGCTTCTCGCCGCCGAGGTGCACGAGCCGGATCGCGTGGAGGCGCTCGTTGTCGCGGAGCGCCGCGACGAACTGCCGGAACAGCGACGGCACCGCGTGGAGGACCGTCGCCTCCTCGCGGCGCAGCCATGCGGCGAGGCCGGCGAACCCGCCGCGGCGGAGGTCGAACGGGTGCAGCGATGCCCCGGCGAACAGCGCGCGGAACGTGTCCGAGACGCCCGCGCCGTGCGCCAGCGAGGCGAGCAGCGCGAACCGGTCGTCCGCGGTCACCGCGAACCGCTCGGCGTACACCTGCGCGGTGTGGGCGAGCGTCTCGCGGCCACGCAGCACGCCCTTGGGGCGTCCGGTGGTTCCCGAGGTGTAGACGATGCACGCGGGGGCGTCGGGCGCTCCGCGCGGCCGGTACTCCGGCCCGCCGGCCGCCGCGGCCGCCGTGGCGCAGAACTCCAGCGACCGGCCGCTCCACGCCGCCTCGCGGTCGTCGGCGACCCGCAGCCCTGCGCCCGCGTCGGCGAGCTGGGCCGCGGTCCCGGACCGCGTGAGCGCGGCGTCGACCGAGACCCACGGGTGCGCGGTCTTGAGCACGCCGACGATCGCCGCGACGGCGTTCACCGGATCGCGGCAGTCGATCGCGACGGCCGCGCCGTCCGCGATCCCGGCGGCGTCGACCGCGCGAGCCACGTGGTCCGCGGCGCGGTCCAGCTCCGCGTAGGTCAGCCGCTGCGCCATGCCCGCGACAGCGAGCCGCTCCGGCGTCTCCCGCACGCGCTCGGCGAACACCGCCGCCGGTCCGCGCTCGATCCAGTCGCCCGTGCGCAGCACCACGGTCAGCCGTCCACGTCCCGCACGACCGCCTGTGCGCGCGCGTAGAACTCGCGGTTCGCGGGGCCATGCTCCGGCCGGCCCACGCCCGACTCCTTCCAGCCCCCGAACGGGACGTCGACACCGGCGCCCGCCGTCGCGCGGTCGAACTTCAGCACCCCCGCCTCCGCCGCGTCGAGGAAGGCGCCGCGGCGGGCCTCGGACGCGCTGAACAAAGCGGCGACGAGCCCCTGGCGCACGCCGTTCAGCAGCTCGAGGGCGTGCTCCCAGCCGGCCGCGCGCTGGACCACGAGGACCGGACCGAACGTCTCGTCCTGGACGACCTCGTGCGCCGGGTCGGCGCAGACCACGACCGCCGGAGCGACGTACGCGCCGGCGGCGGCCGCGCGCGGCGCCTCGTGCACCCGCAGCACCTCGCCGGCCGCGCCGGCCCGCTCCAGCAGGGCGAGGATCTCGTCGCGCCGCGCCGCGGACACCACCGGGCCGACCTCCGTGGCGGGATCGAGCGGATCGCCCCAGGCCAGCGCGCCGGCCGCCGCCGTCAGCTCCGAGAGGAAGCGGTCGAAGCACGGGCCGGCGACGATCGCGCGCCGGTTCGCGGTGCATCGCTGCCCGGCGAAGCCGAACGCCGCGGCCGCGATCCGCCGCGCCGCGCCGGCGACGTCGGAGTCGTCCCAGACCACCGCGGCGTTGTTTCCGCCGAGCTCGGCCTGCAGCGGGACGCGGCGGCGCGCGCAGATCGTCACCGCGGCGCGCCCCACGGCCGGCGGCCCGGCCAACGTCACGGCGTCGACGCGCGCCTCCTCCATCACGGCGCGCGCGGTCTCGGCGTCGCCGGTGACGAGGCTCACCAGTGCGGGCGGAGCCCCGGCCTCCATCAGGCAGCGCATCAGCACGTGCGCGACGCCCGTGCCGGCGGGCGCCGGCTTCCACACCATGCCGTTGCCGTACGCGAGCGCCGGGGCGATCTTGCCGACGGGGATCGCGAGCGAGTGGTTCCACGGCGTGAGCATGCCGATCACGCCGACCGGCACGTAGCGATACCCGCCGTCGCGCGCGCGCCGGATCGCCCCCGGGTCCTCGGCCGCGGCCGCCGCCGCCGCGCGCAGGAGATCGATGGCGCGGGTCACCTCGGCCTCGCCGTGCGCGACCGGCTTGCCGACGTCCCGCGCCAGCCGGTCGACCAGCTCGGCCCGCGCCGCGGAGAGACGCGCGGCCACCGCGTCGAGCAGCTCGACGCGCCGCGCGGGCACAGACGCGCGCCACGCGCGGCCGGCGTCGCGCGCGGCACGGGCGGCCGCCTCGACCTGGGCGCGGTCCGCCAGCGGGACGACGAACCGCGTCTCCGCGAGGTCGCGCGGGGAGACGTGCGCCCACGACCGCGACGCCTCGCCGGCGGGCACGCCGGCTGCGGGCCGCCCCGCGCGCACCGCCGCCGCGATCCGCTCGGCCATTGCCGCGGTCCCGATCACGCGGCAGCCCTCCTCGGCCAGGTCCGCGGTACGCCATCCCGCGCGCCACACGTCGGCGACGGCGCGCTCGATCCGTTCCGCCTCGCCGGTCAGGCCGAAGCTCTCGGACAGCAGCATCGCGAGCGCCATGATCTGCGCCACCGGGTTCGCCCGGTCGCTCCCGACGAGGTCGGCCGCGCCGCCGTGGTTCGTCTGGTACACGGCGGCCCCGGACTCGGCGAAGTTCCCGGAGTAGCCGAGCCCGCGCGAGCCGAGCAGCACCGCGGAGACGTCGGCGAGCACGTCGCCGATCAGGTTCGGCGCGACCAGGACGTCGAAGTCGGCCGGGTGCTGGATGAGCCGGTACGTCGCGAGGTCGGCGTTCTGCAGGTCCCAGCGGATCCCGGCCTGCTCCGCCGCGGCCGCCGCCGCGGAGCGCCACAGACGGGTCAGCTCCGGCGCCCCGCCGTCCTTGGCGACGACGGTCATGTGCCCGCGCCGCGCCGCCGCGATCCGCGCCGCCACGTCGACCACCCGGCGCACCTCGCGCTCGCCGTACGTGAAGCTGCATTCCACCCGGCGCCCCGCCGCGCCGTCGTCCCGCTCCGCGCACTCGCCGAAGTAGAGCCCCGAGACGTTCTCGCGCACGATCACGAGGTCGACGCCGGCGAGGAACCGGTCGCGGATGCGTCGCGCGCCGAGCGGCTCGCGAAACGGGCGCACCGGAACCAGCTTGCAGAACAGGTCGAACGCGCGGCGCAGCTCGTACACGAAGCGGCCGCCGACCGGCCCGGCGAGGATCGCCCCGCCGGCGGCGAACGTCTCGCGGCAGAACGCGAGCACGGCCGGGTCGAGCGCGGCCGTGGGCCGCGGCGGCGCGGCGGAGAAGCGGCGCACCTCGAACCGCCCGGGCTCGCCCGCGGCGACCGCCTCCAGCACCCGAAGCGCCGCGCCGGCCAGCTCCGGACCGATCCCCTCGCCGTCGATCACGCCGACGACGAACGGAGGGGCCGCCGCCACCTTCGCCGGAAAGTCGTCCGCGGACGGCCGCGCGCGGCCGCCGCCCGCCTCGTTCCTCGAGACCCGCATCGTCACCACCCAGCCGTCGCCAAGAGCCTAGACGACCGACCGTTCCGCCGGAATCCGACACCGATCGATCCCTCACGCCGGCGACGGCTCGATCGTACTGCTCGGGCGGACCGGCGACCCGGAAATCGTTAACGGCGTGCGCACGGGGGGTCGGCGAGCACGTCCTCCAGCCCGGCTCGGGCGGCGCCTCGTGCTGGCTCGCGTCGCGCGTACCGGCCGATGCCACGCGACGCAGACGGTGCGTCCGCGGGACTTTCGTCGGCGTGTCATGATCCGCCTCCGCGAGCCGCCCGCATGGCACCGCCGGGACGGCCGGGCGTTCAGGCGTCGGCTCGCGTGGCCGCTGCTCGCAACCGCCCCCCCGTCCCGCGCGGACACGACAGCGCGATCCCGATTCCTCCGAGGAATTCGGAAAGGTCGAAGGTCGGCGCGGGCTCGCTGCGCTGGTGCGGGTGAAGCGAGACCTCGAACGACCGGAGAGACCGATGTCGACCCACACGAAGACCCTGACCTTCGCCACCGCGCTCGCCGTGGCCCTCGCCACCTCGCTCGCGAACGCAGGCGACGGGTTCACGCACCTTCTATCCGAGGCCTACGGGAGGGCGAGCGGCGATACTCCGCTCCCGAACGTCGGGCTGATCCTGGAGCTGGTCGACGGCGACACCCCCGCGCCGAAGCTGCGCCTGTTCGGAGGGTTTCCGGGCAACGAGGCGCGGATCGTGATCGCCCCCGAGAAGGCCCAGATCGAGACCGAGAGCGGCATCTGGCTGACCGGCGGCGCGTCGATCTCCGTCAGTGGCGAGTTCGACGCCAATGGTTACTTCGTCGCCGAGCTCGGCGACATCCCATCGAGCCCGTTCCCTACGTCCCACCTGTTCGCGCAAGGGACCCACACCGGGCCCTGGGGCATCGCTGACGCGTACGGGTCGATGCTCGAGCTGTCCAACGGCGTCGAGTTCTACGCCGCGGAGGTCGACGAGCAGATCCTGACCCTCGACGAGCTCCTGTCGCACCTCCCCGAGGACCGCACGGAGAAGGTGGAGAACGCTGACGGCCTGCAGGAGAAGCTGTACCGGGCCCTCAACTCCCCCGGGGATGCGGTCTCGCTGAAGCTCGGCCTCGAGGCGACCGTCGGGGTCGGCGCGGCGGTGGGCGGAAAGACCAAGCACGACTTCCAGGTGAAGCGCACCGAGGACGCCCAATACCTCCTGAGCATGGAGGCGGACGTCGCCGCCCAGGTTGGCGTGGAGCTGTACGACGGCGTCGAGGCCAACGTGAGCCAGGGAATCGGCGGCGCACGGATCTTCCGCTTCCACTCGGTCCCCGGAGTGGTGCGCGGCATCCGCGGCCTGCTGCTCGCCTGCTACTACCCCGAGCTCCAGCCCAAGAAGTTCATCAACGGCGTGCTCGACGACTGCGAGGCGCGCGAGAAGGCGAAGGCCGCGCTGGACGCCGCCCGCGCCGCCGAGAACGCCGCGGTCGCGAAGCTGCACGACGCCGAAGCGCTCCTGTTCGGCGCGGCCGACACCGCGCTCGAGAAGGCGAACAAGGCGCTCGACAAGGCCGAGGCGGAGCTCGAGGACGCCAAGAAGGCGCTCGCGAACGCCAAGATCGAGACCCCGAAGCTGGTCGCCGCGGTGGTCAAGGCGCAGGCGGTCGTCGAGGCCCTAGAGATCGGCGTCAAGCAGGCGAAGAAGGCCCGGGACACGGCGAAGGCGGCCGTGAACACGGCGCAGGAGATCGCCGACGCCGCCCGCGAGGAGCGCGAGGCCGCGCTGAACGCCCTCGTCCACCTGCATCGGATGATCTGGGTGATCACCCAGACCCGGACCTACGTGACCGACCACAACGACGGCCTCTCGTACCACCTCGAGACCGAGGGCGAGATCGAGGCGGCGATCGGGATCCCGGGCGTCACGCTGAAGAACTTCGGCGCCAGCGCCAGCGCGGGTGTCGAGTCCAAGTGCACTGTGCTCTGGCAGTTCGAGACCGAGTATCGCCCGCGCCGCCTGACCATCACGCGCCACATGGAGATCAAGGCCGCGGCGTGGGCCGGCTACGAGGACGGCGTGCGCGCGGAGACGAACAAGGCCCTCGAGCTCGTCGACGCGTTCCAGTTCGAGAACGGCGGCGTGGAGCGGATCGAGAACCGCGCGACGATCAGCTCGGATCTCGCCCTCCTCCACGGCTACGGCGCGCTGGTCGCTCGCATGGAGGGGATCGGCCGCTCGTGGAGCATCGGGGTCGCGCAGGAGAACCTGTTCGCCACGGCCACGAACTTCACCGACCTGCTGTCCGACGAGGGTCTGGCCGCGGCGTTCGCGGGCACCGACTTCCTGACCGTCGGCTACTCCCTCCAGGACCGGCGCATCCTGAACTGGGAGCTCGAGGCCAAAGCGAGCTACGCCGGCAACGGCGGCGGGATCGAGGGCTCGATCGAGTGGGCGGACCAGGGCCGGATGCTCGGTCAGGAGATGACGCTGAAGGAGGCGGCCAACCGGCTGGTCGACCGCGTCATGCCCTGAGCGGGAACCACCGTTCGACGGAGAGCGGGGTCGGCGGCTCGCCGGCCCGGCGCCACCCGGCAGGGACGACCTCGAGCCTGCTTGACCCTCGCCGGAGGGCCGCGCAGAATCAGGCCTCGCGATCAACGCGCTTCATGCGCGCGGGAGGACGTATCTTCTTCTCCGCCGACGACGGCGTGCACGGAGCCGAGCTCCATGCCGCGAAGCTGACCGGGCTCGCCGGGGGAACTACGGAGTTCGCGTCGAGCAGGGAACGGCGCCTGGAACGGGTCGTCGGCGTCCCTTGATCCAAAAGATCCGACCGAGAGACTGACAGCCCGGGCCGCCGGAGCGCGCATGTTCCTCACAACCGCCCGGCCCTGGCCCGACTGCGGGTTCCCCCACGCTCCAAGAGGAGGACGACATGTCCCTCATCCGTTCCACGCGGTGTCGCTCCTGCTTCGTGCTCACTACGTGCGTTTTCCTGCTGGTGCTCGCCGGAGTCGGTTCGGCCCAGGCGCCGCAGTACCACGCGGAGTTCCTCGGCCCGGCGGTGAACGCGGCGGATATGAACGCTTCGGCGAGCGTCGTCGGGACGACCACCATCGGCGGCACGCTGCGCGCCTGGATCGCGGGTCCGGGTCTATCGATCACCGCGCTACCGGTGCCCCCGGGATTCACCAGCAGCGCCGCTTCGGACATCAACGACGCGGGCGTGATCGTCGGTTCCGTGAGCGCCTCGTCCTCACCAGCGTTCGGCAGCCAGGCGGTTGCCTGGTTCCCCACCGGAAGCACCTACACGATCACGCTCCTCGGGAAGCTCCCGGGACACTTGACCAGCCACGCGACGGCGCTCAACGGCGTCGGCGACATCGTGGGTTACTCCACGTTGAACAGCTTCCGCTATCCGGTTCTCTTCACCGCGCCAGGCGGCGTGCAGGACCTGAGCGCGACCGGCATCTTCGATCCGACGTCGATCAACGACCAGCGCGTGCTTGTCGATTCCTCGTTCGTCTGCAAACGGCTCGACCTCGACACCATGGCGGTCGAGTCCCTCGGCGTGCCCTCCGGCCCGCCGACCTACATCGCGACGGACTCGACGCGCATCAATGCTCTGGGCCAGGTCGCCGGGCTCGCCATCCTCGCCACGAGCACCAACTGCGACCGCGTCGCCGCGCGCTTCACCGACGGGATCGGATGGCAGGTCTTCAGCGGCTGCGGTGCCGACAACGGCGCCTACGATCTCAACGTCCATGGCGACGTCGTGATGAAGCTCAACGTGGACGCCTACGTCCGCTTCGAAGGTCTCGCCACGTTCAAGATCGAGGACCTCATCGTCGCTGGCGTCGGCCACTGGTACGTGATCAACGGGTACGGGATCGCGATCAACGACGCGCGGCAGATCGTGGTCCCCGCCACGAACGACGTCACGGGACAGGGCGGTCTGATCCTGCTGACGCCCCAGGGATTCCTGTGCCAGCCGGACCTCGGCTTCGCGGGCCCGGGCCACCTCGCGTTGTCGGTGTGCGGCGGCGATCTTTCCTCGGGTACGGACGCCGCCTTGCGAGTGACCGGGGCTCCGAGCGGCGCGTCCACGCTGCTCGTGGCGAGCGCGAACTCCGCGCCGACTCCCTTTCAGGGCGGTCTCCTGGTCCCGGTCCCGATCCAGGTCGCCGTGCTGCTGAGTGCGGGGCCAGACGGCGGCATCCTGGTGCCGGGCATCGCCGGAGGTCTAGGGCCCGTCGCCATCTACGCGCAGGCGCTCTGCGTCGATCCGGCCGTGCCCGGCGGGATCGCAATTTCGAACGCGATCCGTCTCGACTTCATGCCCTGAACAGGGTCGGGTTCGATCGACCGCGAAAGCTCAACCAAACTCGCAACGGTGCCAGCGGAACAAACGCGGCGCGGCGCGCGGCAGGCCCGCGGTCCACGCCGAACAGCGCAGCGAGCTGCGACGCGCAGCCCGGCGCTCCGAGCGTGCGCGCTGCTCCGTGCTCGTTCGTACGCGCGCGACCGACAGCAGCGGACACGCAGGCGGCGGCGCAGCACGCGCGCGCCGCAGAAGTTCACGCGCGGCCCGCGTGCGACCGGTGCGTCGGCGCCGCCGTGTCCGCCGGAGCAGCAACGTCGTGCAGGGGTTCTTCATGGGAGTTCCTCGATCGTGTGGCATCGGATCGGGAGCGTGGCTGCTCCCGCCGAGCGCCATCCGCGCGGAGCGTCGAGTGTCTCGCGCGACGCCGAGAAACCGGTCCGGATCGACCTCGGAGTCAGAACAACTGGATCTCGTGCGCGTCGGTGGCCGCGTACGAGCCGTTCGCCGCGGCCGGCGACGGGGAGAACGCCTGCACGAGGACGCTGAGGCCGAGGAGCGGCGGGGCCCCAGGGACCGTGCCGGAGAGCATCAACGGGGGATGTCCCGCGGTGACGAAGCGCGGGAAGCTCGTCGTCCAGACCCCCGGGGGGCCGGCGGCGACAGGCGCGCCGGTGACGACTCCGTCGACGTAGACCAGCGCCGGCGCGAAGAGCCCGCTCTGGTCGTCGACGCGGATCACGATCGTGTCTCCCGGGCCGGCCGGCTTGACGTCGTTCAGCGGTCCGCCCGCCGGCACGGGCAGGTCCGGGAGCACGGCGCTCGTCAACGCGAGCGCGTCTCCGGTGCCGGGGTAGGAGGGAGACGGCGGCACGACCTTGCCCGCGAGCAGGTCGAGAACGCGGAGGCTCGCGCCGAGGTCGTCGGCGAGCGCGACCACGTCCAGGTCGCCGTCGCCGTCCAGGTCGCCGGCCGCCGCCTGGAGCGCCGGCCCGGTCGTGGTCGAGTACGTCGGCGGGGTGAACTGCGCGCTCTGCGACGTGGCCACCGCGACGCCGCCGGACGGCGCGGGGGCGGCGACCGGTCCGACGACCGCGTCCACGTCGCCATCCGCGTCCACGTCGACGAGGGCCACGGCGCACTCCGGGTCCGTCGCCGACGGATCGATCGCGACCGCGGGCGCGAGCGCGATCGGGGCGCCGACCCCGGTCGTCGCGTTCATGAGCACGAACGTGCCGACGTCCGTGGCGACGGCGAGGTCCGGGAAGACGTCGCCGTCGATCGTTCCGTCGGCCACCGCGTGCGGGACGGCGGGGCCGCCGAGGTGGACCGGCGCCGCGAAGACGGCGGGCGCGGTCGCCTCGAAGATCGCGAGGCCGCTCTGCGTCGACGTCGCGTACGTGACGACGAGGTCGACCCGGCCGTCGGCGTTCAGGTCGGTCGCGAGCGCGCGCCGCGGGTCCGCCACGTTCAGCACGACCGTCGCCGGGTCCGCGAACGGTGCCGCCGCGTTCCCGGTGTTCGCGAAGACGGAGACGGTCCCGAACCGACCCTCGGGCACGACGAGGTCGCGCAGCCCGTCGCCGTCCACGTCCACGCAGGAGATGCGCTCGGGCCCCGCGAAGTACGGCGCGGAGACGGTCGCGAGGTGGACGAGCGACAGGAGCGCCCCGGGGCCGGCGACGATCCGCTTCACGTCGATGCCGCCCCCGACCATCGCCGTGCTCGCGCGTTGGACGACGAGCTCGTCGCGGCCGTCGTTGTCGACATCGGCGAGCCCGACGCCGATGATCGGCATCCCGAAGAAGGAGACGGCGGCGGGCGGACGCAGCGTACCGCCGGGATTGGAGAGGCGTATCTCCAGGCCGTACACGCTGGCGGTCACGACGTCGTCGTGACCGTCGCCGTCGACGTCCCCGACCGCCAGCAGGTAGGCGGTGTCGAACGACGACCCGATCGGACCGAGCGGCACCGTCGCCTGCGGACTCGCCGGGAGCTGCGCGCCGGCGGTGGAGCCGAGCGCGAGGACGCCGAGGACCGTGTGGAGAAAACGCGTGGATGGGTTCATGCCGTGATCCTGGTGATGCCGGAGGCGCGACGGCTCCGCGCGGCGGTGCGGTCCGCGAGTATAGGCGATCGGGCCGCCCCGGCCGCGGGGTAAGGATCTCCGCCCATGAACCTCGAAGATGCACTCCAGCGGCTCGAAGCTCTCGACGCCGCCAAGGTGCGGGCGCAGAGCGCCAAGCAAGGCGCCGGGAAGAAGCAGTTCGGCGTCAAGCTCGGCGACATCCGAAAGGTCGCGCTGCACCTCGCCCTTCGCCCCGATCTGGATGAGGAGACGGTCCGCCGCCAGGGTTGAGCCCCCGGGCGGCGGCGGCCGATGCGGCCGGAACGTCGGCGCTTTCGGCGGCCGGACAACGGACCGATTCGATGCGCGGCCGAACACGCCGCGCGGCACGAGAACGGCCCGCGCGGCCGTGGTGTCCGCGCGGGCCGTCGAAACGAAGCCGCCTATTCCGTCGGCTCAGTTGCACGCGTATTGGCGGACCCTACCGTTGCTTCCCCGCGAGGCCTCCATGACACTCGGGCGAACGAGCCGTTGCGAGCCGTGAGAGCCTCGTACGAAAGCAACTGCCGGGTGGATGACGTCCGTTGGCACGGCGAGCCCCCGTACGTTCCGCGGCCAGCCGTCGGCGGTCCCGAAGTCCGGCGACTCCAGCGTGCGGCGGTCGAGCCAGCCGGCGCGGGCCACGACGGCCGCGGCGGCGCCGCGGCGGGCCCGCGCCGGGAGCTCGCGCGACTCGACCTCGGCCGACCGTGACGCCACGGGGGGCGGCGCGAGTCGGCGACGCGCGATGAAGGCCGCCGCCAGACCGCCGCCGAGGACGGCGAGCAGGGCCGTGATCGCGGCGGCGCGCGCACCTCGTTCGCCGCGGGCGGGCTCGGACCGCGCCACGCTGGAACGACCCCGAGGCACGATCGGACCGATCGCACGCGACCCGCCGAACTCGTCGGCGAGCACCAGCGTGTAGATCGAGGCCGCCCGCGGGTGGCGGTCGTCCACCGTCATCATCTCGCCGGCGCGCACCGGACCGGAAGCGACCAGGACCTCGTCGGCCGCGCCCGGCTCGCTCCGTCGCAGCTCGTAGCGCGCCGCGGCGTCCGCCGCGATCCACGTGAGCCGGGCGCCGTCGCCCACGAAGCTCGCGTCCAGGCCGGCGACCCGCAGGTCGGGATGATTGCGGTCGACCATCACGGTCTCCTCGGGATCCTCGCCGGTGCCGCCGGTCGCGTTCTCCTGACCTTCGCGGTCATCCGTCGGCAGGATGTTTCGGTCGCGGTACTCCTGCGGCGTGCACCGGCGCGTGCGGAAGCCGCTGATGCGGCACGATTCGGGCGTCCAGTGCGCCATGCGGAGCGTGGTGATGGGCGGCTTCGGTGGCGGGGTGCAGATGACGTAGGGGGCGCCCAAGGCGCTCTTGGACGTCAGCGGCGGCTCCGGCGGGTCCAGCGGGGCCGGCCAGCGAGGGGTCACCGGTCCTCCGCGCAGCGGGCCGGGTTCGCATTGCTGGTCTCTCGCCATCTTCTTCGCCGACTCGCACGTCGTCGACGGGCTGAAGAACGAGATGATGTCGGTCGTCACGGTGGTGCCGAAGTCCGTGATCAAGCCACGGCATCGCACCTCGTGATTGAATGGATCGCCGCCCCTCTGATAGACGCTGTTCGCACCTTCGAGCCCGGCGTCGATGAGGATCCCCTTTCCCACGCCTTTGAGGAGGCGACCGCCGCGCGATGTCGGCTTGGCCGGCTTCCCTCCAGGCTTCGGTGCCGGCGGCGTCGGCTTCGGCAGCACGTCCTTGACGCACAGCCAGCCCCCCGTCCGTCCTCTGCCCTTGAACGCCTTCGGCGTTCGGATCGGCTTGGCCGAAGTCAGCTCGTCGGCGCACATCCAGCCCCGCGCGTTGCCCAGATCTTTTCCCCTGAGCTCCGCCGGCACCCGAGCCTTGGTCGCCGACGTCGTGCGCCCGTCCGGATCGCGCTGATTGACCGGGTCCGCGTTCTCGAACACGTAGGGCGACTCCACCGTGCCTTCGGCGAGGATTCGATCCACGAGCCACGCGGGGTCCAGAGCATCGTTGTTGCCGACCGCGAGCGAGTCGCGGCTGGCGAAGCGGCCTTCCTGCGGGTCGTGGTATCGCGCGCGGAAGTAGTACTGTCCGGTCGGGCCGTCAAGCTCGGCGAAGTAGCCCTGAACGCTGTTCAGGATCCGTTTCCACCAGGCCGTCTCGTGGTCGTACTCTCGACCCTGGAACAGGTAGGGGTTCTGCACCACGCTTTGGAGCTCCGGTTTCCCGCCGGCATCGAGGATGGGGGTCCCGTCGGCGTGCAGGAACCGCGGAGCACCGTAGGCGTCGTACGCGTAGCGCTCCACCAGCGCCCCCGCGCTGTCCGTGATCCCGACGACCGATCCACGCGCGTCATGGAGGAAGTAGCCGTCGACCATGCCGGCGCCGAAGTCGCGCCGCATCTGCAGGACCTCGTCGATGCCGTTGCCGTAGACGTACTGCGCCGTGGTCTGACCCGACACGTCGCGCTCCTCGATCACCCGGTCGCCCTCGTGGTGATAGCGGGTCGCCACCTCGAACTGCGTCCCCTCGTAGGACCGCTTCTCGATGCGCCGCCCGGAGGCGTCGTACGAGTAGCGCACGATGGTCAAACCCTCGGCGCCGCCGCCGAGGTTCTGGGCCACGCGCACGAGGCGGTCGAACGCGTCGTAGCGGTAGACGAACCAGAAATCGACGGTGCGGTTGCCGGCGAGGTCGTGCTCCACGGGCGAGCCGATGATCGCGGCGTAGCCGCCGGTCGCGTTCGGCGTGACCGGATAGGCGGACGGGCCCTGCCCGGCGGCCTGCGCCACCAGCGACAGCCATCCGGAGTCACCGTCGTACGCGTAGCTCTGGGTCAGCTCCGCCTGGCCGGCCCCGTCCTTCTCGCGCTCGAACCCCGCCAGCCGGTTGTTGCTGTCGTACTCCATCGCGTCGGACCGCGTGACTCCGGTCACGCCGTTGACCCGCGCCTCGCCGACGCGGCGGCCGTTGCGGTTGAAGTCGGTGCGAACGTCCGAGAGCGTGGCGCCGGACGGAGACCGGTGGATCACCCGCTCCGGACGGCCGGACGGGCCGTATCCGGACAGCGTCCCGAGGCCGGTGGGCGACGGGCTGCCGTGGTCGATCGTCACGCCGTTGCCGAGGGTGAGGACGGCGGGGCGATCCTCGCCGTAGTACTGGTACGACGCCACGACCGGTCCACCGGCGCCCTCGCGGACGGCGGAGATGCGCCCGAGGTCGTCCCACTCGTACGCGACGTGCCGGCCGTTCGGATAGGTCAGGCCGACCCGCGCGCCGACCGCGTCGACGTCCCGCGTCACGGTGCGGCCGTTCTGCGTCTCCGACCGGACGCGTCCGAGCGAGTCGAAAGTCCGCGTGACCGTCGACGCCAGATACGGCGCGCCGCCGTTGTCGTCCGTCATCCTGGTCTGGCGATCGAGGCCGTCGTACTCGTACGTCCGGACCCGGCTGCCCTCGATCGCGGACGGAGCGGGAACGCCGACGTCCTCGCGCACGAGACGGCCGTCGGCGTCGTAGGTCGACACGACCTCGCGGAACAGGGAGCCGCCGGCGGCGCGCACGGCGTGCGACTTCACGCTGCCGTCCTTCCCGTACGAGATCGCCACGTAGCTCCCGTCGCCGAACGTCTTGCGGATCAGCCGGTCCTGATCGTCGTACTGGTGCGAGACCTGCCGCCCGGCGTCGCTGGCGATCACGAGCACGTTGCCGTTGTCGTCGTAGGTCATGCTCGACGTCAGCATGCCGTCGGGGTTGGCGGACAGGTCGAGTTCGGACGCGGACGGCGCTGTGGCGGGGTCGACCGTCCCCGACAGCAGGTCCGGAGCGCCGGATCCCGAGCCGTTGAGCCGCAGGTCGGTGATCGACTCGACCACGCGGCCGAGACCGTCGCGTTCGCCCAGCTCACCGTCACTCCGCTCGCGGTGATGACGCGGGTTGGAAGAGGGCGCGTCATCGCGATGGTGGATTCCAGCGCGTTCAGCCGGACTGGTATGGGCCGACCGATGGACGACCTGCCGGCGGGCGACCCGCGCCGCGAGACGCACGAGCTGGTCTACCGGCTGTTCGAGGACTTCGTGCTGGCGCGGGACGAAGTCGGCCACCGACACGGGGGCGCGGGGGCGGAAGCGCGTTCGTCCGGCGGGTCGGGTGGAGGCGTCCTCGGCGCCCGTTAGGAGCGTCTCCGGCGCGAAGACTCGGACGCGCTCCCGGTGCGGTGTCCCTCCGTTCACCCGCAACCGGATTCTCGGGTTCTTCCACGTTCGGTTCCGACCGTCCGCCGCGTCATCGTGCACGTCGGCCGGCAACCCGCCCACGTTCCGATCGGTACGAGGAGAGTTACCTATGGCGTCGTTCGCAAGGCTCGCCCTCGGCTTCGCTCGTGACGGCGGCCCTCGCGGGGATGTCGATCCAGGCGTCGGCGGCCGTGATCGTGGTCGACGCGGCGGGCGGCGGCGCTCGCACCCAGATCGCGGCCGCGGTCGCCGCGGCGTCCAACGGCGACGACGTCGTGGTGAAGCCGGGCAACTATACGGGCTTCTCGATCGTCGACAAGGCGCTCGACGTGATCGGCGACACGAACACCTTCAACGTCAAGGTGCTCGGGCAGGTCCGCGTCGAGTCGTTGTCCGCGGGCACGCGGGTCCAGATCAGCTTCCTCGACGCACTGGGGTACTACGACTCCGCGTCGACCGACGAGGACGCGACGGGGGTCCTCGTGAAGGGCTGCGCGGGCCGCGTTCGCTTGCAGGCGTGCCGCTTCAGCGGCGACTGGGGGTCGCCGTCTCGTCGACGGTGAATGAGGCGCTCGTTCGTCGGCTCCGCGCGTGATCGAAGCGCACGAAAAGGGAATCCTGGCGATCCTCGGATGCGTGCGAGACGGCGTGCTCACCCGGGACTCTGCGATGGGCCTCGGTTGGGGAAGTCGGGGGAGGGCTGCGAGCACGGGCCGACCGTTCCGCTCGCGAAGAGCTCTTCGGGCGGCGCTCTGGCCTCGGCGCGGACGGGAGGCTCGGGGTCCAACCCGAGGCAGACGAGGATTGCCCGCACGACGGGCGGATCGGTGGTGACGGCGAATCGTGCTGGCCACGTCGATGCAAGACTCGCAGGGCGCGAACTTCTGCCTGCGAGTCACGTGGCTACGCGTGAACGGGGATCGGCTGGTCGAGGAGGAAACGATCTGGACGCGCGGCGAGACCTCCGGCAACGGCTGTTGCGCGCGACCTGTGGTCGCGTTTTCCAGCGCCGGCCACCTTCACGTGTTCCACCAGGGAGGGCCTGATGCGGCGGGCCAGATGATCGCCTACCGGACCACCCGTCGGCAACGCCGCCCTCGACGAGGGCTGGCTGACCTGCATGATCTACGACGTTTGGACGCGCTCGCGCGTCCCGATCGGCTTTGCGCACGGACCGCATGGGGCCATCTTTGCCTACCGCTGGGACGCGGGCGGGGACCACGTCAACTGGCTCGCCACCGCACACAACGGCTTCGGCATCGACCGCGAGCCGATGCGCGACTTCGACGACGGCGACCTGGTCGCTCGCTTTGGCATCCGCCACTCGATCCTGACCATCCGCAAGGGCGAAATGGAAGCGGGCAGCGAGCCCCCTCGTAGCCGCGTCTCGATTCTCGCGCATCCACGCTCCGCCAAGCCATCGCACGCACACCAGCGCCCTGGGTACCACCCGCGGCGGCTCGACCGAGCCTTGGGGCCGGTGAACGGCGTGAGCAAAGAAACCTAGATATTCCGACCGCCCGCACCGATCGCACGACTTCCCGTCGACGACGTTCGTTTCTGCGATGAGGTGATGCCGCCATGACGAGGAATCGGAGGCCGTGGACGCGCCCTTGGTGCCTGCCGCTCTGCGTCGCTCTCGCCTCGCTCGCCGTGCACGTCGTGTACCTCGAGACCTTGCGCGATGAGCCCGCGATCACGTGCCTGCGCCTTTCCCCCGACGGCGAGTTCTTCGATCGCTGGGCCGCAACGATCGCCGGACAGGACGGCGCGGCGCCGGACGGCGTGTTCCCGATCGGGCCGCTGTACGCCTGGTTCCTTGGCGCGCTGTATTCGCTCCTTGGCCGCAGCCTGCTCGTGGTGCAGATGGTCCAGGCCGCACTTGGCGCGGCAACCGCGGGCCTCGTGTGCGTGACGGCCCGTCGCATGTTCGAGAGCCGGGCGGCACTGATCACGGGAGGTCTCGCCGCCGCCTACCTTCCGCTCCACTTCTTCGGAGCGCTGCTGCTGCCGCCGGTCCTGGTGTGCTTCCTGGTCGCGGCCGGGCTTTACGCCGCGGTCGTGGGATGCTCCCGCGACGCGGCCTGGCCGTTCGCGCTGGCCGGCCTCGCGCTTGGCGCCGCGGCGCTGGCGCGCCCCAACGCGCTCCTGTTCTTGGCCGCGGCCCCGCTCGTGTTGTGGCGCGCGCGCGAGTTGGCGCGGCCGCGCCTCTGCGCGGCGGCGTTCGTCCTGCCCGTCGTCCTGCTGCTCGCGCTCACCACGCTCCACAACTTCCGCGCGGAGAAGGACCTCGTCCTGGTGTCGTCGCAGGCCGGCATCAACTTCTACATCGGCAACAGTTCCGGGGCGCAGGGCGTCTTCTATCCGCCGATCCCAGGCCAGGACCAGCCCGAGCATCTCAACCAGTGGGCTTCCCGCCGCGTGGCGGAAGCGAACACCGGCCGATCGATGCGGCCCTCGGAGGTCTCGAACTGGTGGTTCGCGCAAGGAATCGACTACCTGCTCGCGCATCCCGCGGCCGCGGCCGCGCTCTACCTGCGCAAGGCGCTCCTGCTCATCGGGGACTACGAGGTCCCGCTCAACTTCGACTTCTACTTCCTCGCCGACACGTCCGTCTTGCACCGCCTGCCCGTGCCTTGGTTCGCGTTGTTGTTCACGACGGGAGTGCTGGGGATGCTCACGGCCGCCGGCCGCCGCGACTGCGCCGTTCGCATCGTGCGCTGGTTCGCATGCATCTATGCGGCCTCGGTCGTGCTCTTCCTCGTGACCGCTTGCTATCGCATGCCGCTCGTGATCCCGCTGCTCGTTTTTTCCGGCCACGGCACGGTCGCGTTGGCCGGCGCGCTGCGGGCCCGCGCGTGGGGCGTCGCGGCGCCGGCCGCGTTCGCCGCCGCGCTGCTGGCGACCGCCTCGTTGTGGCCCACTCCGTGCGGATCACCGGAGTCCGGGCGAGCCTGGATGCGCGCACGCGTCAGCGCGGCGTCGGCCCTCGGAACTCGGGCCGCACCACCATCCCTTTCGGAAGCTCCATCCGCGTCGGATGACCCGGCTTCCCGTCTTGTCCCCAAGCCAATCGAGGAGAACGAACCATGAACGAGAACGTGCGTCGATTGCCCAAGAAGCTGCTGTGGACCTCGGGTGCGCTCGCCGCGCTGCTCGTGATCGCGGCGCAGATGAGCCGGCCCGCGGTGGGCCAGGCGGTCCGGCCCTGCTGCATCGTCGGCCCGCACAGCCCGGCCGACATCGTGAACCTGACGGGAACCGTGAACAACGGCGCCGTGTTCTACATCGTCCCGCCCAATCGCCACCTCATCGTCACGGACGTGGCGGTGAGGACCATCTGCCCGTCGGGTCCCTTCGGCCCGCTCGAGGAGACCGGCGCAAACATCCGCGAGAACGGGACGCCCAAGCTTCCCCCCTGGGGGATCGGGTTCGACCACGAGCGCGACGGGGCGGACAGCTTCGGCTACTTCAGTCCGAGCGGCGTCGCGGCGGGCGCTCCGGAGGCGTTCCACAGCCAAATCGGGCTCGTCTTCAAGCCGGGCGCACAGATCTCGTTCCAGGCGCAGTGCACGCCGCAGATCTCCTATTACCTTGTCGGCTACCTGTTCTGAGCGGCCGCGGATCCGTCCGTCTCGCGCGTTGGTCACAGTCCATTGTGCAATGAGATCCGGAGGCAGCGATGACACGCGTGGTCATGTCTCTCGCGCTGCTGGCCGTCGTACTCAGCCGGTCCGACGACGGGCTGCATGACCGGCGGCGAGCGGCGCACCCCTCGCTTTCTCCCGCCGCGGCGGTCGACATGCTCGCCTACGGGGTCGGACCGGCGTCCGGACGCTGGCACCACGCGCGCGACGGACGCGAGCGCGATTTCGAGCCGCGCAACGTCCTCGACGTCGAAGCGCTCGAACAGCTCGGCTACGCGGCGGGCGTACACGAGGCGCCGCCGCGAGCCGGCGTCACCACGCACGACCGCGGGCGCGTAGAGGACGGCCTCAACCTGGTTCTCTCCGCGCACGCGGCCGAGGCCGCGCTCGTGGACTTGAACGGCACGACGCGACACCGCTGGCGCGTGCGCTTCGAGGACGCGTTTCCCGGGCACGTCGCACGCGGCAAGACGGCCACGTTCTGGCGCCGCGCCGCGCTCTTGCCCGGCGGCGATCTCATCGCGATCTACGACGGCCTCGGGATCGTGCGCGTGGACCAGCACTCGAGGGTGCGGTGGGCGAGCGCCGCGCCCGCGCACCACGACCTCGTCGTGGCTGAGGGCGAGAGCGTGTGGACGTTGACCCGACGGCCGATCGTCGTGCCCTCGCTCCACAAGACGCGCCCGTCGTACCTCGACTTCGTCACGCGCCTGGGCGCGGAGGGCGAGGAGATCGAGCAGATCTCCATCCTCGAGGCGCTGGAGCGCTCGGAGCTGGTCCTTCCATGGCGCGAGCGTCTTCCTCCGGGCGGCGACGTGCTCCACACCAACTCGCTCGTGCGGCTGGACGGATCGTGGGCGAAACGCGTTCCCGAGTTCGCGTCCGGCTGTTTCTTGATCTCGATCCGCGTGCTCGACCTGATCGCGGTCCTCGACCCCAAGCAACGCCGAATCACGTGGGCGATGATGGGACCCTTCAAGGCGCAGCACGACCCGCGCCCGCTGGACGATGGACGCCTGCTCCTGTTCGACAACCTCGGCCTGGGCGGGCGCTCGCGAGTGATGGAGATCGACGTCGTCACGCGTGCGACGCGGTGGTCCTACGAGGGGAACGCGCACCATCCGTTCTTCTCGCAGACGTGCGGCACCGCGCAGCGCCTGACGAACGGCAATACGCTGATCACGGAGTCGGACTTCGGCCGCGCGCTCGAGGTCACGGGCGGCGGCGAGGTGGTCTGGGAGTACCTGAACCCCCATCGCGCCGGCCCTAACGGGAAGTTCATTGCCACGCTCATGGAGGTGCGCCGCCTGCCTCGCGCCGCGGCGAGCGGTTGGCTGGATTGACCAGCCCGCAGTGGGTCGACCGTGCTCGGGAAGTAGGCCATGAATCCCGGGTGCTGCCAGTGGGTGAGGTTCGGCTCGATCACGTCGCGCACGTCCGCGAGCACGTCGTCGAGCCGCTCCGGCGCGTCGGGCGGCGCCGCGTCGAGACGGGCGCGGACGTCGCCCGGCGCGAGGACGGAAAGCACGCGGTAGGACTCCAACCGCTCCAGATGGTCCGCCATCTCGTCGACGACGTGGCGCGCCGCCACGCGGAAGGCGGCGGGGGATTCATCGAACGTCATGGTCTTCTACCTCGCCATCGTCGCGGGACGACGTGCCGAAGATAGGGACGTCAGACCATGATCGAGGCCACATCGAGGACCGCATACCCCGCGTCGATCAGCTTCCGAACCGGAGCTCCAGTCCGTTCGTGGAAGAAAGCCCGAACGGCGCTCCCGCGTCGACGTGGATCATCTGCACGAAGAACTGTTGTCCGACGAGGACGGGCAGCACGGGCACGGGAGCCGTGAGCTCGCCGGCCGCCGTCTGCCCGCCGACGCCGGGAAGAGCGAAGGCGAAGAACGCCGTCGTTCCGCCGACGTAGAAGTGCATGTCCGGCGCCGGCGCGTTCGGGACGTCGATCTCCTGGGTTCCGATCGCGAAGAGCGTCACGGCGCCGCCGACGGCGCGTCGGAGCCGGAGCTCGAACGTGGTGGAGCCGAACTTCGCGGGCCCCTGGGCGCCGAGGAGCGGCACGGCGCCGCCGGTACCCGCGACGCCCGCGCCGAACTGCCGGATCCGACCCGCGTCCGGGTGGTTGAACCGGCGGCCGCGGATCACGTCCTGACCGATGACGTCGACGTCGCCATCCGCGTCGATATCGGCGAACGCGCCGTTCCGATGCCCGATCCACGTCCGCCGCGGCTCGTACGAGAGGCCGGGTCCGATTCGGATGAAGACGTCGATGAGGCCGTACGCCAAGTTCTCCGTTCCGCCGCCGACGTTGGTCTCGGACGCGGCGAGCAGGTCGAGCTGACCGTCGCCGTCGACGTCGGCGACGCCGTAGACGTCGGACTCGACCGGTCCCGGGTCGAGCGTGATCGGCGCGGCGAAGGCCCCGCCCCCCACGTTCTCGAGCAGGTGGATCGTGTAGAAGTCAGGGAACGGGAACCCGGACGTGGTCGTCGACAGCACGACGTCCACGTCGCCGTCGCCTTCGAGATCGTGAAAGCGCGCGGAGTCGTCGAGGCCGGTCTGCGAGAAGAGGGTCAGGCTCGTGAACGCGCCGCCCGCCTGCTGCGCATGGAGAATCAAGCTGCTTCCCGACCGCGTCAACACGTCGACGTCGCCGTCGCCGTCGACGTCGGCCTGATCCAGCGCGGCCCCCGCCAGCGCCGGAAGCGCGCTCGAGAAGAAGCCGTTGCCCTGGTTCACCGCGATCAGGTTCGACGCGAGGACGTCGAGGTCGCCGTCCGAGTCGTAGTCGCCGGCGAGGCCGTTGCCGCCCGCGACCAGGAACCCGGCCGGCGCCGCCGGACCGATCGCCACGTAGTGTCCAGCACCGTCGCGCTCCAGCCGCCACATCTCGATGAACACGTCGGGTATGAACGGTGATCCGCTCGGTTGCCACTTCTCGACGAGCAGATCGGGCTCGCCGTCGTTGTCGAAGTCGCCGTGGACGCCGCCGCGGAACTCGAACCCGGCGCCGGCCGACGGTCGAAGGTCGATCGCCGGTCCGAACTGCCCGGTCGCGTCGTTCAGGAACGCGAACAACGGCTGGAGCACGTCGAGGTCGCCGTCTTCGTCGAAGTCGACGATCGTGCTCGCGAGCACCACGAACGTGAACGGCGGTCCGAAGCCGAGGTCGAAGGTGCCGTCGCCGAACAGGATCGCGTTGGACGCCAGCAGGTCGGAGCGACCGTCGAGGTCGAGGTCGGCGAAGCCGGCGAACCACCCGGGCGTGCGGACCGGCGCCTCGTGGATCACGTCGAACCGCGTCCCCGTGGTGTTCTCGAGCACGAACGCGCGGATCTTCGCCTGGCCGAACAGATTGAACGGCGTCTGGGTCCCGATGTCGAGGTCGCCGTCGCCGTCCCAATCCGTCACCTCCATGAACTCGGAGTAGACCTCGAAACCCACGTTGGCGAACGCGCTCGACGGGCCGACGCTCAACGTCCCGCCGGTGTTGATCAACACCGTGACCTGCAGGTCGATCGAGTCGTTCATCGCGACGACGACGTCGAGGTCGCCGTCCCCGTCGACGTCGCCTGCGACGCCCCCGGGGGTTCCGTCGTGGGCCGGCAGCGTCAAGGTAGGACCGAGGGTCGGCTGCCCGGCCACCGTCGGCACGAGGATCACCGCGTTGGCGTCATACTTCGGGACGACGAGGTCGGCGCGGCCGTCGCCGGTGTAGTCGACGGCGATCGGCACGAGCGGGGCGTCCCCGAGGCTCGGGAACGCGCTCGCCGCGAACGATGCGCCGTTCCAGAAGATCCACCCCGCGGTCTGCGCGGAGAACGAGGCCATCCCGATGTCGGCCCGCCCGTCGGCGTTGAAGTCCCCGAGGTTGAACGCGTTCGGCTGCGCGGGCCCGGCGACGTACGTCGGAAACGCGAAGGTGCTTCCAATCTGCCCGTGGTAGACGTGGAAGCCCTGGATGGTCGGCCCCGAGAACGCGAGCATCACGAGGTCGAGCAGCCCGTCCCCGTCGACGTCGCCGAGCCGCGCCGGTCCGCTGTTGGTCGTCGATTCCGGACTCATCGGACTCGGCGGACCGAGGGTGAACTCGCCGTTGCCGTTGTTCAGGAGCGGGAACAGGACACCCCCGTTCCGGACGATGAGGTCCTCGCTCCCGTCGCCGTTCACGTCGCCGTGCGCGAGGATCGTCCCTTCGTCGATGAGTCGAGGCGATCCGAACCAGTGCTGTCCGACGGCCGCGACCGAAGACCCAGCCAACACGGCGGCGCAAATCAGGGTGGTTCTCAACGGACACTCCTTCATCTTCCGGTGGGCACGAAGCCGGGGCGATCAAGACACCAGAGACACAGTATGGACCATGCGTACGGGATACGAGAACGGACGGGCCGCGCCGGATGGGCCGGTTTCGGGTGCGTCAGATGCGCGCTTCCGACTGGATGTACGGCTTCCGTTCGTCGCCTTCGCGCCGGCCCGCCGGATGATTCGTTTCAACTCGACGCGACGAAGTTCCGAAGAGGACGTCATCCGCGGCACGTCACGCAAAGGACAGGCACGTGAAGTATCTAGCGGTTCTCTTCATCATCGGGATGGTCGCGTACGTGAAGTGGCCGCGGAACGAAGGCCCCTACCCCGCCGACGCCTCGGTGCCGGTCGCTCTGATCTCGGACGGCGCGACCTTCGATCCGGCCGATTACGTCGGCGACGAAGGCTCGACCCTCTTCGTCTTCGGTGCCGAGTGGTGACCCGCGTGCGTCAAGCTCGAGCCTTCGTTGAAGGCTCTTCCCGGTGACCACGACGTACGCGTCCGCCTGATCGACGTAAAGAGCTGGGGCTCCGACGTCGCCCGGCAGCACGACATCCGGAGCCTTCCGACCCTGTGGCTGTACGAAGGTCGCGAGCGGACGTCGACCGACCTCCGCGAGATCCTGTCCCGGTACTCCGGGTGACCGTCAGTCGTCGAGTCGCCACGTCGGGTCCGTGGTCTGGGCTGACCTGAAGGCGCCGGACGAACGTCGTTCGATCCGTGCCCACGTGGTGCGACTTCGCTCGCGGAGATGACGGCCCGCGGTCCGAACCTCCGTCCCCGCCGTCGTCGGTGCCCGGCACTCGGCTTGCGTACGCATCGAGCCGGGGCCGCTCCCTTCGGATCTCCACGATGACACGACTCGCCTTGCTCCTCGCCGCCGCCGCCATCGTCTCGACGCCGTCCGCGTCGGCCGACCGTCTCCAGACCAAAGTGCCGGGAGGGAAGCTCCAGCTCGACTACGGCCGCCCGTCTTGGCACGCGGACCTCGAGGGCCTGATGACCCAGGACTTCAGCTGGCGCTTCGGATCGAACTCGCCGACCGTGCTGCAGACCGAAGCAGGGCTCGTGTTCGAGGACCTCGTGGTCTTCCCCGGCACGTACAACCTGAACGCGCTCTTCTACACCAGCGCGCCGGGCCGGTGGTTGATGACGTTCCATGGCGACGGACACTGGTACGCGAGCAAGATCAACCACGGCTCGTTCTGGGTCGCCGAGGATCGCCTGGCCGAGGAAGAGCTCGTCCGTCGCTTCACGGTCGAGTTCACGGAGCGGGACGGCGGGCACGTGCTGCGGGCGACGTTCGGACCACGGCGAGTCGAGGCTCCGTTCCGCGCGTTCGCGACCAGGGTGGTCAAGGGCAAGACCGGCCGCACTTCGTTCGAGTCGACGTACCTCCTGAGAGAGGACGTCGACGAGATCGAGAAGGCGATCGAGAAACGCGCGGTCGGAGTCGCCCGCGTCACCGGAAAGAAGGTCGCAATGCCACTGCGACTTCTGCTGCGCGGAGGCTCGACGCCGAAGCTCTTCGTCTGCGACACGCGGCACGACGCCGAGGCGGCGCCCGTCGCCGTCATCGACGGCCAGCGTTCGACGCTCGCCGCGCCGGTCCCCATCCTTTCCCATTCCGTCGCGAGCGGGAAGGCGGCCGCCGTGCTCACCTTCGAGCTCGGTGGCGCCTCGTACCAGTTCGAGCTGCCGGCGACCGTGTTCGACCAGTGACCGCGTCGGTCCTCGACCGGGCGCGGCGCGACGAACGCCTTCTCGGTCCGGAACCGCGCTTCCCCCCGGCCGTCGCCGGGTGTTAGCGTGCCGCGATGAACGGTGCTTCGCTTCGCTCACGGCGCTCGCCGGCTTGGTGCGTACCGCGGATCGCGTGCCTTCTCCTCGTGGCTTCGCTCGCGGCGTGCTTCAATCCACGACAGTCGGACGCGTTCGTCTGGGACGTCGCCAGCTTTCCCATCGAGAACACGAGCCACGTGGCGTGGCTCTACCTCCCGAACCGTGTGTTCGACGTCCTCGACCTGGTGCACTTCGGCGCCGGGGTCGGCCCCGCGATCGGGATCGAGATGCAGGCCACGCGCTTCGCGCGATTCCGCTGGTCGCGCGGCGCGACCGTCGGCCTCGGTTGGTTCGGGCGGTACGGACAGACACTGCAGATCGCCACGTTCGATCGCTACCCCGGGTTCGACGACGAGGACGAACTCACGAAGACCGCGTGGTGGACACCGAAGTACGACGTATCGATCCAGCTCCACGCCCTGGTGGGGCACGTCTACGTCGGCATCGCGCCGTTCGACGAGCTCGTCGACCTCATCCTCGGGTTCACGACGTACGACCTGAAGGGCGACGACTGGTAGGGCGTGCTCTCTCGGTGCCAGCCCACCGCACGCTCGACCGCCTCGAATGTTTTAATGGGCCCTCGACCTGCTCTCCGACCGAGGTGATCCATGCGCGGTGCGCTCGCCTTCATTGCATTGACGCTCGTCATGGTCTCCGTCTGGACCATGCTGCGGCTGCCCCATCGCGCGCAGGAGCCGCGGTCGACCGTCTCGCCGCGAGCCACGCCCCGCGCCGAGGACGCGGGCTCCGGCGCCGCCGGTACCGCGGCGCGCGAAACGCTTCCGCCGGAGGTCGAAGGCGCAATGATCGTCGTCGGGCGGGTCGTCGACGAACGCGGGCGACCCGTGGTCGACGCGAGCGTGCGCGTTGGGTCGACGGCGAAGCTCGGCATCGATGCGAAGGGCCTGGTCCGGGTGAAGGCCGCTCTGGTCGAGGCGCGCGAGCGACCGCGGGTCGAGGCGACCACGGACGAAGACGGACGCTTCCGCCTCGACGCGCCGATCCGGACCGAGCCGCTCGGCCTCTCGGTCGTGGCCGACGGTTTCGCGCCCGCGTCGATCACGCTTCCTGCGAGCGGCGACGAGGAGGTGGACGCCGGCGCGGTGACGCTGGTGCGCGGCGTCATCCTCGAGGGGCGCGTCGTCGACGCCGGCGGCGCCGCGATCGCGGACGCCCGCGTCACGTGGGCGGCGCGGTCGGACGAGGCCCGGAAGGCAACTCGGTTCGCCAGCGAGCTCGGCCTCGACCTCACAGGGATGCAGGACGGCGTCCGCCGCCTCGCGCCCGGTCACGTGACGACCGGACCGGACGGCACGTTCCGCCTCGCCCACGCGCAACCCGGCCCCTTCACGGTCCTCGCGACGCATGACGAGCGACCTTCGAACCGGATCGAAGGAGACGCGCCAGAGCCGGGCACCCACCTCCGCGACCTCGTCATCATCCTCGAGGAAGGTCGACCGCTCGAAGGCCAAGTGCTGGGCGTCCCGTCCGGCGCCGGCCCGATCACCGCCCACGCACGTCGCGTCCCCGAACGAAGCCTGAAGGCCGGCCTCATCTCCGGTTTGATCGGGTTCGACCCGGACGACCTGCCCGAGATGATGGTCGGCCTCGCCGCCGAACGATCGACGCGCATCGACGCCAACGCGTCGTTCGTGTTCCGCGGCCTCGACCGCGACGACTCCTATCGCGTCTGGGCCACCGAGGAGCAGGGCGCCGACTTGGTGCCGTGCGTCGACGCCGTCGATATCGGCCCCGGTACCGAGGCGCTCGATCTCGTCTACGAGCCCGGCGTCCAGATCGCCTTCCGGGCCGTCGACGGGCAGGACGGCTCGCCCGTCACGAGGATCACGGTGCAGATCGAGACGTCGAAGCGGAAGTCGGCGTTCATCCACTTCTCGAATCCCATCCGCCACGAGATCGAGTCGGCCGACGGTCGCTTCACGCTCCCGCCGCTCCGAGCCGACTCGGACCCCTTCGCGATCGATCTCCGGTTCGCCGCGCTCGGCTTCCAGCCCCTCGAGCGGCTCGACGTCGAGATCCCCCGGCGCGGACGGTTCGATCTCGGCGCGCTGTTGCTCGAACCCGCGCCGATCGTCTCGGTGCTCGTGCGCGACAAGGCGACGCTCACGCCGATCCCCGACGCCGACGTCACGCTGCACGTCGCGGCCGTCGAGTTCCCCCACGCACGCACCTCGGCCCTTGGCGAGGTCGGCCGGGCCGAGGTCACCGCGACAGCGAACCAGCAGGTCTGCCTGGAGATCGAGCACGCCGACTACGCCCAGGTCGTGGACGGCCCGTTCGTCGCGCCAGCGTCCGGTCGGGTCGAGCGCACGATCGACATGTCGCCGGGCGGCACCGTCCACGTCCTCGTCCTCGACCCGTCCGGTACGCCCACCGCCGCCGAGATCCACCATCGCGCTCCACCCGATCCGGTCATCCACTACGGCAACGACGGCTGGTCGCAGATCGTCGTCTCGCCCGATGCATCCGAGAGCTCGGTCCACGAATCCCGCGAGGCCGACGCCAGCGGCCGCGCGACGTTCGTCCACCTCCGACCCGGCACGCACCAGTTCCGCCCCGCGAACCACGTCGAGTCGACCATCAGCATCTCGTTCGGCGACGACGACAAGCCGCACCCCGACGAACGCTGGGTCCCCGTCGAAGTCGCCGACGGCACCGCCGTCGAAGTCACGCTCCGCCAACCGCCCGCCGGCTCCATCTTCGGCGTCGTCCGCGAGGACGGCACTCCCATCCGGGACGCGACGGTCAAGTTCATCCTCGGCCCCGCGCCGAACACCGCCAGCGGCCGGATAGAGCAGCAGATCCTGTCGTCCCTCCTCCTGGATCTCGTGGATCTTTCCAGCGACCTCCCGGCCGTCACGACCGATCGCTTCGGCCGCTACCGCCTCGATCGCCTCCCGCTCGGGCCTCACCGCCTCCGGATCTCGCACGCCGACCGCCCGACCCGGATCGACATCGAGGTCGATGTGATCCCCGGCGACCACGAGTTCGACGTCCACCTCGACACGGCCACCATCACCGGCCGTGTCCTCGACGAGAGCCGCGCACCGATCGCGGCAGCCCGCGTCCGCCTCCGCCGCGACGCGCACACCACCTCCATCTCCGTGAACCTCGACGCGTTCGGAGAATCGTCCCTCGACGACGTGGAGACCCTCACCGACGTCGACGGCACGTTCGAGCTGACCGGCGTCCCCGCCGACGTGGACTTCCAGCTCACCGCGCACGCGGACGGCCACGTCCAATCCGTCTCCGACTCCTTCTCGGTCGGCGCCCGCCAAGCCCGATCGATCGACCTCACCCTCGGCCGCGCCGGAACGATCATCGTCCACGCCCAAGGCACCACCAGCCAGATGGTGCTCGCCAAGCCCCTCGACCTCCCCGACGACGCACCCCAAGACCTCCGCCTCGGCCCACTCTTCGCCGGTCACTGCGAGTTCACCGGCCTCCCTCCCGGCCGCTGGCGCATCTCGATCGGCGAAACCCCCAACGAGCGCTCCCAAGAAGTCCTCGTCACCCCCGGCGCCACCATCGAGATCACCCTCCAATAAAGTCCCCCATCCATCAGTCGCCGCAGGCGCACCACCAGGGGCAACGGGCACCGCCCCATCCATTCAGTCGCCGCAGGCGCACCACCAGGGGCAACGGGCACCGCCCCATCCATTCAGTCGCCGCAGGCGCACCACCGGGGGCAAGGGGCCACGCCCCCATCCATTCAGTCGCCGCAGGCGCACCGCATTGTTCCCTCTCTCTTCCCCCAGGACCTCGCAGTCACCCCCACCACGCCCACGCGCGCCTCCCCCGAAAGGGAGCGGCGGCGGTCGTTTCGGCCCGCAAGTCGGAGGGAGGTGAAGCGTCCCACTTCAAACGGCACGCACTCTCCTTCAAACGCCGCGTCCCCTTCGAACTCGATGCGACGTGCCACGGTCGATATAGCTGGAAGGCTCACTCCTCCCCCTTCACCGGGTTCCCCACTCGCGGGCCGAAACGACCGCCGCCGCTCCCTTTCGTTTCGAAACCCCATCCCCGTCTCGTCCCCGTCCCCGCCCTACTCCCACTCCCACTCTCCCACCTCCCCCACCCTCCCCGACTCCCTCAACAACCGCACCATCCACCTCCTCGCCTCCCTCGCATCCGGATGATCCGCCCCCCACTCCTTCAGCACGAGTTCGTGATTGCGCCGCAGGATCGGCTCCGCCTCGACGGACAGCCCGTACTTCACCAGCGTCCGCGCGATCCGGATCCGCGCGTTGGCCGTGTACCAGGAGTCGGGGACCTCGACCGTCCGCAGCACCTCGAACGCCTCGAGGGCGATCTCGCGACCCTGCGGTCCGGCTCCATCTGCCTTCATCGCGAGGAGGTCGGCGACGTCCAGCGGAATCACGTTGCGCCACGGCTCCAGCATCTCGCCCGCGACGTCGACGATCCGTCGGCGCTCGTTCGCCATCTTCCTCGGATCGAGTGCGTTCGACCAACCGACGAGGAGGCGACCGACGATGTTCCTGAGCGGATCGTCCACGGCGAACTCGCGCGCGCAGACCTCGACCAACGCGTCGACGTCCGCCCCGAGCGTGTCGCTCACGCGCGTCCCCTCCGTCGCCGCGTAGGAGATGCCGCCGCACTCCTCGTGGATCGCATCGAGGCATCGACCTACCTCGGCCGTCCCGGGGCCGAACGCATGACGCGCCATCGGGTATCTCCCGATGTACGGAAGCGTGGCGAGCAACGTCGCGTACTCCGCGCGGTACGGCCCGGCGCGGTCGGGGCGGCCCCATCCGTCGTACAGGGAGAGCATCCGCAGGTAGGAGTCGACGACGAACACCGTCGTCGGTCCCATCAGCTCGAGGATGATCTGGTGCGTCCGCACGAGGAGCGGCTCGGCCTCCTCGAACTTCCCCTGCTGGACGAGGTTGTCCCCGAGCATCGACTCCGCGTACGCGACCTGGAAGCTGTCCTTCGCGAAGGAACCGCGCAACGCCTCGATCATCTCGCGCATCCGCGACTCGGCCTCGGCGGCGCGGCCCGCCCGGTTCAAGACGCCGACGTACTGGCTGAGCGTGTTGGCCACGTCGGGGTGCGCTGGGCCGAGGGTCCGCGACTGGATCTCGTACGCCTCGGCCCACCAGTCCTGACTCGCCGCCTCGGCGGGCCCGTACCAGAACGTGTAGCCTCCGGCGATCCACGTGTCCGCGAGCAGCGGCCAGAGTGGATCGTCGGGCTTCATTTCCCGATGGGACCGGTCGCGTCCCGCGCGAAAGAGCCGCGACGCCTCCTCGACGGCGCGCGCGTCGCCCGAATACGCGCCGTGGTTCACCTGTTCGATGAAGGCGTCGAGACTTTCGGCCAGCCCCGGGTTCACCTGGCGGACGTGATCGTGGGCGACGCGCCGCGCCTCCTGCGCGACCCCCATCGCGTCCGGGCGTTCGAGCTGGAACAGCACGTGCGTGAGCGCCCAGAGGGTCTCGTAACGAACCGGTCGATTCTCCGCGGCGTGACGAGCGAACAGCTCGATCGCCCGCCGCAGGTGCCCCTCCGCTGAGCCGTTCGCCGCGAGCGACGCGTACGCCTTGCCGATCGTCAGCCTCAGCCGCGCCTCGGCGAGAGGACGGTCTCTGAACGCCGCCTCCACCTGATCGCCGGCGCGATCGAGGAGCGTGCGCACCGAGACGTCGGAACGGAGGGCAACTTCGGGATCGGTCAGCGACAACGTCCCGACGAGGAAGTCGGTCACCGCCTCGGCGTGGCGCTGCGCGTCGAGGGCGTTGTCCCGCGCCTGCGCCGCCTCGAACATCCCGAGGCTCGTACCGATGATTCCGCCGATGAGGAGCAGCGTGATCAGCAGGATCGACAGCGCCGCGGCCTGGTTCCGCTGCAGGAACTTCCGCGCGCGGTAGATCGTGCCGGGCCGCCCCGCGAGCACCGGCTCGTTCTGCAGGTGGCGATTCACGTCCTCGGCGAGTTCGTTCGCCGTCGCGTAGCGCCGCACGCGCTCCTTCTCGAGCGCCTTCATCACGATCCAGTCGAGATCCCCCTTGATGCGCCGGCTGAGCTCCTTCCCGTCGCGTCCGCCGCGCGAAGCGATGGTCGCGGCGGCCGCGGTGCTGACGCGCAGCGACGGACGCTCCGGCGGTTCGTCGCGGATCACGCGCTGGATCTCCGCGAATCCCGCGCGGAAGAGGGTGGTCGCGTCGAACGGCGTGGTTCCGGTCAGGAGCTCGTAGAGGAGCACGCCGAGCGCGTAGATGTCGGTCCGAGTGTCGATGTCGATCGCCGACATCTCGGCCTGCTCCGGGCTCATGTAGGCGGGCGTACCGATGAACTGCTCGTAGCGGGTGAAGAGCGTCTTGTCGGTCAGGCGTCCGTGCGTCGCCTTCGCGACGCCGAAGTCGATCACCTTCGGGATCGGTTTGCCGTCGTGGAGCGTGACGAGGACGTTGCTCGGCTTCAGGTCGCGGTGGATGATGCCCTTCTGGTGGGCGTGTTGGACCGCGTGGCACACCTCGATGAACAGCGCGAGCCGCTCGCGCGTGGCGAGCTTGTTCGCGTCGCAGTACTCCGTGATCGAGACGCCGCGGACCAGTTCCATCACGAAGTACGGCCGGCCGCCCGGAGTCGCGCCGCCGTCGAGCACGCGCGCGATGTTCGCGTGGTCCATCATCGCGAGCGCCTGGCGCTCCGCCTCGAACCGCGCCACGACCTCGCGCGTATCCATGCCGAGCTTGATGATCTTGAGCGCGACTCGACGCACGACCGGCTGCTCCTGCTCCGCCATGTAGACGACGCCGAAGCCGCCCTCGCCGATCTTCTGCAGGAGCTTGTAACGGTCGATCACCGTCCCCGGCCCCTCGACGCCGGCTCGGTCCGTCGCGACCGTCTCGGTGAACGTGGGTCGCGGCAACGAGTGGTCGTTCTCGAGCACGCGCAGCATCGCCTCGACGCGATCCCTCAGCTCGACGTCGTCGCCGCACTCGCGTTCCAGGAATCCGGACCGCTCCTCGGGAGCGAGGTCGGCGGCCGCCTGGAAGACGCGCTCCAGCCGGTCGAGTCTCGCATCGCTCATCGGCGCTCATCTCCACCAGCTCGGGTCGCGACTTTCGCGCGGCCGAAGCGACCATCGACGCCTCGAACCCTCGTGCGCCGCGCTCGGCGCGGACCCTGAACGGATTCACCAAAACGGGGATTCACGTCTAACCGCGGGCGGGGCTCGTCAGGCGCGGCCCGCGTCGCCGAGCTCCACCTGGAGCCAGCTCCGTATGAACCGCCACTCGCGTTCGATCGTCCCCACCGAGACGCCGAGCGCGCGAGCGGTCTCCTCGTTCGTCAACCCGGCGAAGTAGCGGAGGTTCACGATCTTCCCCTTGCGCGCGTCTCGCGCCTCGAGGCGACGGACCGCGTCATCGATCGCAAGCAGGTCGCCTCCGGGCGGGGCGATCGCTGCATCGACGTCGTTCAGGTCGACGCGCTCGCGACCGGCGCCGTGCCGCACGCGCGCCTTCCGGCGGCCCTGCTCGACGAGAATGCGGCGCATCGCCAGCGCAGCGGCGCCGAAGAAGTGGCCGCGGCCGTTCCAGCCAGGGTCGTCGTCGCCGACCAGACGGAGGTACGCCTCGTGGACGAGGACGGTCGCCTGGATCGACGCGTTCGCCTCGCGCGCGAGTCGGGCCCGGGCCAGCGACCGCAGCTCGTCGTACACGAGGGGGAGGAGCTCCTCGGCCGGACGCGGCCCCGACCCGGACAGGATGCGCGACACGGTCTCCCTGACGTCGTTGTTCATGTCATCGGTCATGGCCGCAGAAGCGTACCACGTCACGGGATTGCCGCTCTGGACCGGCGGAACTCGACAGTACGATCGGGGTCCGTTTGCCACTCCGCCGGAGGGCCGCATGCCCCGCCGACGCTCCGTCTTCCTCATCCATCGGAACGAGGCCGAAGCCGAGCAGCGCGTCCGCGCGGCGCGGGTCCCCGGATTCGCGCTCGGGTACTCCGGAACCCCTCTGCCGAAGAAGCTCGGCATCGCCGCCGAGCAACGCGTGCTCCTCGCGAACGCGCCGGACGACTTCGCCACGATCCTCACCCCGTTGCCCGAGGGGGTCGAGCTGACGCGGCGAGCCAGCGGCACGTTCGCGACGATCGTCTTCTTCACCAAGCTCCGATCCGAGCTCGAGGCGAAGCTCCCGCGATGGATCGATCGGCTCGCCCCGAAGGGATGTATCTGGGTCGCCTGGCCGAAGAAGGCCTCGAAGGTCGACACGGACGTCACCGAGGACGTCGTGCGCGACGTCGCTCTGCCCCTTGGCCTCGTCGACGTGAAGGTCTGCGCGATCGATGCGACCTGGTCGGGCCTGCGGTTGATGCGCCGCAGGAAGGCGTAGCGATGGCGACGATCTGCCGCGAGCACCAGCTCCTCTTCATCATGACCCCGCTCACCGGCTGCTCGGCCACGTCGAAGGCGCTGCGCGATCACCTGGGCGGCGACTGGTTCCCGCCGGAACCCGTCGTGAACGAGAACGGCAAGCTGCTCGTGCGACGCAAGCACTGCGCGCTGGGCGAGCTCTTGAAGCACCGCGTCCTTTCGCGCGAGGATGCCGGCCAGCTCTTCAAATTCACGACGGTGCGAAACCCGTTCGACTACCTGGTCTCGAAGTTCGTCAAGCGGAAGTACCGGTTCCAACGACGCGTCCAGGTCGCCAAGCGGTTCGAGGGCCTCGAGGACGTCGTCGAGGACGTGGAGTACTGCCGCGACCACGACTTCGACGACTGGATCGCGAGGCACTACGCGGTCGGGCGTCTCGATCGGATGCGCGGTCTCGGTCGGCGAAACGGGATCCTCCGGTTCTCGGCAGGCGTCGATGCCGTGATGCGCTATGAACGGCTCGACGACGAGTTCCAGCGCGTCTTGCGTGAGGCCGGCGTCTCGACGCAGGTGCGGATCCCTCGCTATCACGCGACGCCGGGCAAAAAGCGGGACTACCGCTCCTACTACTCTCCTCGTTCGAGGCGAATCATCGAGTACGCGTATCAGGACGTCCTCGCGCGGTTCGACTTCGCGTTCTGATCGCGCGGACCGGAAGAAGTGCTCGCCCTCGCGGGGGCGCGCCGGCGGGAACCTGTAGACTGAGCGGCCAACTCGTACGCGATTGGTAGTCCGTTTGGTCATGGAGCGAACCCGCCGGAACCTGCCTCCGATCCTGGTGCTTCTGCTCGGAGTCGTCCTCTCGTCCATCGCATTCTTCGTCACGCACCAGCGACAGCAGTCGTACTGGCGCTTCGAATGCGAACGGGTCGCGCTCGCCACGGCGTCCAGGGTCCGTGATCTCGTCGATGGCGTGCTCGTCGGCGTCTCCGTCTTCCAGGGGCTCTACGCGGCGACCGAGTACGTCACGCGCGAGGAATTCGAGGCGTTCTCGATCAACCTGCGGCGGTTCGAGACCGGCGCCAACGCATACGCGTGGTGCCCGAGAGTCCCCGGCGAAGAACGCAAGCGATTCGTCGCCGAGACGCGCGCCGAACGCGGCGAGTCGTTCGACCTCTACGATCTCGACGGGCGGAGCCGCGAGAGTCCGGCCGCCGTCCGCGACGACTACTTCCCGGTCCTGTTCGGATCTCCGCTGTCCCAGAGCGCCTCGTTCGAAGGCCTCGACCTCGGCTCGGTTCCCGAGTGGCGCCGCGCGATCCTCGACGCTCGCGACACGGGCTCCGTCCGCGCGGCGGCGGTCGCCGATCGGTTCGGCGGCGTCGGCTGCGCCCCCGGCTGCCGATTCCTCGTCTTCTCCCCGATCTACCGCGGCCACGTCGCACACGACAACGTCGAATGGCGGCAAGGCGCGTTCGAAGGCCTGGTCGTGGCCGACATGTGCGTCGACTCGATCATCGAACGGGTGATCGACCGCACGTCGCCGCGCGGCCTCGATGTGTACCTCATCGAACCCCAGGACGACGGCGTCAGCCGGGTGCGATTCACTTCGAGGGGGCTCGACGCCTCTGACTCGGCGCGGTCGTACGACGCCGGCCAGATCGTCTCGAGCGCAGTGCGCGCCGAACCGCTGACCCTCGGCGATCGGACTTGGACGCTCGCGTTCGTCGACGTCGACGACCCCAATTCGCTCGCCGTGCTGCCGTACGCCATCCTCGGCCTCGGGCTCGGACTCAGCCTGCTGCTCGCCGCGTACATCCGTGCGCTGATGTCCCGTGAGGGCGAGGTCACCCAGCTCGTGGAGTACCGCACGTCGCAGCTCGAATCGACGCGCAGCCAGCTCGAGGACGAAGTCCGTGAGCGGCAGCGTGCCGAGCAGCTCCTCCTCGACGCGGTCGACAAGATCTCGCAGGGCATCGCGCTCTTCGACGCCGATGACCGCCTGGTCTTCTTCAACCGCCACTTCCGCGACTCACTGGGACCGGCAAAGGACATCGTCGGACGCACGTTCCACGAGCTCATGCATGAGCAGATCTCGCTGCGCCTGATCGCGGAGGCCGAGGGTCAGGAGGAGAAGTGGCTCCGCTGGCGGTTCGCGCAGCACAGGACCCCGACCGAGCCGCTCGAGATCCAACGCAGAGCCGAGATGTGGGTGCGCATCGTCGAGCATCGCCTCCCCGACGGCGGCACGTTCGTCGTGTTGACCGACATCACCGCCGAGCGGAGGCAGCAGGAGGAGCTGCGTCAGGCCCAACGCATGGAGGCGACCGGACGGCTCACAGGCGGGATCGCGCATGACTTCAACAACCTGCTCACGGTGGTGATGGGGAACCTCGACCTTCTCGAGCCTCACCTCGAGGACATCGGGTCGCTGGAGCTCCTTCGCGACGCGAACCTCGCCGCACGGCGAGGGGCCGAGCTGACGCAACGGCTGCTCGCATTCTCGAGGCGACAACCTCTGCGCCCCGAGGTCACGAACGTGAACCAGCTCGTGTCCCGCATGACGACGTTGCTGCAGCGTTCGCTCGGGGAGACGATCGACGTCCGCACCGAGCTGTCGCCGGACGTGCGGCCGATCCTCGTCGACGCCACCCAGCTCGAGACCGCGCTGCTGAACCTCGCGGTCAACGCGCGCGACGCGATGCCGGCGGGCGGGCACGTGGTCATCGCGACGTCGAACGCGACCCTCGATCGCACGGACGGCGAACGGGGCGCCGCACCCCTCGGCGACTGTGTCCTGATCCGCGTCACCGACGACGGCGAAGGGATGTCGCGCGACGTCCTCGACCGTGTGTTCGAGCCGTTCTTCACCACCAAGGACGTCGGCCGGGGGAGCGGCCTCGGACTGAGCATGGTCTATGGGTTCATCAAGCAGTCCGGCGGGCACATCGAGATCGCCTCCCATCTCGGTCGCGGCACGACGGTCGAGCTGTACCTTCCGCCGGCCTCGAGCGACTCGCCCACGCCGAGCCGCGTCGCGCATCCGGCCGGCCGGCCGCGCGGACGAGGCGAGCGGATCCTGATCGTGGAGGACGACACGTCCGTGCGCGAGATGCTCGAACGTACGCTGACCGAGCTCGGCTACGAAGCGATCGGGACCGAGAGCGCACGCGACGGGTTGATGCGCCTCCAGGAGGATCCGCGTCCCGACCTCGTACTCACGGACATCGTCCTTCCGGACGGCATGAACGGCTTCGAGCTCGCGGCCGAGGCCCGCCGCGTGAGCCCGGGTCTCCGCGTGCTGTTCATGTCCGGATACACCGAGGAGGTGATCCGAGGGAACACGCTGCTGCACGACGGCAGCCGCCTCCTCACGAAGCCGTTCCGCCGCGGCGAGCTCGCGAACGCCATCCGCGACTCGTTCGCGCGAACCATCGTGTGACGCCGTAGGAGGGCCACGCCGCGTTCAGCCGCCGCGTCGCCCCACGACCGCGACCTTCCGCTTCCCGAGCCGCAGGACGAAGACGGTGAACCGCTCGCCTCCCGTACCCGACAGCCGCCGCGCGACGTCGTTCGCATCGACGACGCCGTCCCGGGTCTTCACCTCGACGACGCCCGCGTCGTGGCGAGCCAGCCACCGGCGGACGTCGCGCTCGCGCCAGGGAACGAGCGTCTCGACGCGGAAGCGCACGAGCCACGGGTCGTCGATCGCCTCGTCGCCGACGAGAAGGCCGAGGCCGGGGTGGGCTTCCCGCAGGTCGTGCGGATCGGCGACCGCGCCGACCAGCCCGGCACGCTCGAGGCTCGGGTCCGGCACGTACAGGTAACGCCACTCGGCCGCGGACTCGGCGATCTCCGGCCGCCGTGGTCGCCCTCGCACGCGCTCGCCCCCGGGCAGAAGCGTCGCCGTCGCCTCGCCAGGCCCCTCCGCCAGGATTCCGCACCACAGGATCGCGCTCTTCAAACGGCCGCGCTCGGAGACGAACTCGAGCTCGTGACGATCGAGCCCCGGGATCGCCCGGACGTCGATGCCCGGCCCGAGCTTCACCGCGCCGTCGGGATGCGAGCGCAGCAGCGACGCGAGGAACTCGGGACCGGGGCGGTACTCCGCGAAGGTCGGCCGGCGTCGCCGCGGACCCTCGTCGCGGCGGGCCGGATCGAGATGGAACGTCGCGTCGGGAATGCGAATCCTCGTGACGTCGGCGACGACGACCGTCGCGGTCGCGTTTCGCTCGCACATCCACGCCCGCGCCGGCGAGTCGTCGAACGCGCGTACCTCGGCCACCCGCGCGAGGTGGACGGCGTCGCCGCCGACGCCGCAGCAGAGGTCGACGACCGCCGTGGCCCCCACCGCGCGGAACCGCGCGGCCTTGTGAGCGGCCGTCGCCGCGGACGTCGCCTGCTCGACGCCGGCGAGGTCGGCCACGATCGACTCGGGCCGCTCGAGCCGCCCGCGCGCCGCGACCCGCGCCTTCGCGAGCTCGATCGCGTACGGCACGAGCGCGCCGCCGAACCGCGAACGCAGGCGCGAAATGGCGTTCGCGTCCGATGGATCCGACGCTGCCGCGGCCTCGACGAGCGAACGTTGCTCGTCCTCGAGGAGCCGTCGCCAAGCATGCACATCGTGGGGATCGAACGACACGGAAGTGGGACTCTTCAGCGGACCATCGACGCGGACGGCATCATGTTAGAGCCCGGGCGACGATCAGTTCCCTCTACCCCCGGAGCCGATCGATCGCGGCCGGCGAAGCGGCGGCTCCGATCGACTCGAGCGCGAGGAGCGCCGCGCCGAGCACCGGCGGGAGGATCGGGTCGACGATCATCGACCCCGGGCAGCGGGCGCGGATCGCGCGGTCGAGCCGCTCGCGGTAGGCCGGGCCCGAGTGGGCGAGGCCGCCCGACGGGGTCACCGTCGGCGTCGCCTCCTCGAGCTTCCGCGCGACCGTTTCCACCGCGAGCGCGATCTCGTCGACGCCGCGGTCGATGATCGCCGCCGCGACCGCGTCGCCGTTCTCCGCCGCGCGGGTCACGAGCGGTGCGAGGGCGGCGATCGCGGCGCGCGACATCCCGTCCGCGTCGACGAGCGGGAGCAGTTCGCGAAGGTCGTCGAGGCGCAACGTGTTCATCACGTCGTCCAGCAGGCGCGTCGGATGCCCGCGGCCGTCGTACGCACGGACGGCGGCGATCATCGCGCGGCGTCCGAGATCGAACGCGCTCCCGCCGTCGTCGAGGAAGCTGCCGAACCCGCCGGCCTGCCAGCATCGCCCTTCCGCGGTCCGGCCGTAGCAGGACGAGCCGGTGCCCGCGATCAACACGATTCCCGGCGCTCCGGCGAGCCCCCCGGCCAGCGCGATGCGCAGGTCCTGATCCACGCCGACCCGGCTCTCGGGACCGAGGCCCGTCCGCGCGGCGACGGCGCGTATGAACCCGCGCGCCGCCTCCGTCGCGACGCTCGCCATGCCGAGGAACGCGGCGGACGGCGCGATCGGCTCGCGCCGCGCCGCGTGCCAGGCGCGCGCGAGGGCCTCGGCGACGTGCTCGCCGACGACGTCGGCGCCGACGTCGTGGAAGTTTCCGGACCCGGATTCGCCGATCCCGAGGCACTCGAACGACTCGGTCACGACCGCCACGCGCGTCCGCGTCCCGCCGCCGTCGACGCCGATCACGACGCGCGGATCTCTCATGACCGGCTCCCGCCGCCTCGATCCGGCGATCGTTCGACTATGATCCGGCGTCCCACAAGCGATCTCGAGGATGCCATGTCGTTCCCTCTCCTCGTCCTGTTGTCGGTTCTCACGTCGGCAGAGACCGCCGCTCCGGAGGTTCTCCTCGGGGCCGGCGAGCATACCTATCGTTGGGTCTCCAATTGGTTGAAGATCGAAGGCGAGCTCGGGAACACGCACGGCGACGTCGTCGTCGACGGGGCGGGTCGGATCTTCTTCAACACCGACACGAAGCGCGCGATCATCGCGGTTCACCCGGACGGCTCGCCGGCCGCGTCGTTCGGCGAGGAGTTCGAACGCGGCCTCCACGGCATGACGATCGCGAAGGACGGCGATCGCGAGGTCCTCTTCATCAGCCACCTGGAACTGCATCAAGTCGTCAAGATGACGCTCGATGGCCAAGTGCTGATGCGCATCCTCCCGCCGATGGACTCGGGCGTCTACGACCGCGAGGATCAGTTCCGGCCGACCGGCATCGCGGCGGCACCGAACGGCGATCTGTACGTCGCGGACGGCTACGGCCTCGGCTACGTCCACCGCTTCAAGGCCGACGGGACGCGCGTCGCGACGTTCGGCGGCCCGGGAAACGAGCCGGGCAAGTTCCGTACGCCGCACGGACTCTGCGTCGACCAGCGCCACGAGAGTGCGATCCTCGTCATCGCCGACCGCGAGAACGGCCGGCTGCAGAGCTTCGACCTGGAGGGAAACCACCTCGAGGTGTTCGCGTCCGAGCACCTGCGCCGACCGTGCAAGGTGTTCCAGCAGGGCGACTTCCTGGTCGTCCCCGACCTCGCGGGTCGCGTAACGATCCTCGGTCCGAAGAACGAGCTCGTGGCGCATCTCGGGGATCAGCCGGACCCCGCGCGGCGGGCGCGGAACGACGTCGACCGCGAGCACTGGAAGGACGGCGAGTTCCTGTCGCCGCACTCGGCCGCGTGGGACCGGGACGGGAACCTGTACGTGATGGATTGGAACTTCCGCGGGAGGATCTCGAAGCTCGAGCGAGTGAGGAAGTGACCCCGGACGATTCACGCCCGTCCCGCGAGAAACGGAGCGGCGCGGGAGCACAACCCCATGCTTGGACCGACAGACCGGTTGCAAGGTTTGGAGCGAGCTTCCCTGGCGGAGTGATCGTCGTCGAGATCAAGGCGTGAGGAGGACATCGACCCGGTTGGGTTCTCGACGACGAACGACGCAGAGATCGGCGACGAGCACCCGCCAGGCGCGGGACGGGCCTGAATCGTTCGGGGTGACGCGTCGACCCGAAGGATTCCCTCAAGACCGACGGCGACGCGGCTCGATACAGTCGGAGCGGAGGGAACCCGGGCCCGAGTCGGGGTTGCACTCGCGCGACTGTCGGTCGTCGCGGTCGTCCAGACTTCGATCACGACAGATCTCGCCGCGGTCCGGGCGCCGTGCCCGCCCTGGCGGCGTCGAACGTCTCCTACGAGAAGAGGGTTCACGTGATGACGAGTCGCGTTGCCGGCCTCTTGGCGGTCCTCCTCGCCGCCCCGATGTTTGGTTGTCAGAACGGTTCATGGGACCGCGTCCATCAGGACTTGGTCGTGGTGGCGACCTCGCCCGCGACGATTCCGATCAACGGCGTCTATGACGCGCTCGATTGGTACCCGCAGTCGCGTTACGCGGAGCGGTGGGAACCGGAGTGCGAGGATGAGCCGATTCCGTGGCAGGAAGAGTACGCCGACACCGCGGCGGCGATCGCCTGGGCTCCGCTCACGATCCCCGGCCACATGGTGAAGCACGGTGCCTACACGTTGGCCCACGCGCTGGACCTGGTCGTGTCGCCGTTCTATCTGCTCGCGGACACCTGCGGCGACGACGATTGCCGGGGTCTGCCGCCGATGAACATCTACGACACCTGCGAATACCCATGGCGCAGCCGGCCGGCGCCGTACTGGGAGGACGACCGCGGTCCGTTCTTCTGGGAGCAGGCGTTCGGCGAGTAGCCGCGCTTCAAACGTGCCCCGGCCTTGCGTGAGCGAGGGCGGGGCACGGCGCGTCTCTCAGCCCGGACGATTCAGTGCGCCAAGCGCGTCTCCGCCCGTCTTGCCGCACGTAGAGTCGAGGACGGGCGCGGTGGTCGTAGGGCCGGGGAGTAGCCGTTTGCCGGCGGCTTTCGCCGTTTGTGCCGGTGCCTCAGTCCGATCCATAACTCCGTTTCCCGTCCCCGCTCATCGAACCGGACGTGCGGATTTCCCGCATCCGGCTCCCGGACAGATTTCACGCGGGGCATTCAGCGTGGGTAGCTGCATAGCTCCAGGACTCCCAGTTCGCGGTGCACCTCGTCGTACCTGAAGCGCACCGTGGAGGGTGGCAGCTTGTGGCGCTTTCGCAGGAGGTTCTTCACCCTCTCTGTCACATGGATGTCCAGGCGACGAAAGGCAGAGTGGGCACTGTCGTAGGCGAAATAGCCCGCCCACCCTTGAAGGAACCGGTTGAGTTCGTCCCGGATGACCTCCCAGCGATAGGTGAAGGGGCCGAAGTCGGTATTCCCTGTGATGGCACTGGTGAGATCGATCGGCGTCCCTTCCAGACTGGAGGGAGGTGCCCCGTTGATGACGGCGGCAAAACTCGCGGCGTTGGTCAGTTCAAAGGTGGCGGGTGTGGCGATGCCG
>CAZYQW010000083.1:0-24717 GCA_964649825.1 uncultured Phycisphaeraceae bacterium | reverse complement strand
CGTTTCTCCGGGGCCCTCGTCATCGCTTGCTGCGTTGCTCCTCCTCGACGTATCTCGAATACGCGGTCGTCGTCGCGCCTTGCCAGCGACGACGATGACCTCCGGATAATCCACCAACAATCTGAATCACACCACTAGTGGATGCGGTGTTGGTAGAGCTCGTCGTAGATCGGTCGACACGCGTCGAGCACGGATCTCAACCGATCGGGGACGCGTTCGTCCTTCGGCCGGAACGGTTCGAACCCGGTCGTGCGGTAGACCGCGTCGTACCAATGGGGCGCCCAGACGCCGTCGGTGTCGCGAGGTCCGGCGCGCCACGAGAGCATCGCCGCGTCGAACGGCACGCGAAGACGTTCGCACAGCGCGGCGAGGTGGCGGGGCGGATCGTCGAGGACGTCGCGCGCGTCGAGCACTGGCGGGACGGCGCCGCTCGCGCGGCGGATCCGCCGGAAGATCTCGACCTGCTGCGGGAGGCCCGTCTCGTCGACCGTCGGGTTCGGGACGTTCTTGATCAACGACGTCAGCATCTCCTCGGGGTCGCGGATCAGGAAGGCGTGCGTCAACGCGTCGAGCCAGCCGCGGTCGACGCCGGCGAGGAGGTGGTGCGCCATGTGCTTCTGGTAGAAGATCGCGCGTCCGTTCGGGATCGGTCCGGTAAGTTGCGCGACGACCCGCCTCCAGTCCGTCTCGTGGCGCTTTAGGATCTCGTCCCGTCCCGGATGGTCCTTCCCCGTGCGCGCGAGATAGTGCGCGTACAGCGGCTCATCGCAGACGTAGGTGTCGGCGCGATTCTCGAACGAGCGCATCATCGCCGTCGAGATGTTGCGGGGTCCGGACCACATCGCGATCCGCAGCTCGTTCATCGGGGCCTCCGGGAGCACGGTCGTCGGCGCGCGCGTGGGCGCGACGGGGCGCCATCGTAGGCGGTCCTCGAATCGCGTCCAGACGCGCGCAAGCCGTATCGTTACACTGGCCGGCGCCACACCCGGCACGCGTCTCGACCCCGGCCAATGAACGTGAGGACCATCGCATGCGTATGATCACCTTCGCGGGCTCCTTCGTGCTGCTCTGCGCCAGCGCGTCGGCGACCGCTCCCCAGCTCGAGCTTCCGTTCCCGTTCACCGTCGTCGCGGTGGGCCTCGACTCGGTGACCATGACACCGGACGACGCGGCGCTCGACGCGCTCGGATCGAGGTCGTCCGTCCGGTTCCGGAACGTCGCCCTCGACGTGAGCCTCGCGGTCGATCTCGACCTTGTTCGGTTCTCCGTGGTGGCCGACGGGGCGTTGTTCGCCGTCGACGGCTTCTCGAATCCCACGCCGCTCGACGAAGGGCTGACCCTGTGGTCCGGCACCGTGCGCGGCGACGACGCGTCGACCGCCTTCTTCGCGTTCAGCCGGCACGGATCGCGCGGCGTCGTTCGCACCGCGGGACGAGCCGTCGACCTCGTGGCGGGACCGAAGGTCGGCGGGGACTGGTCGGAGATCGTATCGCGCTTCGTTCGCGTCGACCCGAACGCATTGGCGCGGATCCCGGCGGAGTTCTGCGCGGCGGACCGGATCCAGGCGATGACGACGCCGGGCGTGGCGGGGCCCGCGCCGGCCCCGCGGGTCGCCTCGAGCGGCGGGACCATCGAGGCGCAGGCCGGCTTCACGCCGATCTACGACCTGCGCCTCGCGCTCGAGACCGACTATCAGTTCTATCAGCTCTTCAACGATCTCGACGTGGCGCGGACCTACGCGATGACGCTGTTCGGCGCGGTCTCCGACCGTTTCCGCGAACAGGTCGGGGTGATCTTCTCGATGCCCTACCTCGGGCTGTACACGTCGAACAACGATCCGTGGCAAAGCCAGGACCTCGGAGGGGACTGCATCGGGGCGCTGTTCGAGTTCCAGGGCCAGTGGAGCTTCGGCGGTGGTCCGGTCGCGGCCGACCTCTATCACCTCTTGAGCGGTGCGAACCTGGGGTGCGGTGTGGCCTGGCTCGACGTGCTTTGCAACGTCGAGTACGGGTTCTCGCTGTCCGGCAACCTCGGCGGCGACGCTCAATTCCCCATCGCGCAGGGCAACTCCGGCAACTGGGACTTCGTGGTGATGGCGCACGAGCTGGGCCACAACTTCGGCAGCCCGCACACGCACGACTACTGCCCCACTCCGATCGATCAATGCGCCCCGAGCGGCTACTTCGGGTCGTGCCAGTCGACTCAGGCGTGCACCGGCTCCGGCACGTTGATGAGCTACTGCCACCTCTGCTCCGGCGGGCTGAACAACATGACGACCTACTTCCACCCGACCGTCGTGGGCGTGATGCGCAACCGCGTCGTCAACTCGTGCCTGGGGCTCTTCACCGGTCTCGGCGCGAACCACGACGTCGGCTTCGCGTTGACGGGCAGCAACGGCGACCCCGAGCTCGCCGTCGAATACGACGCGGGATCGAACGTGCTGTCGTTCGCGGTCGACCAGGGCCCTTCCGCGCAGGGCGGGCTCCTGATCATCTCGGCGAACCAGCTCCTCGCGCCGTTCCTCGGTGGGACGCTCGTTCCGGATCCATCCATCCTCGTCGCGGTCGCGACCAACGGCGGGGGGCAGGTCTCGGTCGGGGCGCCGCTCCCGCCCGCGCTCCATCTGCCGCGCGGCGGGTATTTCTACACGCAGTCGTGGTTCGACGACCCGACCGGACCGAACGGGTTCGCGGCGACCAACGGCGTGGAGTTCGAGCTGATCATTCCCTGAAGCGGAGCTCACGACGCGGCGAGGGTCAGCGTCGAGTCACGAACTCTCGTCGAGTCGCCGGCGCGCGCTCCGGCCGCGCATTTGGCGCGGAAGGCGACTTTTTCCTACCGGCGCCCCCGGTCGGCCGCTCAACTCGGCGGCACCGTTGGCGACGTTACGAGGGACGCGCATGGAACGACGAGTGGGAGTGTGCTCCTGGTCGCTTCGACCAACCAGCCCGGAGGACCTGGCCCGGAAGCTCGAGGCGGTCGAAGTCGACGCGGTCCAGCTCGCGCTCGAGCCGATCCGAAGCGGCCGGTGGACGTTCGAGGAGACCGTCGTACGGGTCGCGCGGCTCGGCGTGGAGGTTCGCTCCGTGATGATGGAGATGGCGGGCGAGGACTACTCGTCGCTCGAATCGATCCGGCGCACGGGAGGGGTCCGCGCCGACGAGTACTGGCCGGCGAACCGCCGCGCGGCCGAGGAGAACGCGCGCCTCGCGCGTCGCTTCGGCGTCGACCTCGTGACCTTCCACGCCGGGTTCTTCCCGCACGAGCGCGACGACCCCGAACGCGGGTCGTTGATCGACCGCCTGCGCGAGGTCGTCGATCGGTTCGCCGACGAGGGAGTTCGGGTCGCACTGGAGACGGGCCAGGAGACGGCGGGAACGTTGCTCGGCGTGCTCGAGCAGCTCGACCGGCCCGACGTCGGCGTGAACTTCGATCCCGCGAATATGATCCTCTACGGCATGGGCGACCCGATCGGCGCGCTCGAGACGCTCGCCCCATGCGTCCGCCAGGCCCACGTCAAGGACGCGAGGCGAGCGGCGGTATCCGGCGCGTGGGGCACCGAGCATCGGGTCGGTGACGGAGAAGTCGATTGGCGTCGCTTCCTCGACGTCCTGAACGAGGACGTTGGCCCGGTCGACTTGATGATCGAGCGAGAAGCGGGCGAGGACCGTATCGGTGACATTCAGTCGGCTCGCCGGCGGATGATGGAGTTCGGAGCATGAGTGAAACGGGCGTGGGGGTGATCGGTCTCGGCTTCATGGGTCGGACCCACGTGGGGGCGTACCTGCGCGCGAACGACGCCGGCTACCGGAACCGGCTCGTCGCGGTGTGCGACGCGGACCCGGACCGCCGCGCGGGGCGACCGAGCCGCGGGGGGAACATCGAAACCATGGGTGGCACCGCGGGTGGCACCGTGCCGACCTTCGACCCCGCCGCGGTGCGGGCGTACGAGACGCCCGACGCGTTGCTCGCGGACGGCGACGTGCAGCTCGTCAGCATCTGCACGCCGACGGTGTCGCACGCGGAGCTCGCCGAGAAGGCGCTCGCGGCCGGAAAGCACGTCCTGCTCGAGAAGCCGATCGCCCTCACGCTGTCGGACGCGGAGCGCCTCGCCGCGGCGGCGCGCGACGCGAAGACGCTGTGCATGCCGGCGATGTGCATGAGGTTCTGGCCGGCGTGGAAGTGGTTGAAGGATCGCGTGAAGGACGATACGTACGGCGAGGCGCGGAGCGCGGTCTTCCGTCGGCTCGGCACGCGACCGGCGTGGGCGGATTTCTATTCGAGCGCCGAGACCTGCGGTGGCGCGCTCCTCGACCTCCACATCCACGACGCCGATTTCATCCGCTGGACGTTCGGCACGCCCGACGAGGTCGTCAGCACCGGGAGCCTCGACCACGTCACGACGCTCTACCGCTACAAGGCCGGTCCGGCTCACGTCGTGGCCGAGGGCGGCTGGGACCACACCGACGGGTTCCCGTTCCGGATGCAGTTCACCGTCGTCTTCGAGTACGCGACGATCGACTACGAGTTCGGCCGCGTTCCCGATCTTCAGCTCGTGCAGGTCGGCTCGATCCGCCCGATCCCCGTCGAACCGATCGACGGCTACGACGGAGAGGTGCGCCACCTGCTCGACGCGATCCGCGCCGGGAAGAGGGAGCTGAGGGTCAAGCTGGACGACGCGGTGAAGGTGATGGGGATGTTGGAAGACGAGAAGGCAGGCTTGCGGCGGTGACGAAGCGCGCGCGGCGCGCTCCTACCTGACCAAGACCCGGTCCATGCGGGCCGCGATCTCCGCCAGCCGGTCCCTCCCGCCGCCGCCGACTTCGGCGCTGGCCCAGCCGGTGTAGCCGACCTCGTCGAGCGCGTCCATGACGGCGGGCCAGTTGCAGTCGCCGTCGCCGATCTCCACGTGGAAGCCCTTCCACAGTCCCTCGTCGTCGCGCTTCTGGCGGCTGTACTCCTTGACGTCGAGCTTGAGGACGCGCTTGCCAAGAACGCGGATCCACTGCTCGGGCCAGCCGTAGTTGACGACGTTGCCGACGTCGAAGTACCAGCCGACGGCGTCGCTCTCGAGCTCGTCGACGTAGCGCGCCGCTTCGAGGGGGGAGAGGAGGAAGCCGTTCCAGACGTTCTCGAGCGCGATCCTCACGTCGAGCTCCTCGGCGAGGGGGAGCACCCGGCGGATCTCCGCCTGGGAGAGACGGTAGGCGTCGTCGTAGGCAAGGTCGCGGTTCACGACCGCAGGCACGAGGAGCACGGTGCTCGCGCCGAGCCGCTTCGCGTCGTTCAGCGCGCGCTCGAGCCCCTCGCGGCCTTCGCGGCGGACCGCGGCGTCGGGGTGGTTCAGGGGCTTTCCCCAGTGGACCGAGTCGATGACGCCCGGGATCTCGAGGCCCGTCGCCTTCTTCGCGGCAACGAGCTCGTCGAGGTCGAGGGTCGACGGGCTGTCCGGCTCCACGCCGTCGAACCCGACCTCTTTCAGCACGCGGAACTTGTCCTCGAGCGAGCCGTCCACCTGCACCATGCCGAGCTTGAGCGACTTCTTCAGCCGCCGCGCCCGCGGCTCGCCGTCGTCGGCGAGGTTGGTCGCCGGCATCAGGCTCACCGCGCCGGCCGCGCCGACTCCGGCCAGAAACGTCCTGCGGTCGATCACGTAGCGCCTCCGTTCGACTCGGGATCGCGACTCAGATGAACCGCGTCCGGCCCGGGATGGGGACATCGCGCGCCACGACGTCGCCGAACTCGTAGGCGTCGGGACCGAGCCGATCCTCGGAGCTCAACGCCTGTTCCCAGGTGATCGTCTGGCCGGTGTAGGCGGCCATGCGGCCCATGATCGCGAGGAGCGTGCTGTGGCTCATCCACGTGCCGTCGTTCCGCGGCTCGCCGGCGCGGATCGTCGCGAAGAGCTCGTCGTGCTCCTGCTGGTACATATCGTTCCCCTCGCCTTCGTAGTTCCACGCGTTCTCGCCGTCGATCTTGTGAAGGGGCGCCCAGCCGTTGAGGGTGCCGTTGCCCTTCGAGCCCCAGAGGTAGTCGTTGTTCTCGTTGCTGCAGTTCGCGATCTGCCGGCACATGTGGAACGCTTTCACGCCGTCGGGATAGTCGTACGCGACGCTGAAGTGGTCGTAGACGTTCCCACGCTCCTCGCCGAACCGCGCCTGGCGCCCGCCGACCGCAGTGCACCGGAGCGGCGGCCGGTCGCCCATCGCCCATGCCTGTTTGTCGAGGCTGTGCACTGCCTGCTCGACGATGTGGTCGCCCGACAGCCAGTCGAAGTGCTGCCAGTTGCGGAGCTGGAACTCCATCTCGCTCCACTTCGGGTCGCGCGGGTTGGTGTGCAGCGGGCTCGAGTTGTAGTTGCTGTAGATGCTGCGGATCTCGCCCAGAGCGCCCTGCAGCACGCGCTCGTAGAACTCGCGGTGACGCACGTTGTACCGCCAGCAGAATCCGGAGACGATCGAGAGCCGTCGCGCGCGCGCCTGCTCCGCGGTCTCGAGCACGGAACGGACGCCCGGGGCGTCGACCGCGATCGGCTTCTCGCAGAAGACGTGCTTGCCGGCCGCGATCGCCGCCTTCAGGTGCGCGGGCCGGAAGTGGGGGGGCGCCGCCAGCAGGACGACGTCGACGTCGCTGTCGATGAGCCGCTGGTACGCGTCGAAGCCGACGAAGCGGTGCGCTTCGTCGACGCGAACGACGTCGCGAGCGCGGTCGCCGAGGTGGGCGGCGAGGTTCTGCACGCAACGCTCGACCTGATCCGCGAAGACGTCGGCGACCGCCGTCAGCACCTGATTGCCGCCGTTTGCGTCGAGGGCCTGCACCGCCGCGCCCGTGCCGCGCCCGCCGCAGCCGACGAGTCCGACCTTGATCTCGTCGTCGATGCTCGCCCGGATCGCCGCGCTCGCCTTGGTCAGCACCAGCGGCGCGAACAACGTGGCCGCCGAACCCTTCAGGAAGCGTCGCCGGGAGAGGCCGCGCGGATCTTCGTACTTCGGGTGGAGCATCGAATCGTTCCTCGGTGGACGGGTCGGTGGGCGGGTCGGTGAAGGCCGGGCGCTTCGTGAGCTACCGGTCCTGATCGGGTGGAGCGTCATCGTCGGCTCGAGTGCCGGTGGCGGCCGGGTCCTCGCAGACCACGCGAAAGCCGACGAAACCAGCGTCGCACAGCCACCACACGCTCTTCGGGATCTGCGGATCGCTCGCGTTCCACAGCCGCGATGGCGCGCGGCGGGCGTCGCAGCGCAGGCGATCGGCGGGGTCGAGATAGGAGCCGCCGCGCGTCACCGGCTCGCCGTCCCGTCCCGCCACCCACTCGACGACGTTGCCATGCATGTCGTGGAGCCCGAACGCGTTCGGCTTCTTGGTGGCGACGGCGTGGGTCATGAAGTCGGAGTTGTCGACGAACCATGCGTGCTGCTCGAGCTCTGCCGCGTTGCACGAGTACGCGCCGGTCGCGCCGGCGCGGCACGCGTATTCCCACTCGTCCTCGGTGGGCAGACGGTAGCGGCGGCCGGTCTTCTGCGAGAGCCAGCCGCAGTACGCGGCGGCGCCGCCGTGCGCGATCGACATCGCGGCGTAGCCGGTGTGCCCGAACCCTCGGTCGGCGTTGATGTATGGCTTCGTCGGGCGCGACGCGGCGTCGAACTCCTTCGGTCCGTGGTCGCCGTCGAGCGAGAAGACGAAGACGTCGTACTGATCCCACGTCACCTCGGTGCGACCGATCCAGAACGGCGGGACGTCGATCGTTCGACGGCCGCTCTCGGCGAGCGCGTCGTCGACTTCGAGGCTTCCCGCCGGGATGCGTACCATCTCGAAGCAGACCGTCGTTCCGGATAAGGTCTCGGTGAACCGCTCGGGCGCGGCGGGGGCCGGGCTCTGCTTCTCGGCCTCGTCATCCGCGACGCCGGCGGCGGGCACGAAGCACGAACCGGCGACGATGAGTCCGCGAACGACGCTCCACCTCATTCTGCTGCTCTCCTCGGGAACCGCGATCGGGCCGGCTCTTGCCGATGACCGGTACGAGTATACGAAGCTGGTCATGGGCGTCGAGGCGCGACTCGTCCTCTACGCGCGGGACGCCGGCGTCGCGGAGTCCGCGGCGCGGGCCGCGTTCGCGCGCATGGAGCGGGTGAACCAGGCGCTGTCGGACTACCTCGTCGAAGGCGAGGTCGCGCGGTTGGAGCGCCGGGCGGGCCGCGGGTCGACGGGGGCGTCGAGCGATCTGTTGGCCGCGCTGGATCGTTCGCTCGCCGTCGCGCGGGAGAGCGGCGGAGCGTTCGACGTCACGGTCGGACCGCTGGTGCGGCTGTGGCGCGACTCTCGGCGGACGGGGCGCCGTCCGGCCGCGGGCGCGGTCGCGGCGGCGCGCTCACGGGTCGGATTCGAGAAAGTCGTCGTCGACCACACCACTCGATCGATCTCGCTCGCGATCGAGGGCATGGCCCTCGACTTCGGCGGCATCGGCAAGGGGTACGCGGCCGACCGCGCCCTCGACGTCCTCCGTGCGTACGGTGCCGGCGCCGCACTGATCGACTTCGGCGGCGACCTGACGCTCGGCGACGCGCCGCCGGGGCGAAGCGGGTGGCGGGTGAGGTCGGGCTGCGGGGTCACGGACCGGGTCCACGAGATCGCGAACGCGGCGATCGCGACGTCGGGCGACACCGAGCAGCACGTCGTCATCGACGGCGTCCGCTACTCGCACGTCCTCGACCCGCGCGCCGGCGAGCCGCTCCGGGACGCCCCGTGCGTGAGCGTCATCGCCCAGGACGGGGCCACGGCCGACGCGCTCGCCTCGGCGGTCTCGGTGCTCGGCGCGTTCGAGGGGCGCGCGCTCGCGCGGCGGCTCGGTGCGACGGCGTTCGTCGACGACCCGCGCTTCCGACCGCTGTTCGACGGCCGCACGTTGGACGCGTTCGACGTCGAGCCGCGCGACGCGCACGACACGAGCTGGACGATCGAGGACGGCGCGGTCGTCGGCCGGGTCGGATCGGATCGGGACGCGAGCCTCGCGACGCGCGCCGCCTTCTCCGACTTCGAGCTGTCGATCGACGTTGCCGCCGTGCGACCGACGGACTTCGACGTGATCGTGCGCGCGGCGGAGGCGGGGGCGGGCGTCCCGGTCTCGCGTTGCGCGGCGATCGGGTGGGCGAGAGGTTGGAACCACCTCGACGTCCGCGTCACCGGCACCGAACCGTTCGTCGAGACCTGGTGGAACGGCGCGCGCGTGATCGAGGACGGGCGCACGGACGGGACGACCTCCGCCGCTCGGTCCGGCTCGATCGCGCTCCGGATCCCCGGCACCGCCGCCGGTGTCGCCCGCGCGGTGCGTTTCCGAGGTCTCCACGTGCGCGTCCTCCCCACCGTCGCGGCGACGGAACGACGGCAGGATTCGTGACGGAACGTCGGGTCCCGGGGTGCGGCGGTGTCGCCGTCCCGACGGGGCCCAAGAAGGAGCTGCGCAGCCAGGGGCGGAGAGGGCCGCACGAAACGGGGTGGTGGTCCTCGTGCGAACCCTTACTTCGTCCACTCCATCGCCGCCGCGCGCCGCTCCTCGGGTGCCGCCTCGGGGTCGTAGCCGCGGCGCTCGTCGAACTTCTCCTCGAGGGCCTCGATCGCGACGGTGCGCGCCAGCGGGTCGTCGGAGAGGAGGATGCGGACCAGGTCCTGCCTCGCGTTCGGGTCGCCGACCAGGAGCCGCGTCCGCGCCGCTTGCGCGACGAGGTGGTCGGCCGAGCCGAGGAACACAGGGATCTGGCCGCGCGCGGCGAGCGTGCGGAGACGGTCCTGGTAGCGCGCGAGCGCCGGCAGCGTCTCCTTGTCGGCGACCGATTCGAGTGCCCAGCATGCCCACGCGGCGACCGCGATCACCGGATCGCGGAGCGTCGCGCTCAACGCGGGCGCGGAGTCCGGCGAACCGACGCGTCCGAGCGCCTCGCAGATCCGGGTGCGTTTGTCGGCGAACCCGCTCGGAAACTTCAGGCCCTTGAGCAGCGCGGGGACCGCGTCGAGGCCCATGGACTCGAGCTCCTCCATGATCGATTCGTCATCGCCGCCCGCGACCGTGCCATCGCCGCCAGCAAGCTGCTCGACCAGCAACCACGCGCGTGCGTTGGTCCGCGACCCCGTGCGCGGGCCGCGCCGCAACGCGTCGGCGCCGCCCTTGGCCGCCCACCATGCGGTGAGGTCCGACACCGCGGCGAGCCGATCGGCGTACGGCAGGTACGGGTCGTAGCCGAGATGGACGCCGGTCACGGCGAAGAACGCCTCGAAGTACGCCTCGCGTACGAGGTCGTCCTTGTAGTTCAACCCGGAGAGCAGCACCGGAACGCCGGCGGGCGAGCCGAGCTGCGCCAACGCGAACGCGAGGTCGCAGCGCGTCTCGGGGAACGTCGCGAGCCCCATCGCCTGCTCGATCGCGTCGATTCCGTCCCTGTCGCCGAGCCTCGCCAGGCTGAGGGCGGCCGCCCGGACGACGTCCGGGTCGCGATCGGACAGACGCCCGCGGAGGTCGGGGATCGCGACCGACAGGTCGAGCGCGCCGAGCGCCCGCGCCGCGCTCTCGCGGTCGACCGCGTTCTTCGCTCCAAGGGCATCGATCAGCGATTGCACGGCGGCGTCGTCGTTGCCGAGCCATCCCACGCGCGTCAGCATCTCGCGCGCGTGCGCGCGGACGTAGAGCTGCTCGTGGTCGATCGCCGCGAGCAGCGCCGGCAGCGACTCGTCGCCGAGCTTTCCGAGCACGCCCATCGCCTGGTTCCACGTCTTGTTGTCCCACGACCCGAGCGCGACGATGAGCGGCGGGATCGCGGGGGCGCCGATCTCCACGAGCCGTTGCTGCGCGAGCCGGTTCCCCTCCGGCACCGGGAACTGGAACATCTCGATCAAGCGTGCGATCGTCGCCTCGTCGTCGCCGTCGGGGATCGAGATCTCGACGGTGCCGATCGACGGATGGGCGAAGTCGACGAGGTTCGCCGGGCTCGCGACGTCGACCGCCACCGACTCGGGCGTGACGACGCGGACGTCGGGGGCCGACTCGATCGGCTTGTCCGACGGCGTGATCCCGGCGAATAGAAGCGTCCGCGTCTCGAGGAGGCGCGCGAGGTCCGGATGGTGGTCCTCGATCGGAAAGTACTGCTTGAAGTGCAGCTCGGTCACCACGGTGCCGCCGGACACCTTGATCGGGACGCGATGCTCGCGCGTCTGACCGGGGGGGATCTGCGTGTTGACGGGGAGGGTCAGCCCGTAGGGCCGCTTGTACGGGTCGCGGAAGACCATGCGCGAGCGCGACACCTCGTCGCCGTCTTCGTCCAGCACGATCACGAGCGACTCGACCGACCGCTGCTTCAGCTCGGTCGGGAAGTGGTGCCCGGTGCCACGATTGGTGATCGTCACCACGGCCTCGTTGCCGTCGAGCTCGGCCGTGTACTGGTAGGCCCGCTGCAGTTGGCTCGAGCTCCGCGCGCCGGGGAAGACGTGGCTCGCGACGCGGCGCGGCTCCTCGCCGACCGCGACCGGGCGGCGCACCTTCGCCATGTGGCAATCGATGCAGGTCCTTCCCGCGAGCTTCCCAGTCGGCGCCTTCTCCCATTGGTAGGGAGTGCCGTGGTTGCGGTGGCACGACGCGCAGGCCTCGACCTCGCCGACGCGAGGATCGAACGCGCCCACGCACTCCTTGCCACCGTGGAAGTTCGAATAGTCGTACTCCTCCCGCCAGTGGCAGGTCATGCACGTGTTCCCTTCCTCCAGGTTGTGGTGACGGCGGAGGGGATTCTGGCCGATCCCGGTCTCGAAGATCGGGCGGGGCGTGTGGCAGCGGATGCAGTCGCCGTGGTCGAAGCGTCCGGTCGCCAGGCGGACCTCGGCGTCGGTGAACGCCCGGCCGTGCGTGTTCATCTCGTGCTCGGCGTAGATTGCTGGATGGCAATCGGCGCAGAAGCGGCTCGTCATCACTTCGTCGAGGTGGTTCACGCCGGGTTCCGCATCCGCCGGCGCGGCACCGACCGGGATCAGCTTCGCGGGCTGAAGGGTGACCCCACGTTCGTCCTGCCTCGCGACCACGGGGCGGCTGACCGCGAGGGCCATGAGGATCGCTTCGCCGAGCAGGAGCAAGAATCGCAGGGTCATGTGGTTCTCCACGGGCGCGGCCGTCGCCGCCCGACTTCATCGAGATCGACCAAGTGGGTCAAGCAAGTGTCGTTCCCGCTGGGGAAGCGGGGAGGGAGATTCCGAGTCGCGTTCGCATGGCGACTGGGTAACGTCGCTACTCTTCGGTAATGGGCTCGGTCATTGCCGCTCGTGCCGGATCGACGTCGCCACCTCACGCTCATGGAATCGACCGCAACGTCACGTCGCGAGTGGTTGCTGCTGCTGCTCATCCTGCCGGTGGCGCTCGGGCTCCGCCTCGGCAACGTGGCGGAGCCGTTCAACGACGAGGGCTGGCAGCAGCTCGACGCGTTCTTCGCGGTCATGGCGCGGAACTACGTGGAGCACGGCTACGAGGAGCTCCGCTTCGCGCCGTCGACGAGCTTCACTCCGCCGGCGGACGGCGAGTGGCGGTTCTACCTGCACCATCCGTCCTTCTTCCCGCTCCTCCTCTCGGTCAGCTTCCACGTCTTCGGCGTCCATGAATGGAGCGCGCGGATCGTGCCGATCGTCGCGTCGCTCGTCGAGCTGCTCGCGATCTTCGCGATCACGCGGCGGCTGTTCGGGCGCGGGGCGGCATTCTTCGCGACCGTGCTCGGTGCGTGCATCCCGGTGACCGCGTTCTACGCCGCGTTCGTCTGCCAGAACGGCCCGGTTCTGATGGCGTGTGCGGCGACGGGTTTCGCGCTCCACCTGCGCTACCTCGATCGACCGAGTCGAGGGACGTTCGCGCTGATGCTCCTCGCTTTGCTGCTCGCCGCCGCGAACGACTGGCCCGGGATCAACACGGCGGGGATGATCTTCCTCCACTTCCTCCGGCTGCGGCGGTTTGGCGAGGCGGCCCTGGTCGCGGCGAACGCGGCGATCGTACCGGCGCTCCACGTCCTCCACGTCGCATGGGCGACCGGAGCGGCGAGCGGGGGTCAGGGAGGCAGCCTCGTCCACGCGTTCTGGTGGCGGACGTGGGGCGGGCTCGACCACCTCGGCGGAGCGGGACGCGCGTTCGAGGCGATCGGGAGCAATCTGGTCCTCCTCTACACGTGGCCCGTCGTCCTGCTCGCGATCGTCGGGCTGTTCCGGATCCGGTCGGCGCGCCGCCCCGTCGCGGCGGCATCGATCCTGGTCGTCGGGCTCGCCGACGTGCTGATCTTCGTGGAGGGCGCGGCGCGGCACGACTTCTGGAACACCACGATGGCCCCCGGGATGCTCTGCCTCGCCGGCGCGGGCGCGGTCTGGCTCGCGCGCCGGCTCCTCCCCAGCCCGCGCCCGGCGGCGGCCGCCCTGACGGTCGCCGCACTCGCGATCGCCGCGCATGGCGGCTGGCGGACCCACCAACGCTTCGAGGCGCTCGAGAGCGACTACTTCGAGGTGCTCGCCACCGTGATCAACGAGCACACGGAGCCGACCGACAAGGTCGGCACCTGCGAGTGGGCGAACAACGCGCTCCAGTACTACGTGCGGCGGCCGCTGCACGGATCGTGGACGGACGACCTGCTGGCGATGTTCTCGCCCGACGCGATCCGCGCGCGCTGCAAGGTCGTGATCCCGGAGAAGGAGTTCGCGCCGCATTCGCACGACAAGGTGTTCGCGCTGCTCGCCAAGCGGTTCCCGCACGAAGTCGTGGAGACCGAGGCGTGCGGGAAGGTGTACGTCTTCGACGTGGGGCCCCTCGCGCGGTGACCGTCGCGAACGACCGGGGCGACGCCTCGGACGACGGCGCGGGGCGGCACGCGCGAGCGCGGTACGTCTTGGACGCGAACTCGCCGTCCCGTTGGCATGATTTGCGGGATTCCTGGATTTCGTGCGGAACATCCGCGGCGCGGAGCGGATCTTGGTGTCGGCTCGTTCGTTACGTTTCCTCCAGCCTGGGATGACCCCGACCATGTTCCGTTCGACTCACCGATCGATCACGCCCGCGACTCTGGCCCTGATCGCCCTCCTCGGCGCGACCGGTTGCGAGAGCTTTCAGACCGCAACTCGAAACACCATGGCTCGGCTGAACGGCGAGAGCGAAGCCGAAGGCACCGGCTCGGGCGGCTCGGGTGGGGAGAGCACGACCGCGATGGCCGGCGGCGGGGGATCGAGCTCGTCGACCTCCACCTCCAGCGGCTCGTCGTCGTCGGGCTCGATGACGGCCAGCGGGTCGAGCGGGTCCGACGCGTCAGGTGACGATGGTGCCGCGGCGGGAATGGGTGCAGGGTCGTCCGCCGGCGGCGCGTCGTCCGCGGGCGGGTCGATGGAGGCGCAGATCGCGAACCGGCGCGAGGACGTCCAGACGGGCTCGGTGCGCTGGGGATGGACCGACGCGACGGTCGGATGGTACGTCCGGACCCGCATGCAGGGCGGCGTCGAGATGAGCACCGAAGTCGTCGAGGCGGACGACGACCTGCTCCTGTTCGAGCGACGCACCCTGATGAACGGTCAGGTGGTCAGCGCGAGCCGGGCCTACGAGGCACGTCTTCTCCCCGACCTGACCGGCGAGGCGCAGCAGACCTCCGACTACGACGTCGAGACGGTCGAACTGCCGGACGAGACGTTGAGCATCGGCGGCAAGAGCGTCGACTGCAAGGTGACGAAGACACGGATTCGTGGCGGAGGGATCGATTCGACCAGCATCACCTGGATGAGCGACGACGTCCCGGGCGAGATCGTCCAGTCCAAGACCGACGCGGGCGGCGGGGACCTCCAGGTCGCGATCGAGGTGGTCGAGTTCCGCCGTTGAGCGATCGGGCGGCGATCCCGCTCTCCATCGCGACGACGGCGAAGACCGCCGGCCCCGAACGTTCGGGACCGGCGGTCTTCTCGTGAGCGGACGATCGCGCGAACGAACGTCCGCCGGTCAGCACTGCGAGTAGCCGCAGCCGACGCACTTCACGCAGCCCTCCTCGAAGGTGAGGACGCCCTCGCACTCGGGGCACTTCACCTTGAACGCGGTCTGGCTCGCGCGGCCGCCGTTCCCGGCGCGGTGGCCGTCGTCCTCGGCGAGCGTGCTCAGGTCTGCTTCGCCAAGCAGGAGCGCGTTCAGCCCGAACTTGTCCTTGGCGCGGAGATACTTGTTGATCGCCTTGGCGAGCCCGTCGGCGAGGGACGTGACGCTGCCATCGGCGCTCGGAATCGAGAGGCTCGAGCCGATGCCGTCGAGCTGTTTCACGGCGAGCTCGAGCGGACCGTTGCAGCGGAGGAAGAGCGAGATCATGCGGCAGATCGCCTCGAGGTCGGACGTCGCGATGTCGCCGCCCTTGCCGAGCTGCGCGAACACCTCGCGCTCCGATCCCGTGCGCGGGTCGACCGAGATCTTCACGTGCATGTTGCCGAACGGCGTGATCTGCCGGATCCGCAGACCGGACATGATTTCCGGCAGCCGGATCGGCGCGATCTCGATCTTCTTCGGCTCGTTCACCGGCGCTGGCGCCGCGGCGGCCGCGCCCTTGCGGCTCTTGTCGCCCTTGAGAGCCATCGGTTGGTTCTGGCGGCTGCCGTCGCGGTAGACCGTGATGCCCTTGCATCCGGTCTCGAACGCGAGCAGGTACGCCTCCTTCACGGCGGCCGGCGACGCTTCGGACGGAAAGTTGATCGTCTTCGAGACCGCCGCATCGGTGTGCTTCTGCCAGGCCGCCTGCATCCGCACGTGGGCGGTCGGGTCCACGTCCCGCGCCGAACGGAAGACGCTTCGCGTCTCCTCCGGCAGGTTCGTGATGCGGCTGATCGTACCCTGTTCGCAAGCCTGTTCGAGCGCGGCGGTGACGGCGGCCTCTTCCAGCCCGAGCGCTTCGAGCTCGTCCTTGAAGTACGGGTTCACCTCGTACAGCGTCTGGCCGCCCATGACCTGACGGATGAACGACAGCGAGAAGATCGGCTCGATGCCCCCCGAGCAGCCCGCGATGATCGAGATCGTGCCGGTCGGCGCGATCGTGACGCAGTGCGCGTTCCGCATCTTCCGGTGGTGCTTCACGTCCCAGACCGAGCCCTTCCAGTTGGCGAAGCAGCCCTTCTCCTCGGCGAGCTCGGTGTCCGCGTCCCAAGCGGTCTTCTGGATGAAGGCGCCGAGCTGCTCGGCGAGCTCCAGCGCCTCGTCCGTGTCGTACCCGATCCGCGTCTTGAAGAGGAGGTCGGCCCAGCCCATGACTCCGAGTCCGATCTTCCGGTTCGCCCGGCACATCGCGTCGATCTCGGGGGTCGGATAGTTGTTCGCCTCGACCACGTCATCCAGGAACCGGATCGCCGTCTTGACGGTCTGGCCCATCTCGTCGTAGTCGATCGTGCCGTCCTCGTTCACGAACTTGGCGAGGTTCAGCGAACCGAGGTTGCACGCCTCGTACGGAAGCAGCGGCTGCTCGCCGCACGGGTTGGTCGTCGCCATCAGCCCGACGTTCGGAGTCTGGCCGAACTCGTTCACGCGGTCGATGAAGATGAGACCCGGTTCGCCGGACAGCCACGCCTTCTCGACGATCAGGTCGAACAGCTCGCCGATCTTCCAGAAACCGGCGCGGTCGCCGGGGTCGAGATCGCGGTCGAACGCGGCGTAGTCGACCTCCCCGCTCCGCCGCAAGTAGCCCTTGATGCCGTCGTGCGGGTTGACGACCACGTGGAGCGCGCCCGGATCGCTCATGTACTGATGCATGAACGCATCGGTCATCGTGATCGAGAGGTTGTAGTTCGTGACCTCGGAGAGGTCTTCCTTGATGCGGATGAAGTCGATGACGTCGGGGTGATCGATCCGTATCGTCCCCATGTTGGCGCCCCGACGGAACGCGCCCTGCTGGATCGCGTTCGTCACGCCGGAGAGCATCCGCAGGAACGACAGGGGACCCTCGGTCGTGCCGCCGGAGGAGCGGACGATCGAACCCTTGGGACGCAGCTTCGAGAGGTCGATGCCGGTGCCGCCGCCAGCGCGCTGGACCAGCGCGATCTGACGGGCCGTCTCCATGATGTCGGGGATGGAGTCCTCGAGCGGCAGCACGAAGCACGCCGAGAGCATGCCGAGCGGGCGCCCGGCGTTCATCATGGTTGGAGAGTTCGGCACGAACTTGAGGGACCACATCATGTCGAAGTAGGGTTTGAACCACTGCGACGGGTTCTCCTCGACCGCGGCGACGTGGCGCGCGACCCGCTCGAACATCTCGCGCGGCGTCTCCACGATCTTGCCCTTGTGGTCCTTCTTCAGGTACCGGTTCTCCAACACGCGGATCGCGTTCGGCGTGAGAAGCCCGATCTCCGGGTTGGCTTCCATGAGTTCAGCGAGGCGGTTCTTCAGATCCGTTTTCGTGACCATTACCCCCCCCGACGTGGGTTGCTCGGGTGTTTTTTTTCGTGTTCCTCGGGCCGAATGCCCCCATGTACGTCGCGGCCGCCCGCGGGATCGCGAGATCGCCAGGAGCGAGTCGTTCGAAGTCCCGGCCGGACTTTCCGATCGCCGACCCGATCACTGAACTCGAGGTGACCACTACGTATAGGTGATGAAGGGCTAAGATAACCAAGATCTTGTGGGTGACAACCCGTGCCACTACGGATTCTTTGCCTTTTTCTGACCTGGTTTCCATCGAGCGAAACCTCCCGGCGGCTCGTCGTCCGGCGCGGTGCCAAACGAGACGGGAGATCGCGCCGGCGAAGTTCTCGGGCAGACTCTATCGAAGCCATCCGAATGCGAGGATACGCACCGTTGAACCGACCGATCTACATGGACTACCAGGCGACCACGCCCGTCGACCCGCGGGTGCTCGACGCGATGCTGCCGTACTTCCGCGAGCGGTTCGGCAACGCGGCGAGCAACACGCACGCGTACGGATGGGAAGCCCAGGCCGCGGTCAAGGCGGCGCGAGCGCAGTGCGCACGCGCCATCGGGGCCGATCCGATCGACGTCCTGTTCACGAGCGGCTCGACCGAGGGGATCAACGTCGCCCTGAAGGGTGCGTTCGAGCTCGATGCCGCGGCGGGCGATCACATGATCACATGCGTCACCGAGCACCCGGCCGTGATCGACTCCGCGCGCTTCCTCGAGTCGCGTGGCGTCGACGTGACCTGGCTCGGCGTCGATCGCGACGGCCGTATCGATCTCGGCGAGCTGGAGGCCTCGTTTCGCGACCGGACGCGCCTCGTAGCGTTGATGGCCGCGAACAACGAGATCGGCACGACGCACCCGCTTCGTCGCATCGGCGAGCTCTGCCGAGAGCACCGCGCGCTCTTTTTCTGCGACGCGACGCAGGGCGTCGGCAAGCTCCCTCTCGACGTCGATCGCGACCACATCGACGTCCTCTCGTTCTCCGGGCACAAGCTCTACGGGCCGAAGGGCATCGGCGCCCTCTACGTGCGCCACTCCGCGCCGCACGTGCGACTCCATCCGCTGCAGCATGGCGGCGGGCACGAGCGCGGGATGCGGTCCGGCACGTTGAACGTCCCCGGCATCGTCGGCATCGGCCTCGCCTGCGAGCTGGCCGCCGCCGAGCTCGAGGATGAGATCGCGCGGTTGACTCGGCTGCGCCACCGGCTCCACGATGGGATCGCCGCCCGCATCGATCACGTCACCCTGAACGGGCATCCCGAGCAGCGCCTCCCCGGCAACCTGAACCTCGCGTTCGGGTTCTGCGACGGGGAAGCGCTGATCATGGACATGAAGGACGTCGCGGTCTCATCGGGGGCGGCATGCAGCTCGGCGGATCGCGAGCCGTCGCACGTCCTGCGCGCGATCGGCCGGTCCGCCGACGCCGCCCGCGCATCGATCCGGTTCGGCCTCGGCCGGATGACGACCGAGCTCGAGATCGATCGCGTGATCGAGCTCGTGGTGGGCGCCGTCGCCCGGCTTCGTGCGATGTCGCCGCTCTATGAGATGGAGCGGACGCGACACCATGACGACGGCGGAAATCGCGGCATTCGGCCAGATCCTGGCTAGTATGGACACGCTGACGACGAACCGACGAACCGATGGAGCAACGAACGGATGATCCAACTGACCGACCGGGCCGCAAAGGAAGTGGCCGAGATCATCGAAGCCCAGAAGCTTCCGGAGGGGACGTTCCTCCGCGTCGCAGTGGCCGGGGGCGGCTGCTCGGGCTTCTCCTATAACCTCTCGTTCGATCACGACTTGAACGACGAGGACCAGACGCTGGAGCAGGACGGCGTTCGCGTCGTCTGCGACAAGAAGTCATACGTCTATCTCGACGGAACCCAGATCGACTTCCAAGACGGCCTCAACGGCCGGGGCTTCACGTTCTCGAACCCCAACGCCTCGACCACCTGCGGCTGCGGAACGTCGTTCGGGGTCTGACCCCGCCCTCCGCTCAGCGCACCAGCTCCACGCGGTCGATGCGCCGATCGTCGCGCGGAGCGCTGGTCGGCTTCGTGTAGGACGTCTGGAACACCTGCTCGAACGGCACCCCCGAGTCGAGATCCGCCGCCTGCGGCGGATGGTTCACGAGCCCCTGGACCGCGCCCAGCGTCCCGCAACCCGAGACTCCCGCCGCGATGACGAGCGTCACGCGCTCTTTCGTCCGGCGGGGGCGAAAGAGCGTGATCACGATCCCGGCGTCGAGCGAGCTCTTCATCACCCCCTCGTAGCGGCTCTCTGCGACGAGCTTCCCCTTCCGGAGGTCGATGACCCCGGTCTCCGTCGCTTCGGAGTGCCCGATCACGCTCTCGCCGAGGCGTCCCTTCTCGGCGAGACGGTAGCGCGGCCCGCGATCGGGGCTCTTCGGTTCGCGGCGCGACCCCGGATAGATCTCGCGCAGCACCGCCTCGCAGGCGGGGTTCACCTTCGGCGAGCCGACGATCACGACGTTCTTCTTCTGGATCAGCTCGAGCACGTGCTGTCGCGCGGCCTCGTCGAACGACTCCTTCGAGAAGAACTCCATCTCGTCGCGGATCTCCGGCACGTGCCCGCGGACGTGGTTCAGGAACGTGGTCTGCGTGCGGAAGTCCCAGAGGTCGATCGTGGTGCGGACCGGCCCGTCCCGCCGCTCGCGCTGGGCGACGGATGCATCGGTCACGTCGTGCGTCCCGAACAGGAACGTGACGGACTTGGACGCGGTGTAAGGCGCGAGGAAGTCCTCGGTGTCGTCCTGGAGCGTGAACAGCTCGAGGATGTCGTTCGTGCCAAGCCGCGCCGCGATCCTCTCGATCGTGTCGACGCGGATCTCCTTGAAGTCGCGCCCGATCAGCTTCTGGATCGTGCTGCGCGCGACGCCGGCTTCGTCAGCGAACTGGGTGTTGCTGATGCCGAGCTTGCGGATCGCTCGGCTGAGGTGGCTCACGAGTCGCACCAACGGTCGCTCCGTGTCTTTCCCGGGTCTCGAGGACGAGAGTCTACCCGTTCGGTCGCCGCTCTTAGGATGGCGACGGGGGCCACTCGTGGTTTCAGCGGACGGTTCGAGGAGCGAGGCGCGTGAGCGCGGATCGGCACATCGACGCGGACGTGGTCGTGGTCGGCGGTGGGCTCGCCGGGCTGTCCTGCGCGTATCACTTGCGACGGGCGGAGCCGGAAGCGCGCGTCCTGCTCTTGGAGCGCGATCGGATCGGCGCCGGCGCGAGCGGCGCGCCCCCGGGGCTCGCGGTCTGCGGCATCGGCCCCGACGTGGTCGCGGTGTTGGAGGACCACGACGAAGCGGTGGCGATCGACCTCGATCGGCTCTCCCGTGCGAACCGGGACCTCCTCCTCGAGTTCGCGGCGCGGCACGGCGCGACGGACGCGGTCCGCGCCACCACGACGCGGCGGACCTTCCTCCCCGCCGCCGACCGCGAGCGACGGCTCGCGAACGTCGAGTGGCTCGGGCGGGCCGGCGAAGCGGCGCGCGTCGACGGCGACGCGATCGTCACGACCGGCGACCTGTGGATCGACGCGCCCGCGCTCCTGCGGGCGCTCGCCGCCGCCGCCGAGGAGGCCGGGGCGATCGTCCGCGAGCGCACGGAAGTGACGGCGATCGAGTCGAGCGACGACGGCGCGATCGCGCGGACGTCGGGCGGCGGCGCGGCGGCGGTGCGAGTCGTCATGGCGACGGGAGCGTGGCTCCCGAAACTCGACGCCTGGACGCGCGAGGTCTCGCTCGCGGCACGGGCCCAGTGGATCGCGGTCGATTCCGGCGCCGACGCCATGCCCGGCACGCATGGACCCGGCTTCGCGGTGATCGTCCGCGACTCGGGCGGTTGGATCGCGGCCGAGGGCACCGCGCCTTCGAACCGCGGCGACCCGTTCGATGGCGAGGTCGATCCGATGGTCGCGACGCGGCTTCTCGAGTTCGCGCGAGCGACGCTCGCCTCGACCGCGGAAGGACGCGGAGCAACGAGCACGATCGCGACCCGCGCTTCCGGCGCCTCGCCGCGCCTCTACACCTGCGACGGCCGGCCGCTGATCGGCCCGCACCCCGGCCGCGCCGCCTGCGTCCTTGCGGCCGGGTTCAACGGCCAGGACGCCTCGTACGGCTTCGTCGCCGGGCTCGTCGCGGCGGAGTGGATCACGCGCGGGACGCCGTCGATCAGGTCTTCGTACTGCTGCTCTCCCCGGCGGTTGCTCTGAAGAACGCACCCTTGTTCAGCATCGCGACGAAACCGAGGACGAGCAGGATGGCCAGGATCGCGACGTTGCCGAGGACGCGGAACGACGCGAGCCCCTCGCCGTCCTTCGTGCGCTCCTTCGTCAGCTCCATGTCGTCCTTCGTCTGGTGGATCGCGAACGTGCAGATCGCGGCCTTGAAGTCGTCCTCGAGCTCGTTGAAGCGGTCCTTCGGCGCGCTGAACTGCACCAGGTAGGAGCGCGTCGGGCCGCGCAGGTACGCCGTGTGTTGCTTGAACGAGGTCGGACGCCCGGGCTGGACGCCGAACTCGCGCGTGACGAGGAAGCCGGTGCGGCCGCCGCGATCCGAGAACTCGTAGAGCTTCTCGACGTCCTCGACCGGGCGTCCGAGCAGGCGATCCTCCTCGCTGACGACCCGGCGCAGGCGGTTCGGCGAGTCGACGTCGACCGGCGGCGAGTGCATGCGAAGAAAGATGTTCGAGCCGTCGGGGGCGAACCACTGCCAGACCTGGATCTTCCCGACCGTTCCTTCCGCGTTGGTCCGCTCGTGCTTGGGAGCGATCGAGCTTTCGCGCAGTTTGGCGAGGTCGGCGGGCGGCAGGATCGACATCCCCTTCGGCAGGCGAAACTCGAACCCGAACTCGTCGTCCTTGAACATCTCGCCGAGCTCGACCGGCGGCGGCCGGAGCTTGAGGGCTGCCGTCCGGGCGCGATCGGGGCGCGGAGCCTCGGGCGTCTGGGACGACGCGGTCGGGGCGACGGTCGTCGCGAGCGCCAAGCCGATCGACAACGCGCGGATTCGCATCGGGAGGTACCTCGGTCATGGAGAGTGCTCGAACCCGGAGAGTATCGGGGACGAACGGCGGCACGTCAAAGGCGATTCCCGGGCCAGTGCGTCAACGTCGGTTCAGCACGAGGTTTCCATCGCCGTCGACGGTCACGAAGAAGCCCGGGTCGACGACCGTCGTGGAACCGAGCTCCTCGATGACGGCGGGTCCGACGAGCCGATGTCCCGCCCGGAGCCGGTCGCGGTCGTAGATCGGCGTGGTCCGCCACGTGCCGCCGAACCGCACGCGCCGTTCGCCCGAGGACGCCGACCGCGGCGCGGCTCGGGCGCGGCCCGGCGGCGTCCTGGCGGGGGTGCCGCGCCGCGATGGAACGACGGCCCGGACCCGCACGTGGACCGCCTCGATCCGGCGTTCCGGGAACGCGTGCCCGAAGCGTGCGGCGTGGCGGCGATCGAACGTACGCCGGATCGAGCCGCGAGCCGGTACCTCGAGCGTGAACGACTGCCCGGCGTAGCGGCAGTCGACGGTTCGTTCCACCCGGAGCCGCCGGCGTTCGTCGAGCAGTCCATCCCGGGCGAGCTCGTCCCGTGCCTCGGCCTCGAGCCGATCGAGCGCGTCGTCGAGCGCGCGCCGATCACGATCGGGATCCGCCAAGAGGATCGTGCGCGCCCGGTCGCGCTCCGGGTCGGCGAGCGCCATCCCGTAGGCCGACAGGTTGCCCGGCAGGCGGGGGACGATCGCGCACTGGGCGGGAAGCGCCGCGATCAGCCGCGCGGCATGGAGCGGGCCGGCCCCGCCGAACGCGAACAGCGGAAGGTGGCGGGGGTCGCGGCCGCGCTCGACCGCGACCACGCGGGCCGCGCGGGCCATCGTCGCGTCGGCGACGGCGAGCACGCCCTCGGCCGCGGCGAAGCGGTCGAGGCCGAGGCGGCGCGCGAGCGCCTCGAGCGCGCGATGCGAGCGGTCGGGATCGAGCGCCAGCGAACCGCCCGCGAGCGCGGTCGGGAGTCGGCCGAGCACCAGGTGCGCGTCGGTCACCGTCGGCTCCTTCGATCTCCCGTAGCAGGCGGGACCCGGATCGGAACCCGCCGAGCGCGGCCCGACGCGCAGCAGGCCGGCGCGATCCACCCACGCGATCGATCCGCCGCCGGCGCCGACCGATTGGATGTCGAGCGACGGCACGATGAGCGGGCGGCCGTCGAAGTCGATCTCGCCGCGCCGGAGAGGTGCGCCGGCCAGGAGCGCGACGTCGGTCGACGTCCCCCCCATGTCGAGCGTGATCGCCGCGGCGACGCCGGCGCGATCGAGGATGCGAGCCGCCGCGACCGCGCCGCCGGCTGGTCCGGAGAGGACGAGGCGCACCGGATAACGCGACAGGACGTCGGCGCGCGCCATCCCGCCGTTCGACTGGAAGACGAACAGCGGCAGATCGTCGAGCCCGCGCTCGAGGCGCGCGAGGTACTCCGACACGACGGGCACGAGCGCCGCGTTGGCGACCGTCGTCTCGAACCGCTCGAACTCACGGACCTCGGGCGCGACGTCGGCGGACGTCGAGATCGGCACGCCGAGCGGAGCGAGCGCGCGCGCAATCCGGCGTTCCTCGCCGTCGTCGAGGAACGCGAACAGGAGCCCGATCGCGATCGACTCCGGCCGCGTCCGGCGCACGCGTTCGACGAGCGCCGCGAGCTCCGATTTCGACGGACGGGCGAGCGCGCGACCGTCCGCGCCGCGCCGCTCGGCGACGCCGAGGCGCCGCTCGCGCGGGACGAGCGGCGCGGCCTTCTGGACGTCGAGCGCGTAGAGGTCGGGGCGCGCCTGGCGTCCGATCTCGAGCACGTCCTCGAGCCCCGCGTTCGTCACGAACGTCACGCGCGCGAGCCGGCGTTCGAGCAACGCGTTCGTCGCCACCGTCGTCCCGTGGACGAGCACGGTCCCCGCCGGCGGCGCTTCGGCTGCGATGCCGGCCAGGATCGCCGCGGCCGGATCGCTCGGCGTGGACGGGAGCTTGGCGATCCGCACCTCGCGCCCGTGCACGAAGACGAAGTCGGTGAACGTCCCGCCGGTGTCGACGCCGATCCGCATGGGACGGGAGTGTAGGGGCTGCGCGACGATCCGTCCCCGTCCATGGAGGGGGTGCTGCGCTGGCGCTGCGCGGCATGGAACGCGTGAGGGTCGATGGTGGTTCCGGCGCGACGACGGCGGAGCGTGTCGGGGGCGCTCCATTCGCTCAAACAGTCCTCGCTCGCTGGCGCTCGCTGCGGAACTCGCTCGGTGGAGCGCCCCCGACACGCT
>CAZYQW010000082.1:0-18815 GCA_964649825.1 uncultured Phycisphaeraceae bacterium | reverse complement strand
ACGTTTCTCCGGGGCCCTCGTCATCGCTTGCTGCGTTGCTCCTCCTCGACGTATCTCGAATACGCGGTCGTCGTCGCGCCTTGCCAGCGACGACGATGACCTCCGGATAATCCACCAACAATCTGAATCACACCACTAGGTCGCGATGACCTCGCCTCGCTTCGAAAGCACTTTCACCACGGGCTGCTAGCACCGCCGGTGTCACGCTCGACCCTCGAGGTTCGTTCGAAATCCTGGGCGTCCGGCGGCGTCGCCGCGCACCCGGCCGCCGGTCGATCAGCGTCCCGGACCGAAGCGCGGTCGCGGGCGCCCGCGGGGTGCACTCCGGCCGCCGCGGAAGTCCGGGCGCGCCCGCGCCAGCTTGAGGGGCTTGCCGCGCAGCTCGACGCGCCCCGACAGCGCCAGGACCTCGTGCTCGAGCTCCGGGTCGACCTCGAAGAAGGTCACCGCGTCGCGGATCTCGATCGTCCCGATCGCGTTGGACGGGAGGCCGCCGCCGCGGGTCAGCGCGCCGACCAGGTCGGCCGGACGCAGGCCGTCGCGCGCGCCGCGCGACAGGAACAGCCGCGCCGCCTCGCCGCGGCCGTGGCCGTTTCGCACCGGCCCGCGCGCCGGCGGTCCGGCCGAACGCTCGCGGCGCGGCGGGAGCCGGAGCTCCTCGAGCTCGGGGCCCTCGATGGTCAGCGGGCGGTCCCGGGTGGCGAGCTTCGCGAGGGCCGCCGCCGCGTCGAGCGGGTCGACGCCGTGCTCCGCGACCAGCCGCTCGGCGACGGCGCGGTACGGCGCGAGCTCGCCGGCCGCGATCGTCTCGATGATCCGCTCTTCGAGCCGCGTCGCCCGGCGCGCCGAGATCTCGGCGTTCCTCGGCGGCCGGACCTCGATCATCTCGCGGCCCGAGTACCGCTCGTACGTCGAGCGCAGGAACCGCTCGCGCGGCGTTAGGAGGAGGATGGCGACGCCGGTCCGGCCGGCGCGCCCGGTCCGACCGATGCGGTGCAGGTACGTCTCCATGTCGGCCGGCGGGTCATAGTTGACCACGTGCGTGATGCAGTCGACGTCGAGGCCGCGCGCCGCCACGTCGGTCGCGACCACGAGCTGCAGGCGCCCCGCGCGCAGCCGGCGGACGACGTCCTCGCGCTGCGGCTGGTTCATGTCGCCGTGCAGCGCCGCGGAGGGGAACCCGCGCGCGTCCAGGGCGTCCGCGAGGTCGGCGCAGCCGAGGCGGGTCTTTGCGAAGACGAGGATCGCCTCCGCCGCCTCGGCGTCGAGAAGTCGAGCCAGCACGTCGATCTTCTGCCGCTGCGGCGTCACCAGCACTCGCTGCTCGATGCCGGCGACGCTCCGTCGCTCGGAGCCCATCGACACGTGCACCGGCGCGCTCAGGCGCTGTTCGGCGATGCGCTGGATCGCCTCCGGCATCGTTGCCGAGAAGAGCGCCGTCTGCCGCTCCTCCGGGACCTCCGCGAGGATTCGCTCGACGTCCTCGAGAAATCCCATCCGGAGCATCTCGTCCGCCTCGTCGAGCACGACGAACCGGACCGCCGACAGGTCGAGCGCGCCGCGCTCCAGGCAGTCGATCACGCGCCCCGGCGTCCCGACGACCAGTTCCGCGCCGCGCGCGAGCTCGGCGAGCTGGCGATGGATCGGCTGGCCGCCGTAGAGGGTGCAGATCCGCGTCCGCGGCAGGTATCGTGCGTAGGTCCGCAGCGCGTCGGCGACCTGCATCGCCAGCTCGCGCGTGGGGGCGAGGACCAGCCCGGACACTCCCGGGACGTCGCGCTCGAGCCCCTGCAGCAGGGGCAACCCGAACGCCGCCGTCTTGCCGGTGCCGGTCTGGGCCTGCCCGATGAGGTCGCGCCCTTGGAGGAGCGGCGGGATGGTCCGCGTCTGGATCGGCGTCGGCGTGTCGTACCCTTCCTCGGCGAGCGCCCGCACCAGCGGCTCGTGCAGGCCGAGGGCGGCGAATGGGTTCACGGATGCGGCAGGCGCGACCTGGCAAGGGGCGAAGTCGGTGGATTCGGCGGGGGCGGCGGCCTCCGACGGTTCGAGCGCGGGCTCGGCGGGGTTCAGCATGAAGGGCTTTCGTCGGAGAAACGCGAACCGGACACGTTAGCACGGTTCGGCGCCCGGGCGCCAGGCCTCAATCCGCCGGGTCGATCGCTTGGTCGTCGTCGGCCGACCGTCGCCGATCACGGAATGGAACGCGAGGAGGGCGCGCGTCCCCGACTTCCGGCGCGACCGGCACGATGGCCTCGAGTGCGACCTCGTCCGTTCGTCGCGCGACGGGGGACGCTACGATCGAATTCAGATGCCGACCTCGATGACGAAGACGCTTCGAGACCCGATGGGCGCGCTCAGCGCGGCGCTGCTTGCGTTCTTTGCGGCGGACGCCGCCGCGTCGGACTCGGACGAGAACCCGGACGTCGTCCGTCGCGTGCGACGGATGGAGGCGATGATCGCGGCGGTGCGCGGCGCCGACGTCGGCGAGCCGATCGCCTTGGTGACCGCCGAGCCGTTCGCCGGCGCCGCCCCGGCCGCGATGCCGGCGGACGCGATCGATACGTTCGGCTGGCCCACGTCCGGTCCGACGCCGGAGCGCGGCGGGGCCATCGTCTACGACGAGGCGCGTCGAAGCCTCCGCGTCGCCGCGAGGCTCGCCGGCGCGGCCGAGGTCGTGACCCTCGCGCGCGAGCTGGCGCGAGCGGAGCGCGGCCGGCGCACCAACCTCGTCGAGTTCCTCGCCGGCGCGCCCGACGCCGACCAGGCGGCGGCGCGGCGCGCGGTGATCGAAGGCGAGGCCGACCTGGTCGCGGATGGGTGCATCGACCGCTTCGCCGACGAGCTCGCGCGCGATCTCGACGCCAAGCATCTCGATCGGGTCGCGTCCGTCGATCTCGCCGCGACGGCGTTCGTGCGCGGCGTCCATCGCGAGCGCGGTTGGTCCGGCGTCGACGACCTCTACCTGCATCCGCCGACCTCCACCGAACAGGTCGTGCACCCCGAGAAGTTCCTCGGCCCCGCGCACCGCGACGAACCGAGGCCCGTCGCGCTCCGCGATCTCGCTCCCGACCTCGGCGCCGGTTGGGCGCTCCTGCGCGAGGACGTGATGGGGGAGGTCGGGCTCGAGACGTTCGTGCGCGGCCACGGCGACCCCGTCCGCGCCGTCCAAGCCTCGCGCGGGTGGGGCGGCGATCGGTACCGCGTCTACCGGAACGGCTCGGGCGCTGTGCTCGTCCAGGCGTGCTTCGTCTTCGACACGAACGAGGACGCGGCGGAGATGATCGACGCGCTGCGCAAGGTCTGGCAGCGCCGCTTCTCGCCGACGGGGACGGAGTCGCCGGTCACGATGGACGAGGAGCAGACCGGGGCCGAGGTGACGACGGACGCTGGGGTGGTTCTCGCGCGCGCCGAGCGCGACGCCGGCCGCGTCGTCCTCGTGGTGGGACTCGAGCCGGGGCTCGACCCTGAGCGCTTGTTGCGTTGAGCCGCCGCGCGGACCCCGGCGGACCCCGGGTCCCGGGACGCTTGGACGCTGGGACGACGGTCAGGTTGGAAGACGTCGCGCCGTGTAGACGCGTCGCGCCGGATACCGCTCATCGTTCCCGAGGACCAGGAGCTCGCGTCGCGCGGCGTAGTACGACGCGACTTCGACCGCGGCGCCGTCGTCCTCGATCTCGCCGAGCGCGCGCTGGACGCCGGCCACGAACCGGTCCGCCTCTTCGGCGTTCGCCGCGATTTGTTCCATGCGAAGCCTCGTACGGTCCTCGCCGGCGATCTCGAGGCGCCCCTCGCCCGGGAGGAGCAGCGGTTTGGCCGAGATCCAGCCGACGACGTCGGGGACGATCGCGTGGTCGCGTCCGGGGTTCAGCGCGAGCGCGAGCAGCCCGACCGTCTCCTCGTGCCGTCGCAGCACGGAGACGAGCGCGGCCGCGTCGTCGGGGTCCTTCACCACGACGAGCGTCGGCTCGAGCGGGTGGGCGCAATACGCTTCGCTGACCGCGACCAGGCGGCCGGCGAGGGCGCGCGCGATCGGCTCGACCCGTCCGCTCGCGTGCTGCACCCGCACCGGCGCGAAATCGAGCGCGTCCAGGACGGCAATGAGCGTCCGAAGCAGGCCCGCCATCGCGACCGGATCGACGGGGCGGCCGGCGCCGAGGCTCGGTTCGACGTCGTCCAGCACGATGCCGCCGTGCTCGATGAAGTGCCGGTCGCGAACCCGGAGCCCGTCGAGCGTCTCGAACGTCGCGGCCCGCGCGAGCATCTGGGCGAGCGCGTCGAGCTGGGCCGGGTCGAGCTCTTCGCTCGTCCTCTCGAGCCGGTCGAACGCGGCGCGGGCCTCGGCGAGGTCGCCGGCGCCGAGGTGGGTCTCGACGAGGAGGGCACGAGCGGCGGAAGGGGCGGGGCCCCCGAGGTCGGCGTCCTCTGCGGTGGCGGTCAAGAGCGGCGCTGCGCCGGCGTGGTCTCCCGACAGGAACCGCGCGTACCCCAGCTCGTAGCGCACGAGCGGGTGCTCTGCGATCGCCAGGCACTGCTCCAGGTAGCGGGCGCCGAGGCCCGGTCGCCCCGACTCGACGAGGAAATAGCCGAGCTCGTACAGGGAACGTGGATCGTCGGGCCGGACCGACACCGCATCGAAGAGATCCCCTTCCTTCGGCGCGCCGAGGTGTCGCGAGAGTCGGGCCGCCGCGCGAAGTCCTTCTCGGTGCAGGGGTTCCTCCCGGAAGTAGCACAGCAACGCGCGCAGGCCCCCGCGCAGGTCGCCGGCCGCCACGCGCCGCTGCGCGTCGACGAAGAAGGAGGACCCAGGCCGCTCGGTTTCGACGTTTGAATCCATCCGGCGGAGTCTACACAATGAGGCAAAGCTCGGCCCGTGCGGGGTCGGACGACCAGAGCGATCGGGGCACGACTTGATCACGGTTGCCGTCATCAATCAAAAGGGTGGGGTCGGAAAGACCACCACGACGGTGAACCTGGGTGCCGGCCTGGCTCGTCTGGGGAAGCGGGTCGTCCTCCTCGACTTCGACCCGCAGGGGAACCTGACCGCCCATCTCGAACCGGATCGCAGCGACGCGCGGGGCACGACGTACGAACTCCTGCGCGGCGGAATGGCGCTCCGAGACACGATCCTCCCGACACGCGAGGAGAACCTGTTCGTGGTGCCGGCCGGCGACGACCTCGATGGCATCGAGCTCGAGCTGGCCTCCGAGATCGGGCGCGAGACGATCCTGCGCGACCGCGTCGAGCAGGCGATCCAGAACGGGCTCGACGCCGACTACCTGTTGATCGATTGCCCGCCCTCGCTCGGACTCCTCTCGCTGAACGCGCTGACCGCGGCGGACGAGGTGCTCGTCCCGATCCAGGCCGAGTTCTTCGCGCTGCAGGGGATGGCCCGCTTCGTCGAGGTCCAGAGCGTGGTGCAGTCCCGCCTGAACGCGCGGCTGCGGCTCGGGGGCATCGTCATCTGCATGTGGAAGGGGCAGGCGAACCTCTCGAGGGAAGTCCGCGACGAGGTCGACCGCGTCTTCGGCGACGTGCTCTTTACGACCGTCGTCCGCCAGAACGTGAAGCTCGCCGAGGCGCCCTCCGCGGCGCGAACGATCTTCGACTACGCTCCCGACTCGAACGGCGCCGCCGACTACGCGGCGTTCACGATCGAGTTCCTGCGGCGCCATCACCAAGAGGTGCCAACCGACGCTTCCGACCGGCTCTTCGCCGTCTCACCTGAAGGGAATTCCCACAACTTCCACAAGCCGGCGGCGCTGACGACCGATGAGACGGGAGTCGGTCCTGAGTCCGCGACCGCGGTCGATCCGGTGTCAGCCCCCACGTCTGCGGAGGGCGGCGCGCCGGGTCCGGTTTGATGGGAGTGAAGCGATGGGACGTGTCCGTTTCCTTTTGCTCTGTGGCGTTCTGTTGGCCCCCTCGACGAGCCGCGCCGAGGAAGACGACGCCGTCGTCGCGTACGCGGTGATCGTCAAGAGCGACCGCGGGACCTCGTACCGCGGGATGGTCCCGCGGACGCCGTTGTCCGAGCGGTGGTTCGCGGCCGATGAGGTCGACCTGTCGCTCCTGCCAGACGGCGGTCTGTTGAAGCTCGAGCACTTCAACGGGCTGAACGGCACGATCTCGCTGAAGAAGTCGCAGATCCGCGAGATCCGGCTCGAGCGCCGAGTCGATCGCGATGGAATGTCCGAGGTCCAGCAGACGCAGATCGTCGCCCGCGAGGCGCGCCTCAAGGACGAGATCGCGCGCCTGAAGGAGGTCTACGCGGAGCGCGACGCGCGACGGCAGTCGGAGGCGGCGAAGGCGGCCGCGGCGGCAGCGCAGGTCGAGCCGCCAAGCCTGTCGCCGAGCGAGCAAGCGTGGATCGACCGCTTCCACCCCGACGACGGCTGGGTTCCCGAGAAGAAGTCGGACCTCTACCACGAGACGGTCATCACCAACGCGCGGCCGCTCACGGACGACGAGCGCGCCTGGCTGGATCACTACGAGGAGTGGAAGGTCGCGTACGACCACTGGCTCGAGCTCCCGCGGCCGGAGGAGTCGAACGAAGCGACGGGCGAGCCGGATGAAGAAGCGGGGCGCGAAGGCGCCAGCGGCGCGTCTCGGTCGACGTCGAGCCCGGCTGGGTCGACTCCGCCGAGCGAGCCGTCTTCGGGAGGATCGCCCTGACGAGTCGCTCGGCGTCCGGTTCCACCGTTCCGGTCGAGAGCCGGACGCCCCTCGCGCGCGCCGCCGCACTCCAGCGGCGCGCCTCGAGCGGGCCGTTCGGTCCGCTGCTCCGCCTGCTCTCCGCTCCGTACGGTCTCGCGGTCCGCGCTCGCAACCGCTGGTACGACGCCGATCCTGGTCGGGCCATCCGCGTCGGCGTACCGGTCGTCTCGATCGGAAACCTGAGCCTCGGCGGCACCGGCAAGACGCCCCTCGTCGCGCACGTCGCGAAGCTCGCGGCCGAGGCCGCGCGACGTCCGGCGATCCTCACGCGCGGCTACCGTCGGGCCCGACACGAGGGCGCGAGCGACGAGGTCCTTCTCTTCCGGCGGCTCGTCCCGGGCGTGCCCGTCATCGTCGACGCCGACCGCGTGCGCGGCGCTCGCCGTGCCATCGAGGGAGGAGCCGACCTGCTGCTCCTCGACGACGGGTTCCAGCACCGGCGCATCGGACGGGACGCCGACGTCGTCCTCGTCGACGCGCGCGACCCGTTCGCGGGTGGAGGGCTCCTGCCGGGTGGACGCCTGCGCGAGCCCCCGGCTTCGCTCCGGCGCGCGGACGTCGTCGTGCTGACCCGCGTCGGACGCGCGACCGACGAGGAGCGCCGCGCGGCCCGCGCCGCCGTCGCCGCGACCGGCACCCGCGCCGACGTCTTCGAGGAGGACCATCGACCGGTCGAGCTCGTCGACGCGGCGGGGGCACGTGCGGCTGGCGTCGAGGCGCTCCGCGGCGGCCGGTTCCTCGTCTTCTCCGGCATCGCCGATCCGGCGACCCTTGCCGAGTCGGTGAGCGCGCTCGGCGGCGAGCCGGTTCGCGTGCTCGACTACGGCGACCACCACGAGTTCACGCCCGAGGAGGTCGCCGCGCTCGCGACGGAGGCGGAAGGCCTCGGCGTCGCCGCCGCGATCACGACGGAGAAGGACCTGACGCGGATCCACGAGTGGCCCGGCCGGACGGCGCTCCGCGCGTTGCGGATCGAGGCGTCGATCCTCGCCGACGAGGAGCGGTTCCGGGCATGGGTGCTGCGATGACGCGTCAAGCCAGCGTGTCCGCGCGCCGCGCGAGCTGGAACGATCACGCGCTACCCGTGCGCGTCACCGAAGGAAGCCACGAGGTCGTGCGTTGCGAGCCTCTCCGTGGGGCCAACGGCATCTCGGCCTGGTTTGGCCTCTAGCGATCCTTCGTTTGGTTCGCCGGCGCAGCGGGTGGTCGAAGGGCGCCTAGACGTTCCAGGCCGGCGCATGCGTCTGCATTGCCGCGGCGACAGCCTTCCTCGTAAAGATCGCGCGCGCGTTGTTTGTCGTGAGGGCGGCCAACGCCGAGCTCGTGGGCGAGCCCGGCAAGGAAACAGCCGGTGCCGTCAGGAATCTTGCCGCAGAGATCCTCGATGACCTCGATGGCGTGCTCGAGGTCGTCGGACGACTCGGCTCGGTGTTGGAACAGGAACTGGCCGACCACGTTTTCGCACCCGACGACGTAGCCGAGATTGCAGGACCGCGCGAACCAGTGTGCCGCGACCGGTTCATCCCGAGGCATGAGCTCTCCCTCGAGATAGAGCTTCCCCAGCATGTTGCATGCCTCCGCGTTGTCGTGCTCAGCCATGACACGGGTGATAAGCCGGAGATTGTGGCCCGCGCGCGGGAGTCCCTCGTCGTAGGCTCGTCGCCAGAAAGCGAGCGATCGTCCCTCGTGTGGGCCTTGAACGAAGTCCGTCGCGAGCATGACGGAGAACAGGGCCGTCCAGCCGGCCATGTGCACCAGATTCAAGCGGCGCGGCGCGAGCGCGTTCTCCCACCAGCCGTTGAATCGGCCGACGATTCCGCTGCGTGCGAGTCGATCGAGCAGCGGCACGGACAGGTTCAGGATCGGCACCGGGAGGAGCTTGTCCCAAAACAGCGGCGTGCCGAGGTTGTCGAAGAGGCGGAACAGGAACGCGTAGCCGAGCCCGTAGAGCGCGCCGAAGATCAGCCGCCCGGTATTGGTGCGTGGGGACGTCGCCGGATCGGTGAGCAGGAGGTGAGCGCCGAGGAAGACCGTGGCTCCAATGTTCAGCGTCGCGAAGTAGTAGCTGCCCGTGAGCGACGTGTAGACGAGGTTGACGGCGCAGAGCGCGCCCACCGCCGATAACGTCATCAGCGTCACGGAGAACTGGTACTGAACCACGATGCCGAGCACGAAGAGCAGCGTGAAGATGTGCGGCAGACGTTCGAACGACGACGCCAGGGTTTCGCCTTGGCTGAGCAGCGTGGTCGTCCCCGTCGTGATCAAGGCGATGCCGAAGAGCGACTGACCGAACACGGATGGGTTGAAGATGTGGGTCCACCGCCCGTCGCGGCGCCAACGGATGAACTCCTTGCCCAGCGCGCCCGCGGCCAGCATGGCGAACTGGAGGAAATACCAATCATGCCGGAACCACAACAAGAGATTCGTGCTGAGGATGATCGGCAACGGTCCGAACCCGATCTGCCAGGGCCGACCGCGGGACCAAGCGAGCAGCGCGGTGAAGTTGTAGAAGAAGACCGTCTGCGCGAGGATGAGCGGCGCTTCGCCGACGACCTGCGGCCAATGCCAGCCCCAGTAGACGTAAATGCAACCCTGCACGATCGCTTGGACGTAGTGGGCCTTGACGATGACCACCACGAAGCGGAAAGATCGTCCCCGCGCCCTGGCGGAGGCGAAGAGCAGGGCCTCCCAGACCAAGAGCGCACTCCCCACGCCGACGAACGTCCAGACGAGCCGCGCGTCGCTGCGGATGGGCGGAAGCAGAGTGAACGCGAGAAGCGTCGCGGTCAACGTCGCAACCAGCGCGACGACTCGCCGTCCGATGACCGGGCGAGCGGGAACCGGCGGAGCGGGTGGAGCGTTGGAGTCGGCGCGCGTAGGTGAGATCATGGGAGCATGGCGACGGGCGATGCCAGCCAGGTGCGAGTTTCGAGGAGCTTAACAGGTCCCTCCACGGCAACAACCCCGCCGCAGGCGAACGCGGGGTGGGCCCGAGCGACGCAACGCAGACGCGCCGATCGACACGGGTGGCGTTCTCTTTCGTCGAGCGCCGGGATCTCGGCCGCGCCGTCGCGGCGCTCGTACGCGACCCCGATGCATCGCGGTGGACCACCCGATCGTCCGGTGGCCTGCTCGCGCAGTCACGAAGGCATGAAGGATGGTGTTGATTGACGATCGAAGGGTGGCTGCTCTTCACGCTCACGGAAGCGGTGCTCTGCGTGAGCCCCGGACCCGCCGTGTTCTTGGTCCTGTCGGTGAGCCTGACGCGCGGTCGGTCGTCGGGCCTGCTGGCGAGTGCCGGCATTCTCACCGCCAATCTCCTCTACTTCGTCCTTTCGGCGACGAGCCTCGGGGCGATCCTGCTCGCGTCGTGGGAGTCGTTCTTCTTCATCAAATGGGTGGGGGCCGCCTACTTGATCTGGCTCGGCATCGAGGCCGTCTGCCTCAATGGGGGCGATGGTACCGCCGTCCCTGACGGCTCGGCTCCGTCGCGGTCCACTCGATCGGGCCCGGCCACGTTCCTGCACGGCGTCGTGGCGCAGGGCGCGAACCCGAAAGCGCTGCTCTTCTTCACTGCGTTGTTGCCGCAGTTCGTGAATCCGGCCGCGCCGCTTGCTCCTCAGATCGCGCTGCTCGCGGTCACGTCGGTCCTGATCGAGTTCGGCGTTCTCGCCGCCTATGCCACGCTGGCGAGCCGGGCGAACGGTCTGGCCCGCCGGCCGCGCTTCGCGCGGATGATCCAGCGAGTGAGCGGCACCCTCTTGATCGGAGCGGGAGTCGGCCTGGCCACTCTCGAACGACGCTGACCCTTTCCCTTTCCCTTTCCCTTTCCCTACACCTACACCTCCACCGTCATCCCGTCCTCGAGGATCTCCAGCCGCTCGATCCCCGTCGCCTCCAGCTCGGCGATCACTTCGCGTCGGCAGTACGGCTTGATGTGCGTGATCAGGATCCGCGCGGTCGGATGAAGCGGCGCCGCGGCGGCGAGGCGCTCGGGGACGATGTGGCCGGCGTGCCCGGCCAGCTCGTGCATGCGGTTCGGCCAGGACACCTCGATCACGATCGCACGGACGTTGGCGACGCCGGAGACCGCGTCGCGAACGCGTTCCGGCGAGCCGGTGTCGCCGGCGATGAAGATCCCGTCGGTGCCGTCATCGATGAGGAAGCCGAGACAGGGGACCGGGTGGTCCATCTCGAACGCGCGGACGTCCAGGTTCGCCACGCGGAACGGGCGGTCGGGCGAGATCGGCCGGCACTCGACGGTGATCTGCTTGGTGCTCTCGAGCGCGTCCAGGGCCGGCCACAGCGCGCCGTTGAAGATGTGGGCGGAGATCGCGTCCAGGGTCGGTGCAGCGGACCACAGCGTGATGGGCTTCTGGGGCGGAACGACGTCCGGATCGAGGCGGTTGTCGATGAAGAGCGGCAGGTCGCGGATGTGATCGAGATGAACGTGCGAGAGCAGCACGTGCTCGATCCCGGCCTGCTCCGCCGTCGACAGCCCGGCGGCGATCGAGCCGGCGTCGATCGCGACGCGATCCTCCAGGAGGAACGAGGTCGGTCGCGCCCCGTCCGCCGATCCACCGGAGCAACCCAGGACCCGTAGTCTCACTCGCGAGCTCCCCGCGCCGTTGCCGCTTGCGGCGCGGAGTGTAGCCAGGACGTTCGGCCAAGGGCGCGCGAAATCCGATCCCGAGTCGACGGCCGCGTCCTCGCCGGATTCCGAACGAGCGGGAGGCGTGATTGACCGGAGGGGGTGCCGGTCGATTCAATGGCCGGCCGACGGGCGGACGTCGCGGCTGCGTCGTATCCTGTCGGATCGAGCTCTCCCGCATGACCCGTCGCACTCGGCTCATTCTCTTCGGCAAGGTCCCGCGCCCCGGCCGCGTGAAGACCCGCCTCGTCCCATGCCTGACGAACGAGCAAGCGGCGTCGCTCTACGCCGCGTTCCTCCACGACGTCGCGGCCCGGGCCCGGCCGGGCGTGGCGGAGGTCGAGCTCCACGTGGCGCCGCCGCTCGATCGGGTCGTGATCCGCGCCCACGTTCCCGAGGGCATGCGAATCCGTGAGCAGCGCGGCGCCGGCCTCGGCGAGCGGATGGCGAACGCGTTCGAGGATGCGTTTCGCGAGCGGGCCAACGGGCTCGTCGTGCTCCGCAACACCGACTCTCCGCTCCTGCCGCCGGCCCGAGAGATGGAAGCGTTCGGCGCGCTCGCGGCGGGAGCAGAGATCGTGCTCGGCCCCGATCGCGGAGGCGGCTACTATCTCGTCGGCCTTTGCCGGCCGCGTCCCGAGCTGTTCTCGGGACCAGAGACCGCGATCCCCGCGAACTTCGAGAACACCTTGATGAAGGCCCGCGCACTGGCCGATCAGGTCTGCGTGTTGGCCACCGAACCCGACGTGGACGAGCCGAGCGACCTGATGGATCTGATCGCCCAAGTCCAGACCGACGAGTCGGCCCGCCGACTGGCGCCGCGCACCACGCAGCGGCTCGACGCGTTCGACCCCGAACGTCTCCGGCGGAGCGACACGAGAGCGTGAGCGAGACTGCGGTTTCCGCGGCGGCTCGAGCCCCTCGGGTTCTTGCGCTGATCTTCCTGGCGTTGGCGCTCGGTCACGCGTGGATCCGGATGGAGCCGGCGCGCGAGGGGCGCTTCCGCCACGGGTTCCTCGGCGCGAACGCGGCCCGCTATTCGCTTGCGGGGCGGAACTACGTGCGCAACGGGTTCGCGGCGACCAGCCTCGCGCCGGACTTCACGCCGGGCGATCCGGGCGATCGGCCGCGGGCGCTCTACCTTCATCACCCTCCGCTCGTGCCGATCCTGCTTGGACTCAGCTTCCTCTGCTTCGGCGAGACCGAAACAGCGGCGACGGTGCCGTTCCATCTCGTCGGCCTCGCCGTGCTTCTGCTGCTCTTCCTCCTCGCGCGCCGCCTGGTCGCGGGAGTCGGCGGCGCGGCCGCGGCCGCGCTCGCCGGCGTGGTCCCGATGACCGGCTTCTACGGGGGACACGTCGATCCGCAGGGTCCCCTGCTCGTCCTCTTCTTGCTGGCCGCGACCCTTTTCTACCTGCGTTACCGCGAGAAGCGGCGCGGGCTGGACCTCGTACTGTTCGGCGGAGTGCTGGCGCTCGGGTTCCTCACCGACTGGCCGGCGCTCTACCTCGCGGGCCTGCTGCCCCTCCTCGACGCCGGCGCCTCGGCCGGGCGGCGCGCGTGGTGGACCGCGCTCGCCGCGTTCGCGTACTTCGGCGCCTACCTCGTGTGGATCGCGGCGCTCGATCAGTCCATCCTCGCGGCGCTCCTCGAGCCCGCGCTGGTCCGTACGCCGTACGCGCTCCTCGACCAGTCGGCGTCGACGGTCGTCCATCAGGCTCGCGTCGCGATCGGGTGGGCCGCCACGATGTTCACCGTGCCGCTGCTTCTCCTTGCCGCGCTCGGGCTCTTCCCCACCATTCGCCGCGGCGCCGTGCGGTCGAGGTTCGAGTTCAAGCTCGCGTTGCGGCTTCTCGTCCTCGTCGGCGTGCTCCACGTCCTGATGTTCCCGCAGGGTTTCCTCGTCCACGACTACTGGACGTTCCTACTGCTGCCGCCGATCGCGATCCTCGGCGCGGTGGTCGTCGAGGCGGCGCGGCGCGGAGCTCGCGGATGGGGCGAGGGCTTCTCGTGCCTGGTCGCGGTCGCGATCGTCGGGGTCGTCCTTCACGCCGGCGATCGCGCCACGCTCCGCCGCTACGCCGCGGCGGAGGCGGAGGGGAACGAGATCCACGGACGTTTCGGCGAGTTCGTCCGGGAGCGCCTGCGGCCCCACCAGCGCGGGATGTCGAACCTCGACATCTACAACCCCCGTCGTTCCGACCTGTTGGTCAAGCCGGAGTTCACCTATTACGCGGACCGAGCCTGGCGGGGAGGCGTCCTGACCACTACGGACCTCGACCGGGCCGAAGCGGAGGAGGGACCGTTCGACCGGTACTTCATGGTTCTCTTCGGCGTCGCCGAGCCCCCGGTGCTGACCGTGCTCCGCGAGCGCGCGGCCGGGAAGCGGATCCTCGACGTGCTGGGGCACCCGGTGACGGAGTTCGACCTGAGGAAATGAGGCCGGCGGATGGGATTCTCGATGCGTTGCACCGAGCCGAGGGGATAGATTGGCCAGTCCCTCTGTCCCTGCTTTGAGAGATGGGCCACGTGATCCACGATCCAGGCCCGTACGCCGGTACGGGCAATCCGAAAGAGACCAATCCGTACGAGGCGATGCTCGATCGCTTCGATCAAGCGGCCGAGAAGCTCGGCCTCGATCGGGGGCTGTACGAGATCCTGAAGCGCACCGACCGCGAGCTGACGGTCTCGGTTCCGTGCCTCATGGACGACGGGTCGTTCCAGGTGTTCCGCGGCTACCGTGTGCAGCACAACCTCGCCGTCGGTCCCGCGAAGGGCGGAATCCGGTTCGCACCCGACGTCACCCTCGACGAGGTTCGCGCGCTCGCCGCGTGGATGACTTGGAAGTGCGCCGTCGTCGGCGTGCCGTTCGGCGGCGCGAAGGGCGGCGTGGTCTGCGACCCGAAGGCGCTCTCGATGGGAGAGATCGAGCGCATCACGCGGCGCTACACCGTGTCGATCATGGACATCCTCGGCCCCGAGCGCGACGTGCCGGCGCCGGACGTCAACACGAACGAGCAGGTCATGGCGTGGATCATGGACACGTACTCCATGCACGTGCGTCACACCGTCACCGCGATCGTGACCGGCAAGCCGGTCGTGCTCGGCGGCTCGCTCGGACGGCGCGAGGCGACGGGTCGCGGCGTCCTCTTCATCCTGCAAGAGGCGGCCAAGGTTCGCGGCCTCGACCTGTCGACGGCTCGCGTCGCGGTGCAGGGGTTCGGCAACGTCGGGGGCGTCGCGGCCGAACTGATCCACGCCGACGGCACCAAGGTCGTCTGCGTGTCCGACATCGACGGCGCGATCTACAACCCGAACGGCCTCGACATCCCGGCCGTGGTCAAGTGGGTGAAGGAGAACGGCAGCGTCATGGGTTATCCCGAGGCGGACGCGCTGACGGGCGATGAGGTGATCGAGATCGACTGCGACGTGCTCGTCCCGGCTGCGGTGGAGAACGTGATCCGGCTCGCGAACGCCGACAAGGTCAAAGCGTCGATCATCATCGAGGGCGCGAACGGACCGACCACGGCGAGGGCCGACGAGGTCCTCACCGACAAGGGCGTGTTCATCTGCCCGGACATCCTCGCGAACGCGGGCGGCGTCACGGTCTCGTACCTCGAATGGGTGCAGGACCGGATGGGCTACTTCTGGGAGGAGGACGAAGTGAACCGTCGGCTCGGCATCGTGATGACCCGCGCTTTCCGTGAGGTCCACGAGATGTCCGAGAAGCACGACGTCGGGATGCGCATCGGTGCCTACATGCTGGGAATCGATCGCGTGGCGAAGGTGATGAAGATCCGCGGAATCTATGCCTGACACAACAACGGCGGCGGCCCCGGTGGCCGCCCACATTCGGAACGTCGCGATCATCGCGCACGTCGACCATGGCAAGACGACGCTGGTCGATCGGTTGATGCGTTCGCTCGGCGCGGTGGACATTCGGACCACGAGCGCCGATCTGATCCTCGACTCCAGCGACCTCGAGCGGGAACGCGGCATCACGATCCTGTCGAAGAACACGTCGATTCGGTGGCGCGACCTGAAGATCAACATCATCGACACGCCGGGCCACGCGGACTTCGGCGGCGAGGTCGAGCGCGTGCTGCGCATGGCCGACTCGGCCCTGCTCGTCGTCGACGCGTTCGAGGGGCCGATGCCGCAGACGCGGTTCGTGCTGAAGAAGGCGTTCGAGCAGCACCTGAAGCCGGTCGTCGTCATCAACAAAATCGATCGCGTCGACTCGCGTCCGGAAGAGGTGTTGGACGAGGTCTTCGACCTCTTCGTCGAGCTCGGCGCGAACGACGCCGCACTGGATTTCCCGGTGGTGTACGCGTCGGCCCGCGACGGCTTCGCGGTCCGCGACCTCGGGGACGAGCGGACGAGCCTGCTGCCGATCCTCGAGATGATCCGCGACCACGTGCCGCCGCCGAGTTCGCCGATCGACGTGCCGCTTCAGTTCCAGGTGACGACGCTGGATCACAGCGAGTACGTCGGGCGAATCGCCATCGGCCGCGTGTTCGCCGGAACGCTCCGGAGCAAGGAGCGGGTGGCCCTGCTCCATCGCGACGGGACGATGACCGAGGAGACAGTCGGCTCGATCTTCCTCTTCGAGGGTCTCGAGCGCCGCGAGGTGAAGGAAGTGGCGGCGGGCGATCTCTGCGCGGTGCAGGGGATCGCGTCGATCGACATCGGCGACACGATCGCCGACATCGAGAACCCGCAGCCGCTGCCGATCATCACCATCGACGAACCGACGATCTCGATGGTCTTCTCGGTGAACGACTCGCCCTTCGTCGGTCGATCGGGCAAGTACGTGACGTCCCGCCATCTGCGCGACCGCCTGCACCGGGAGCTCCAGTCGAACGTCGCGTTGCGAGTCGAGGACACGACCGAAGCCGACTCGCTGAAGGTCTCGGGTCGTGGAACGCTGCACATCGGTATCCTCATCGAGGAGATGCGGCGTCAGGGCTTCGAGTTCTCCGTCGGCAAGCCGCGTCCGATCTATCGCGAGCTGAACGGCAAGAAGACCGAGCCGATCGAGCTCCTCGTGGTCGAGTGCCCGAGCCCCCTCGCGGGCAAAGTGATCGAGCTGCTCGGACCGCGCCGGGGCGAGATGACGACCATGGAGACGAGCGGGTCGCTCACGTACCTCGAGTTCCACGTCCCGGCGCGGGGCTTGATCGGGCTGCGGACGCAGCTTCTGACGCTCACCGCGGGCGAGGCGATCGTTCACCACAACTTCTACGAGTACGAGTACTTCAAGGGCTCGATCCCGCACCGCATGAACGGCGCGATGGTGTCGATGGAGGCGGGGACGGCCACGTTCTACGCGCTCGAGTCGCTCCAGGATCGCGGCATCTTCTTCGTCGCCCCGGGCGAGGAGGTCTACGAGGGTCAGATCGTCGGCGAGCACTGCAAGCCGGGCGACATCATCGTCAACGTGGGCCGTGAGAAGAAGCTGACGAACATGCGCGCGGCGGGCGCCGACAAGAACGTCCGCATCGCCCCGCCGCGGCGGTTCCAGCTCGAAGAGGCGCTCGAGTACATCGACGACGACGAGGCGGTCGAGGTGACGCCGACCGCCATCCGGCTCCGGAAGTACCTCTTGAAGAACCACGAGCGTAAGCGCGCGTCCCGCCACGCGGGAGAGGACACGTGACGGGCGGCGCTCCGGAGCGCTCACGATGAGCGAGGGGGCCGGGCGGAAACGGTTCGTCGTGATCGGGGCGGGACTCTGCGGGCTGTCGACCGCGGAGCGTCTCGTCGACGCCGGTCACGACGTGACCCTGCTCGAGCGTCGCGACCGCGTCGGCGGGCTCGCGCGATCGTTCGACGACGACGGCTTCATCTTCGACGTCGGGCCGCACTACTTCTTCTTGAACGTGCGAGCGGACGTCAGCGACTACGCGCGCCGGATGGTGAAGGGGCCGTTCGACGAGCTCGACTTCCGCATCAGCGCGCACTTCAAGAACCGCGAGATCGCGTGGCCGCCGAATTTCGCGTCGCTTTTCAAGCTGCCGCCGCGCGCGGTGATCCACTACTTCAAGAAGATGGTGCGCAATCAGCACCCGACCGACGTCGACTTCAAGGGGTTCACGACGTTCCTCTACGGCGACTCGATGTACGACACGTTCTTCGGGCCGTACATCCGCAAGAAGCTGCCGGTGGTGTCCGGACCCGACCTGCACCGTGACTGGTGGATCCTCGCGCGCCGCACCATCGACAACGAGCTGGATGTCGGGCAGGACCGCTACTTCAAGAAGCTCGGTGGTCACACGCGTCAGGTCAGCGCCGGTCCCCCGCCGCTGAAGAAGCGGCTCATGAAGGCCGGCGACATGGTCTACCGGACCTTCCTCAACATGACGTCGAAGAACCTGCCGCAGGTCCTCTACCCCGAGGGCGGCATCGGGATGATCGCGGAGGGGATCGGCGAGGAGTACGTCCGGAAGGGCGGAACGCTCGTGACCAACTCGGGCGGCACGAAGCTCACGCGCGGCGACGACGGGAGGATCACGCGGGTCGAGTGGGGCGACGGCGCGATCGACGACCCCGACTTCGTGGTCTGGACCGGATCGATCCACGAACTCGCCGACGCGCTCGGCTTCGAGCGGGCGAACGTCGACTACATGTCGATCGCCCTCGTCTACGTGACGTCGAAGGTACCGCTCAAGAACGCGCACTACTTCTACACGTACTATGCCGAGCCGGACCTCGTGTTCAACCGCCTCTACTTCCCCACGCGCGCCAACAAGAAGCTGGCGCCCCCGGGCATGGACTCGGTCTGCGCCGAGTTCTCTCCGCAGCGCGGTCTCGAGATCGGCGACCGCAGCGAGCTCGAGAAGAAGGTCGTCGACGGACTCGTCAAGCTGAAGCACTTGCGGGCCGAGGACGTCCACTCGGTCAAGATCCGCGTCGCCCGCGACTCGTACCCGGTCTATCCGATCGACTACCTCGAACGCTTGAAGGTGCTGTGGGACCAGCTCGCGACGGTCGGGAACCTCTCATCCGTCGGGCGCACGGGCCAGTTCTACTACAACAACATGGCGCTCACGATCTGCCTCGGGCTCGATCTCTCGCGGCGGTTGTTGGGTCGGCCCACCTATTGGGAAGAGAGGGTCGCGGAGGTGGAGAGGAACGCGGCGGCGGCCGCGCGGATCGAGGAGGAGGCGGGGGCGGCGGCGGTACGGGAGCGGGATCACTGAAAGGGATGGGGGGGGCGCTGCGCTGCCGCTGCGCGGGGGGGCGCTGAGCGGTCGCTGCGCGCGGGGCGCTGAGCGGTCGCTGCGCGGGGGGGCGCTGCGCTGCCGCTGCGCGGGGCATGGAACGTGTGAGGGTCGATGGTGGTTCCGGCGCGACGGCGGCGGAGCGTGTCGGGGGCGCTCCATTCGCTCAAACAGTCCTCGCTCGCTGGCGCTCGCTGCGGAACTCGCTCGGTGGAGCGCCCCCGACA
>CAZYQW010000081.1:0-102151 GCA_964649825.1 uncultured Phycisphaeraceae bacterium | reverse complement strand
AACGGAGTTATGGATCGGACTGAGGCACCGGCACAAACGGCGAAAGCCGCCGGCAAACGGCTACTCCCCGGCCCTACGACCACCGCGCCCGTCCTCGACTCTACCGCCCGTCCCGCGAGAAACGGAGCGGCGCGGGAGCACCACCCCATACTTGGACCGACAGACCGGTTGCAAGGATTCGGAGCGAGCTTCCCTGGCCGGTCGGGGTTACGTCCCGTTCCCGGCGTGTCGAGCGTCCGCGGCGGCGACTTCGGCCTTTCCCGGTGCCAGGTCGATTGCTACGTTCCACACCCACGCACCGACGGGAGTCCTCGTTCTATGGACGTCGCACGACTCGAATCGATCGCGCGTCTGGCTCGCATCGACATCGACGCAGATCTCGCCGCTCGGTTCACGTCCCAGCTCGACGCGGTGCTCGGCCACTTCGACAGCCTCGCGGAGCTCGACCTCGACGGAGTCGAGCCGGCCGTCTACGCGATCGATCTCGCCGGCCGCACGCGCGAGGACGACCCGAGCCCCTCCCCGCTCGCGGACGCGATCCTTGCAAATGCTCCGTCGGTCGTCGATCGCTGCTTCCTGGTCCCCCGCGTCCTCGACTGAGGCAGTGGGCGCGAGATGGAACCGTTCTCCTCCGCGACCTCGATTCGCGACGACGTCCTCGCCGGGCGAACCTCGGTCCAATCCGTGGTCGAGGCGACCCTTGCGCGCATCGACGCGCTCGATGGCGACGTCGCGGCGTTCCTCGACGTCCACCACGACGCGGCCCGCGCGCGCGCGGTCGAGCTCGACCGCCGTGTGAAGGAGGGCAGCGCGGCCGGCCGCCTCTTCGGCGTCCCGGTCGCGGTGAAGGACAACATCTGCGTCCAGGGCCACCCGACCACCTGCGGGTCGCGCATCCTCGAGCGATTCCGGCCGCCGTACGACGCGCACGTCGTCGAACGACTGAAGGCCGAGGGCGCGGTGGTGATCGGCAAGACGAACCTCGACGAGTTCGGCATGGGCTCGTCGACCGAGAACTCCGCGTTCCGTCCCACGCGGAACCCGCACGACCTCGCGCGCGTCCCCGGCGGATCGTCGGGGGGATCGGCGGCGGCGGTCGCGGCCGGGATGGTGCCGATCGCGCTCGGCTCCGACACCGGCGGCTCGGTCCGCCAGCCGGCCTCGCTCTGCGGCGTCGTCGGCTTCAAGCCGACCTATGGTCACGTCTCGCGCTACGGATTGGTTGCGTTCGCGTCCTCGCTCGACCAGGTCGGCATCCTCGGCGGCTCGGTTCGCGACGTGGCCGAGACGCTGACCGCGATCGCCACCCCCGACGCGCGCGACTCGACGTGCCTGGACCACGAGCCAGGCGACTACTCCGCCACGCTGTCGCGCGACCTCGAGGGCGTGCGGTTCGGCGTGCATCCCGACCTGCTCGAGAAGATCGGCGACGGCGAGGTGCGGTCCCTCCTCGATCGCGCGGTCTCGAACCTGCGGGAGGCCGGCGCCCGGATCGTACGGCTCGACGACCTCGACCTTCTCACGCGTCACGCGATCTCGACCTACTACCTCGTCGCGACGTCGGAGGCCTCGTCCAACCTAGCGCGCTTCGACGGGATGAGGTACGGCAGCCGCGAAGCGGCCGAAGGGCTCGTCGAGTCGTATGCGCGCACGCGCGGTGCCGGCTTCGGCGACGAGGTGAAGCGCCGCATCCTCCTGGGGACGTTCGCCCTCTCGGCCGGGTATCGCGACGCGTACTACCAGCGGGCGCTGAAGGCGCGGCGGCTCCTCCGGCGCGCCTTCGACGCCGCGTTCGACCGCGTCGACATGATCCTGGGCGGGACGTCGCCGATCCCCGCGTTTCCGCTCGGCGAGAACGTCGGCGACCCGCTGACGATGTACCGCGCCGATGTGCTCACGGTGCCCGCGTCCCTGGCCGGGCTCCCCGCCGTCTCGGTGCCGTGCGGAACGACGCCAGCCGCCCTTCCGGTCGGCCTCCAGTTCATCGGTCGCGCGCTCGACGACGCCGCGGTCCTCTCGCGCGCGTTCGCGTTCGAGCAGAGATTCGGGGGGCGACCGAAGCCGGCCGCGCTCGCGGGGGTCGCGCCGTGACCGACCGCTTCGAATGCGTGATCGGCCTCGAGGTCCACGTCCAGCTCGAGACCCGCACCAAGCTGTTCTGCGCCTGCATGAACTCGTACGGCAGTCCACCCAACACGAACGTCTGTCCGGTCTGCACCGGGCAGCCCGGCGTCCTCCCCGTCCTGAACGCGCGCGCTCTCGAGCTCGCGGTCCGCGCCGGCCTCGCGCTCGGCTGCTCCGTCCCGGAGCGAACGAAGTTCGACCGCAAGAACTACTTCTACCCCGACTTGCCGAAGGGGTACCAGGTCTCGCAGTTCGACCTTCCCGTGAACGTCGGCGGCGGCGTCACGATCGAAGGCGACGACGGCCGGGCGCGAGCGATCGGCATCGTGCGCGCGCACCTCGAGGAGGACGCCGGCAAGACGATGCACCCCGACGGCGCGGCCTACTCGCTCGTCGACTTGAACCGCGCCGGGATCCCGCTCCTCGAGATCGTCTCCCGCCCCGAGCTGCGGTCGCCGTCCGAGGCGCACCGCTACCTGGTCCAACTCAAACAGCGGCTCCGCTACGCGCGCGTGTCCGACTGCGACATGGAGAAGGGCTCGCTCCGCTGCGACGCGAACGTCTCGATCCGACCCACCGGCGACGAGAGGCTCGGGACGCGCGTCGAGATCAAGAACCTGAACTCGTTCCGCAACGTCGAACGCGCCCTCGCCTACGAGATCGCGCGCCAGGAAGGCGTCGTCCGCGGCGGCGGCCAGGTCCTCGCCGAGACGCGCACGTGGCGCGAGGACGACGAGGCCACCGCGCCGATGCGCTCGAAGGAGGAGGCCGAGGACTACCGCTACTTTCCCGAGCCCGACCTGCCGGAGTTCACCATCCCGCCCGCCGCCGTCGAGGCGATCCGGGACGCGTTGCCGGAGATGCCGGACGAGAAGGAACGGCGCTACACGAACGAGCTCGACCTTCCCGCGAAGACGGCCGAGGCGCTCATCCTGGATCGAGACACGGCCGACTACTTCGACGCGTGCATCGCGACCGGCGCCGGGACGGACCCGCGCTCGCTCGCGAACTTCGTCACCGGCGTCGTCCTCGCTCTCGCGAACGAGCGCGGCCAGGGGCTGTTCGAGCTGTCGCTCCCGCCGAGCGGGCTCTGCGACGTCGTGCGGCTCGTGGGCGAGGGACGGCTCTCGAACCAGGCGGCACGCAAGGTGATCCCGGCGATGGTCGAGACCGGCGCCGGCGCCGAGCCCACCATGATCGACCTCGGTCTCGAACAGGTCTCCGACCGCGACGCGCTCGTCGTCACCGTCGATGGCGTGATCGGCTCGATGGCGCAGGCGGTCGCGGAGTTCCGGGACGGCAACGAGAAGGCCCTGAACGCCCTCGTCGGCGCGGTGATGAAGGCCTCGCGCGGAAAGGCGAACCCGAACCTCGCTCGCGACCTTCTCCTCGAGCGGATCCAGAACGGCTGACGGATCCCTCCAGCTCCGTCATAGTCCCCCGTCGAACTGGGGGCCCGCCTACTCCCACTCGATCGTGGCCGGCGGCTTCGACGTGACGTCGAACGTCACGCGGTTGATCGCGCGGACCTCGTTCGTGATCCTCGAGGAGACCTTGGCCAGCAGGTCGTGCGGCAACGGCGCGTAGTCGGCCGTCATGAAGTCCTGGGTCACGACGGCGCGCAGGGCGCAGACGTAACGGTAGGTCCGCTGATCGCCCTGGACGCCGACCGACCGAATCGGGAGGAGAACGACGAACGCCTGCGACGTGCGGTCGTACCAGCCGCTCCGGTGCAGCTCCTCGCGAAAGATCGCGTCCGCCTCCGCGAGGACCTGGACCCGCTCGCGGGTCACCTCGCCGAGGATCCGCACCGCGAGGCCGGGCCCCGGGAACGGGTGGCGACCGAGGATCGCCGCCGGCATCCCGAACAGCGCGCCGAGCGCGCGCACTTCGTCCTTGAACAGCTCGCGGAACGGCTCGACCAGTTTGAAGCCGAGCTCCTTCGGCAGGCCGCCCACGTTGTGGTGCGTCTTGATCGTCATCGATGGTCCGCCGGTCGCGGAGACCGACTCGATGACGTCGGGATAGAGCGTCCCCTGCCCCAGGAACTTCGCGCCCTCGCAGCGCTTCGCCTCCTCCTTGAACACTTCGATGAAGCGATGGCCGATTCGCCGGCGCTTCTCCTCCGGGTCCTCGACGCCCACGAGGTCGCCGAAGAACGCCTCGCTCGCGTCGACCACGTGGAGTCGGATCGGGAACCGCTCGCGGAACGTGCGCTCGACCTCCGAGCGCTCGCCTTTTCGAAGCAGCCCGTGGTCGACGAAGATCGCGTCGAGGCGGTTCCCGATCGCTTGATCGAGCAGCACCGCCGCGACGGACGAGTCGACGCCTCCCGAGAGGCCGAGCACGACGCGCCCGTCGGGTCCGACTTGGTCGCGCACCTGGCGTACCGCGACGTCGATGAAGTTCTCCATCGTCCAGTTCGCCTTCGCCCGGCAGATGCCAAGGACGAAATTGCGCAGCACCATGACGCCGTGGTCGGTGTGCGTCACCTCGGGATGGAACTGGATCCCGTAGAGGCCTCGCGTCGCGTCACCGATCGCGACGAACGGGCAGGTCTTCGACGACGCGAAGCCGCGGAAGCCGGCCGGGAGCTTCGCGACCTGGTCGCCGTGGCTCATCCAGACGTTCGATTCACGAGGCAAGCCGGAGAGGAGGCCGTTCTCGTCCGTGATCGCCATCTTCGCGCGGCCGTACTCGCCGCCTTCGGGGCCTGCTTCGACCTTCCCGCCGAGCGAGTGCGCCATGAGCTGCAAGCCGTAGCAGATGCCCAGCACGGGCACTCCGAGCTCGAGCAGCCGCGGATCGAGCGGCGGCGCGCCCTCGGCGTAGACCGACGCGGGCCCACCGGAGAGGATGACGCCCTTCAGCCGCAGAAGGGCGAGGTCGCCCGGGTCGACCGAGTGCGGATAGATGCGGCAGAAGACGCGCTGTTCGCGGACGCGACGCGCGATGAGTTGCGTGTACTGCGATCCGAAGTCGATGATGGCGATCACGTCGTGCACGATGAGGCCCTTCGCCGGCGCGGGCCGGCTCAATGCTCGCGGGAGTAGTTCGGTGCGTCCTTGGTGATCTCGAGGTCGTGCGGGTGGTTCTCGCGCAGGGTGGCGCTCGAGATCCGCATGAAGCGTGACTTCCGGTACAGGTCCTCGAGATCGGCCGCACCGCAGTAGCCCATGCCGGCGCGAAGCCCTCCGACGAGCTGGTAGACGAAGTCGGCGAGCTTTCCCTTGTACGGCACGATCCCTTCGACGCCCTCGGGCACGAGCTTCTGCTTCTCCCTGACGTCGCTCTGGCGGTAGCGGTCGGCGCTCCCGGCCGACATCGCGCCGAGCGAACCCATGCCTCGCACCTGCTTGTACGTCCGCCCGCGATGGAGCACGACCTCGCCCGGCGACTCCTCGACGCCCGCGAACAGTCCGCCGATCATCACCGTCGACGCGCCGCACGCGAGCGCCTTCACGATGTCGCCGGAGTGACGGACGCCGCCGTCGGAGATGACGGGCACGCCGGCCGGGCGGGCGACCGAGACGCAATCGAGCACCGCGGTGACCTGGGGCACGCCGACGCCGGCCACCACGCGCGTGGTGCAGATCGAGCCGGGGCCGATGCCGACCTTGATGCCGTCGGCGCCGGCCGCGATCAACGCACGCGCCGCGTCGGCGGTGGCGACGTTGCCGGCGATCACGTCGATCTCGTAGCGCCGCTTGAGGCGGGTGATCGCCTCGACGACGTTCTTGCTGTGCCCGTGCGCCGTGTCGACCACGAGCACGTCGACGCCGGCCCGCACCAACTCGTCGGCGCGGGCGTCGTCGTTCACGCCGATGGCGGCGCCGACGCGCAGCCGGCCGCGCTGATCGCGCGCCGCGTCGGGAAACTCCCGCTGCCCCTTGATGTCCTTGATCGTGATCAGGCCCTCGAGGTTTCCGTTCTCGTCGACGAGGATCAGCTTCTCGATCTTGTTGTGGTGGAGGATGTCCTTCGCCTCGTCCAGCGTCGTGGTCGGCGGCGCGGTGACGAGCTCGGTCGTCATCACCTCGCTGACCCGGGTCTCCGGCGTGCGCTGGAACCGAAGGTCCCGGTTCGTCAGGATCCCCACCACTCGGCGACCGCCCTCGGCGAGGATCGGCAGTCCGGAGATGTGGTGCGCCTCCATGATGTCCCACGCGGCGCCGATCGTCGCGTCGGGCGGCAGCGTGATCGGGTCGAGGATCACGCCGTTCGCGGACCGCTTCACCAGGTCGACCTCGCGCACCTGGTCCGGGACCGAGAGGTTCTTGTGGATCACCCCGAGCCCGCCCTGCCGCGCGAGCGCGATCGCGAGCGCCGACTCCGTCACCGTATCCATCGCGGCGGCGACGAGCGGGATGTTCAGCGTGATCCCGCGCGAGAGCTTAGCGCGCGTGGACGCCTCCGACGGCAGGATCTCCGAGAGCGCGGGGACGAGCAGCACGTCGTCGAAGGTGATCCCTTCGCGCGCGATCTTCTGCTCGAACGGCACGACGGGCGACGACTCGCCGGACGCGGGTTCGGTCATGGGAGGGGATGCAGGTCGTTCTGGGTGAGTCGTTGAGGGCGCCATCGGCCCACTTTAGCGGACCGGCGACCGCGTTCAATGGACGGTCCGACCCCGGTCGGACCGCGGGCCGTCGGCCCGTCCGTCGACCCGGTTCGATCGGCACGGATCGGTGGGGGACGAAATAGCCGGGGCTCCCGGGGGCCTAAGCCCACCGGAAGCCCCGGACTACAAGAAGGAGGAGATGAAACCTATATCGGTCGCCGGCCCGGGCGGACTGAGGGTCACTGTCCAAAAAATCAATACTGATGATCGCGCGGCCGTTTCCCCAGTCATGACCATGGTTTGCAGCGTGCACCTGGCCGTTTCGGCCGAGATCGCAGGGCGGCGAGGGGTCGCGGCGGTTCCCGGGTCCTACTCGTCGCGGGGCCGGCCCGGCGGATCCGCGCTCTCGGATCGGCCGCGCCGCGCGCGCAGCGCGGCGATCTTGGTCGGAACCCACTCCGGCGTCGCCCCCGTCGCCGCCGCCCGCTCGAGCGCGGCGATCGCGCCGGCGAGGTCGTCGGCGCGACCGTCCCGCGCCAGCCGTCGCTCGCGCGCGGTCGCGAGCCCGATCCACGCGGCGGTGGCGCTCGCGTCCTTGAGGCACGCTCGATCGAACGCGACGACCGCGTCGTCGAGCCGCTGCGCGGCGAGGAGCGCCTGCGCGCGCAGCAGCTCGGCCTGGCGATCGCCGGGGTTCAGCGCCAGGGTGCGCTCGAACGACGCGATCGCCTCGTCGGGTCGCGCCGCCGACAGCCGCGCGATCCCGCGCTGCCGATGGAGGAACCAGTCGTTGGGCGCGAGCGCCACCGCCCGGTCGAACGCGGCGGCGGCCGCGGCCGGCGCGCCGCGGGCGAGGAGGAGCCCGCCGAGCGACCGCTCGATCGCGAAGTGATCGAGGCCGGCGCGCGCCGCGGCCTCGAGCCGCGCGATCGCGACGTCCGTGCGGCCGGCCCGAGCCGCGCGCTCGCCGCTCCGGAGGAGCACGGCCTGGCGGATCGGCCCGAGCGACACCGCGGTCCCCACCGCGACGATCGCCGCCGCGGCTGCGACGAGCCCCACGCGTCCCGCCCGAGTCGCCGCGCGCGGGCGCCACGCGGGTCGCCGCCCGGCGGCCGGGCCGAGCGCGAGCCCGATGAGCACGAACAGGAACGCGGCCGAGAACGGAAACGCGAGCGGCGGCTCGAAGATCGCTTGGATCGACCACGCGGCGATGCCCGCCCCGGCCGCCGCGGCGCGCCCGCGGTCCGGTGCGCCTGCGTCCGCGGAGACGGCCCCGCGCGCCGCCGCGAGCAGCGGCACCGTGAGGATGGCGCAGAGCAGGACGAGGCCGGGCAGGCCGAGCTCGGCCAACGTCTGCAGGTACTGATCGTGGGCGTGCGGAGCGAGGTGGACGTCGCGGTCGTACGCGGGGAACGCGTAGAAGAAGTTCCCGAGTCCCACCCCGCCGAACGGGTGCTCGCGGAACATCCGGAACGCGCCGCGCCAGATCTCCGGTCGCATGTAGGCGGCCCCGTAGTCCGCGCCCGTCGCCGCGACGACGCGGTTGAACGCCTCCTTCAGACCCGCGCTCGCGGCGGCATGGAACGGAAGCAGCACCGACCCCGACAGCCCGAGCGTGGCGAACCCCGCGACGGCGAAGCGCGTCGCCGGCCGCGTCGTGGAGACGCGCTTCGCGACCACCGCGACGGCGAGGAACAGGAGCGGACCGAGCAGGGCGGCGAGCAGGCCGGCCCGGCTCTTCAGCAGGAGCAGAAGCCCGAAAAGCGCAGCCGCCGAAAGCGCGAAGCGCGCGCGCGCGGCGCCGCTCGAGCGACCGAGGAGCGCGAACGTCGCCGCCGCGGCGAGCGCCGGCGCCACGAGCAGCGCCGCCAGGTTGTCGTGGACGAACAGGATCGAGCCGAACTTGCCGGCGCCTGGCGGCAGGTCGCGAGCGCGCCCGAGCAGGCGATCGAGCCCACCCGCCACGAGGGCGCCGCCGACCGCGAACGCGAGCAGCCGCGCCGCGCCGCGCGGCGACGTGGCCATCGCGCGCGCGGCGAGCCCGACGACGGCCGCCGCCGCGACCAGGATCGTCTCGCCGGCGACCGCGCGCGGGTTGATCGCCCACGCGGCCGACGCGAGCCCGAGACCAAGGAAAAGCCCCACGATCCCGTCGAACGCGACGGCCGGCGCGCACGCGGCGCGGCGACCGGCCGCGGCGAGCAGCCAGAGCCCGAGCGCGAACGCGGCGGACAGCGACAGCGCCGCGCGCTTCGCGTCGAGCGTCGCGTCCACTCCGGCCGTCCCGCCGACCGGCGGCCAGAGCGCGGCGGGGTCGACGGCGAGCGCCGACGCGAGCAACCCGGCGAGGCCGGCGGCGACGGCGAGTCGGTGGCAGCGTGCGGCGGGCTCGGGCAACGGTCGGTTCCGGCGAACGGGACGCGCACACTCTACGGACTCGCGGCGCGGTTGCCCGCGAGCGGAGCCGTTCGACGTTGGCCGGGCGACCGGCCGACCGGCAAACGGAGCGTCGCAACGCGCCGGCGCCCCTCTACGATGCGCCGGATGTCGAACGATGCGCGCCCTCGATCCCTGCTGCGACCGGCGATCCTCGGCGTCCTCGGCGTGCTGCTCGTCCTCCTCTTGTTCCGGCTCGTCCCCGACGTCGACGTCGGCGCGACGCTCGCCCGCACCGACCTCGGTTGGCTCCTCGGCGCGTTCGTCGCCTACGCCGCGTCGTACGCGCTACGCGCGCTGCGCTTCCGGCTCCTGATCCACTCCGCGCGTCCGCCGCTGCACGACCTCGCGGCCGTCGTCTGCGTCCACAACCTCTTGAACATGCTGCTGCCGCTGAAGAGCGGCGAGCTGTCGTACGTCTACCTCGCCCGCAAGCGGTACGGCGTCAGCCTCGGCGAAGGAGCGGCGACGCTCGTGCTCGCGCGGTTGTACGACCTGCTCGGGATCGGCGCGTGGCTCCTGACCGCGATCCTCGTCACCCGCCTCGCCGGCGGCGACGGCGGCGGCGAGGCGACGGAGCGGTTCATCGCGGCCGGCGCGGCGCTCACCGCCGTCTCGCTCGTCACGATCGTCGGGCTCGCGCCGCTCGTCCGGAAGATCGCCGGTTGGATCGAGGCGCTCGCCCGACGGTCGTCCCGGCCGCTGCCGCGGTCGCTCGCCGAGAAGGCGCGCGCCCTCGTGCATCACGTCGAGTCGATCCGCGCGCGCCGCACCGCGCCGCTGGTGCTCGCGTGCACCCAGATCCAGTGGCTGATGACGTTCGTCACGTGCTTCGCGGTGCTTCGCGCGGGCGGCGTCACGTTTCCGTTCCTGCGCTCCGTCCTCGGCTCGACCGGACTCTCCGTCGCGTTGATCCTGCCGATCAACCCGATCGGCGGGATCGGGACGTTCGAGGCGGGATGGACGTTCGGCTACGTGCTCGCCGGCCTCGATCGATCGCTCGCGCTCGCGACCGCGGTCTCGGCGCACCTCTTCATCCTCGGGTTCGCCGCGCTGCTCGGCGCGGCCGGGGCCCTGCGGCTGCGAGGCACGCCGGCCACCGTCGCGACTTGATGGGCGGACGAAGGCGGAGGCGCGCACGGAGAATGCGCCTCGATGAGGTCGACGAACCGACGAACCGGAAGAACGCCGGTCGCGCGCGGCGAGCCGCGGAGGGCGTCGCGGCGAGGAGAGCGTTCGTGAGGCTCGCACCGCGGCACGAACGGCCGCCCCGGGCGGGGTCGGGTCGGCGCCGATGGCTCGATTTCTCGGGAAGCGGGAAGCGCGGCCCCCTCGCGCACGATCTGCGGGGAGAGACGCTCGCGACGCCGACGATCCCGGGAGGTCCGGGGGGAACGGTCCGCCGCCGGCGCCTCGGAGATCGCGACCATGAAGACCGAGAAGAGCGACCACGACCACCGCAACCTCGTCCCCGCCGGCGCCTCCTCCGCCGCGGAGGTGCTCGAGATCACGATCGCGCCAAACGTGGCCGACCGCATCCTCGACGAGGTCGTCGAGATCTACCGCGCGGCCGGTTCGCCGGGCGACGGCCAGAGCCGGCGCCGCGTCGCCGCGACGGCGAGCGCGATCGTGCGCGGGCACGCGCCGGAGACGCATGCGGCGCTCGAGCGGCACCACTCGTCGTACGGGCCGGCGATCGTGCACGTGAAGGGTCTGCTTCCGAGCGGCCCGCCGCCCGAGATCGGCGCGCTCCGCGTGCTCGCGCTCGCGCTCGGTGCGCCGCTCGGCGAGGCGTTCCAGTACCGGCAGCAGAACGGCGGCGAGGTCGTGCCCGCGCTCCAGCCGGACCCGAGCGCTCCCGCGCAATCGGGCACCAGCGCGGCGCCGTTCGGCGCGCACTCCGACGATACGATCCTCCCCCCGTGCTTCCGCACCCGCCACATCGCGCTCCTCGGGGTCGAGAACGAGCGCGGGGCGCGCACCGGGTTCGCGCTCGTCCCGGCGATCGAGAAGCGCCTCGACCCCGAGAGCCGCGACGTCTGCGGCAAGCCGTTCTTCTCGACCCGGGTGCCGAACAGCTACCGATGGACGGGACCCGCGTGGTCGTCGCCGATCCCGCTGCTCTACACGAACCGCGCCGGCGAGCGGTGCGTGCAGTGCCCGACGTACAACACCCGGCCGCTCACCGAAGCGGCGGCCCACGCGCTCGCGCGCTTCCGGGCCGCCGTCGACGACGCAATGAAGTGGCGCGTGATCGAGCGCGGCGACTTCGTCGTGTTCCGCAACGACCGCGGCCGGCATGCGCGGGACGCCATCCAGGGCTCCCGCCTCCTCCTGCGGACCTACTGGCGGCCGGACGCCGCGGCGCTCCGCGCCGCGACCGGCGAAGCGGGTCCGGCGGGAGCGCCCCGCGCGCACGGCGGTCTCCGACCGCCGAGATCCCGGCGCATCCGCGCCGGGATCAACCCGACCTTCGCCCCCCGGGCACGGGACCCTCGGCGAGGCGGACGCCCAGGTTCTCGTTCCGGTTGCCCGGCGAGTTGCCGCGGCGGCGCGCCGCGCGCACGTGCCGCGCGTCCGAGCGCCACGACCCGCCCCGGATCACCCGGTTCGCACCCTCGCGAACGAGCGCCAGATCCACGACGTCGCCCTCGGGATACGGAGCTCCGTAGTTCCACGCGTCCTCGCACCACTCGTACACGTTGCCGAGCATGTCGAACAGGCCGAACCCGTTCGGTCGCTTCCGAGCCACCGGATGGGTCGCCGCGCGATCATGCGCGTACTGCTTCTCCGCCCAACCCGAGCTGTCCGCCGCCTCCGTGAGGTCGGAACCGACCCCGCTGTTCCCGCCGTACCACGCGATCTCGTCGAGGACCGGCCCATGGTTCGCCCCGAGGATCTGGAGCTGCCCCGCGTACGTGCTCGTCGTCGTTCCCGCTCGGCACGCGGACTCCCACTCCGCTTCGCTCGGCAGGCGAAACGTCGCGCTCGCCGTGAGCTCGCCCAGCCGGGCGACGAAACTCCTGCGCGTCTTCCCAGCTCACGCTTTCGACCGGCCGATCCGGACTCGGGAATCGGCTCGGGTTGCTGCCCATCACCGCCGTCCAGAGCGCCTGCGTCACCGGCGTCTCTCCGATCCAGAACCCACGGGTGAATCGAACCCGGCGCTACGGCCCCTCGTGACTCTCTCGCCCCGCCTCGCCGTCGAGCGAACCCTGGACGAACTCGCCCGGCGGAATCCAACGGAAGCGCAGCGTGATCTCGCGCACGACCAGGTCCGCGTAGACGCCGTGCCGGGCCGGCTGGCCCCACGCCGAGGCCCACTCGGGAGGGTGCCCCGCGCGCACCAGATCGCGCTCGGTCACGGCCGCGTCGCCCATCGCCGGCTCCTCGTTCGCATCGCGCGCCCCGGGAGGAAGTCGGGCCGCCGGCGAGCTTCCACGGAGCATCCACTCCGCGCTTCGCGCGCCGGCGCCCAGTTTGCTTTTCGCCGCCGTCTCCGGCGGACACGACGGGGGTCGGGTCCTGTGCCGGCCCATCCAGGCCACGCGTGAGCTCGGCGAGGCGGACGCCCAGGTTCTCGTTCCGGTTGCCCGGCGAGTTGCCGTTGCGGTTCGCCGCGCGCACGTTCCGCGCGTTCGAGTTCCACGACCCGCCCCGGATCACCCGGTTCGCACCCTCGCGACGGGGCGCCGGATCCACGATGTCGCCCGCGGGATACGGAGCTCCGTAGTCCCACGCATCCTCGCACCACTCGTGCACGTTACCGAGCATGTCGAACAGTCCCCACGGGTTCGAACGCTTCCGACCGACCGGGTGCGTCGCCGCGCGATCGTGGGGATGCTGCGTCTCTCCCCATTTCGAGCTGTCGAAGGCGTTCGCCACATCGTCGCCGACTCCGCTGTTCCCGCCGTACCACGCGATCTCGTCCAACACGGGACCATCCCGTTCGCCCCGGATCTCGAGCTCCCCCACGTACGTGCTCGTCGTCGTTCCCGCTCGGCACGCGTACTCCCACTCGGCTTCACGCGGCAGGCGGAACGTCGACCTCGCCGTCATCTCCCGCAGCCGGGCGACGAATTCCTGCGCGTCTTCCCAGTTCACCCGCTCCACGGGTCGATCCGCGCTCTGGAATCGACTCGGGTTGCTGCCCATCACCCTCGTCCAGAGTGCCTGCGTCACCGGCGTCTCTCCCAGCCAGAAGCCCCGGCTCAAGGCGACCCGCCGCCGTGGTCCTTCGTGGCTCCACCGGCCCGCTTCGTCCGGCGGCGATCCCTGGAGGAACGTGCCGGGGGGAATCCAACGGAAGCGCGCCGCGACGCCCTCGACCTCAAGAACGGCGAAGTAACCGCACGGATCGCGACCCGCCTCCGCGGCCCATTCCGGAGGCTCGTCCGATTCGAGACGCTGCTCCTCGAGATCGGTCGTGATCGAGAAGGAACGTCCGCCGGGAACCGGGCACCGGCGGGATTCCGCGGGATCGACCTGGAGGGGCGGCCGGGGTTCGTCGGGCCGCTCGTCGTCGCCGGCCACGCGAACGCGCGGGTTCACGCACCGGATCGTCGCGACGCGGCTCCCCGGCCGGATCACGACGCGGGCCGGCCGCTCGTCCCGCGCCACGAACTCGAGCTCGGACCCGACCTGCCAGACGTCGAACGCGCGCTCGCCGCCCGTCGCCGGATCGATCGTCTGCAGCAGCGTCGGATCGATCGTCCGCGGCAGCGTGGCGCGCGGGTCGTCGCGATGGGAGCGCGCCCAGACCGCGGCCAGGTCGGTGCCGAACGCGGGGTCCGCGTACGCGGCATCGGGGACCCAGTCCGCCGATCGACGCACGTAGTGCACCACTCCCTGGAGGGTGCGCCGATCGGAGCCGCTCGCGCGGAGCTCGTGGTGGAGCGAGCGCGCGAGCTTCGTCGCCTCCGCGACTTCGTCCGCGGTCGGCCCGATGACGCCGAGCGCGTGCATCGCCATCACCTCGAACAACCAGAGCTCGCGCGGCAGGGCCGCGTGCCAACGCCGCATGCAAGCGACCGCGCTCTCGACGAACGCGGGGTCGTTCGCCTGCTCCTCCAACAGCCGCGCGCGGAGCGATCCGATCCGCGCCGGATCGAGGGTGGCGCCGCCGAGCGTCGCGCCGAGCACGCGCGCGTCGTTCCACGCGTCGATCTCGGTCCCCTCGTCCGCCGACTGGGACCCAAGCCGATGGCGCAGCTCGCGCAACAGGCCCGGCTCGACGCGCAGCAGGACCGAGGCGAGCGCGAGCAGGCGCTCGGTCGGATCCGCCGCGTGCGCGGGAGCGGTGCCGCCGCGCCGGAACCGACCGAGCCGCTGCCACGGCAACGCGCACCAGACGCCGGCGACGGCGGCGCGCCAGCGCGCGGGTGGCACCGGCAGCAACGCGCGGAGCGGGTGACCGGCGCCCGCCAGAGCACGCCCCAGATCGAGCCACGCCGCGCGGACTCGGACGTCCGCGTAGTGGCCGAGGTCGCCGAGCACGACCACCGGCGGCCGGTTCTCCGAGCGCGCGAGGACCCATTCGAGGTGATCGGGCGTCGGCTCGTGCTGCCACCGGCCGACATGCAGCCCGTCGCGGCCACGCTCGGCCGCGATGCGCTCGAGCACGTCGTCCTGGTCGCCCCAGAACGGCACGAGCCGCGGGCTCCGGTCGAGGAGGACGACGAGCTCGCGCGCCCACGTGAGGCTCTGCCGCCGGGGGATGCGCCGGATGACCCGGCCGCGCGTCACGTCGCGCACGAGCGGAACGACGTCGATCGAGGAGCTGTCGCGCGGGTTGCGCAGCGAGGTCTGCACCGGGGCACGCAGCCGCGACCACGGCGCGAGCGGCCGGCGCCACGGCGGTGCGCCGCGCGGCGCGAGGTCGGACAGCCGGAGCCGCTCGGTTCGCCCCGGGGGCTCGACCCGGGGTCGCGTCGCGACCGGCCGGAACGCCACGACGCGGACGAACGGGATGCGCAGGGCCGGGACCTTCGCGTCGAGGCGTCGCTCGAGCTCGTCGACCACGCGCTTCGCGGCGGCGGCCGCGGCGCCGGACGCCGGCCGCGGCTTCGCGCCGGTCGCGCGGTACTGGAGGAGCGCCGCGGCCGCGCGCAGGCCCGGCTCGTCGAGGAGGACCAGTGCGCGAAGGAGGTCGGCTCGGCCGGCGCGCGCGCTCACCGCGCCCGCTCCGGAGGGTGCTTCTGGAACGTGTAGGGAGCGAGCCGCTTCAGGAGCTCGCCTTGACGAGCGGCGTCGCCGGGAGCGAGCCCGGCGAGGGCGCGCACGAGGTCGAGATACTCCGCCTGCCCGGGCGGCGTCATGCCGCGCTCGTCGCGAACCTTCGCGCGATCCGACGCGAGCTGACGTGCCGCGGCTTCCAGGATCACCGGCTCGATGGAGTCGCCCGCGTGCGCCCGGCCGCGCTCGACGAGCCACGCGATGAACTTGTCGCGCGGCTCGTCATTCACCTCGAGGTGCAAGACGACGCAGCGCCGCAGGAACGCGTCGGGCAGCGCACGCTCCTCGTTCGTGGTGATCACGACGAGCGGCGGCGTCGCCGGATCCATCCGCACTTCGCCGACCCACGGCACCTCGAACCGCCCGCTGCCGAGCGCCTCGAGCAGCCGAGCCCGCGTGCTCGCCCGCGCGCAAGAGCGGGAGCAGCGTCTCGTGCTCGATCGCTCCCGGTCCGATCCGAGCCAGGAACGCCCGCTCCCGTTCGAACGCCGCACGCTCGTCGGGGGTGCGACACGCGATCGCCTTCAGCGCGACCGGGCGATTCGCCGCGCCGAGATCGGTGGCGAAGAAGACGTGCCCCCACCCGCCGATCGCGTGGAGCCGGTCGATCCGAAACCCGTCGATCGTCGCGCCGAGGAACTCGGGATGAGGCTCGTCCCGGTCGACGGCGAGCTGGACGAGATCCTCGCGCAGGCACGCTCACCGAAGACGACCGGCGGATGTTCTACGCCAAGCACGTGGACGAGCGCACGGAAGCAAGCATCGCCGCCGAGTTCGGGGTCGACGCGTCCACCGTGAACAAGCGATGCACGCGCATCGCGAACCACCTTCGCCGCGCCATCGGGGGCCCCTCGCGGAACGACGTCCGCGGCCGCTCGTCTCGCCCTGGCTTCGGTCCGATCCGAACCTGGTGAACCCTCACACTCCCGCCGGCTTCGCCTCCCGCGGCGGGCGGCGCGACGTACCGCGCTCGCGCTGGACCTGCTCCGCGTCGCCCGAGCCGTCGCCGCCGGGTTTACGCGGGCGCACGAACTGACCGAACAGCGCCGGCACCACGACGAGCGTGAAGACGGTCGAGACGGCGAGGCCGCCGACGACGACGCTGCCGAGGCCGCGGTAGAGCTCGCTGCCGGCGCCGGGAAAGAGGACGAGAGGGAGCATGCCGCAGATCGACGTGCTCGTCGACATGAAGATCGGCCGGACCCGCAGGCGCACCGCCTCTTCGATCGCGGCGCGCGGCTCCTTGCCCTCGCGGATCGACTGGAGCCCCTGATGCACGATCAGGATCGCGTTGTTCACGACGGTGCCGATGAGGATCACGAAGCCGAGCATCGTCAGGACGTCCATCTGATGCCCGGTGTAGTGATGGACGATGCGCAGCCCGATGATCCCTCCGACCGCGGCGAGCGGCACGCTGAAGAGGATGACGAGCGGGTAGCCGAAGTGCTCGAACAACGCGGCGAGCAGGAGATACGTGATCACCAGCGCGAGCAGGAAGTTCCACTTCAACGAGTCGCGCGTCGATTGCAGCTTGTCCGCGGTGCCGGTCAGCGACACGGCGACCGTGTCCGGGATCGCGCCGCTCTCGTGGAGCGGGGCGAGCACCTTCGAGTCCAGGACGTCCATCGCCGTCGACAGCTCCATCCCTTCGGGTGGGATCACGTTCAGCGTGACCGCGCGATCGAGCTCGATGTGGCGGATCTCGGTGGGCCCCGTCGTCTCGACGAAGCGGGCGACCGCACCGAGCGCGACCAGCTCGCCGGCCGGAGTAAAGAGCGGGATGTCCGTGAGCTCCTCGACCACGAGCTCGCCGCGGTTCGACGGGACGATCTTCACGTCGATCGTCACGCCCTCGTCGCGGTAGTCGGTCACTACCGCGCCGCCGACCATGCTCTGCACGATGAAGCCGACGTCGGCGACGTTGAGCCCGACTTCCGCCGCGCGGGCGCCGTCGATCTCGAGCTGCACCTCGGGCGCGCCGAGGTTGAAGTTGGACGGCTCGGGCCGCGCCGGTCCGAGCTCGGTGAAGACCCGCCCCATCAGCGCGAGCGCCGTCTGCTGGATGTCCGCCATGCGCGTGCCGGAGACCTGCAGTTCGATCGTGTTGCCGCTGTCGAGCCCGCGCTCGAAGAGCGACCGCTGGGTCGAGAAGACCATCGTGCCGGGGATGTCCCGCGCCGCGTAGGCCAGGAGGTCCTTCACCGGCGCGACGTTCTCGTCGTCCGTGCTCCGCGCGCCCATGAAGACCGACTGCCCGCGCGCGACGTAGAAGAAGTTCGAGATGCCGGGAACCTCGCCGTCGCCCTCGTACCAGTCCGGCCGGCGGAGCGCGGCGGAGAGCTCGCCCGACCAATACGGCGCCATCCGCTCCTCGATCTGACGCCCGATCCGCTCGAACTCATCCGGGTTGTACCCCGGGGGCGGGATCATGAAGCCGATCACCAGGTTCTGGTTTCCCTGCGGCAGGTAGGACATCGGCGGCAGGAACACCCACGACAGGACGAGCGCGGCGCCCGTCGACCCGCCCACGGTGGCGACGCGCCGGAACGTCGAGCGGAGGATCCAGCCCACGACGCCGGTGACCCCGGCGCGGAACCTCTGACCGAACGCCACGAACCGACCCGTCGCACCACGTCGGCCGGACGCCGAACCCGCTGGCGCGTTCGCCCCGCGCGGCCGGACCTTCACGAGCAGCCGCGACGAGGCCATCGGGATGAAGAGAACCGAGACGAGCAGCGACAGGAAGACCGCAGCGCTGATCGCGATCGCGATGTCGCGGAAGAGCTGCCCCGCCTCCTCCTCGACGAAGACCACCGGCAGGAACACGGCAAGCGTCGTGAGCGTCGACGCGAGGACGGCGCCCCAGACCTCTTGCGTGCCGATGAACGCCGCGTCGCGCGCCGACTTCCCCTCCTGGCGATGCCGGTAGATGTTCTCGAGAACGACGATCGAGTTGTCGACGACCATCCCGACCGCGAACGCGAGGCCGGCGAGGCTGATCACGTTCAGGTTGCGACCCAGCACGTTCAGGGCGAGGAACGAGCCGATGACGCTGATCGGGATCGCGACCGCGACGATGATCGTGCTGCGTCCGCTGCGCAAGAAGAGGAGGAGGATGAGTATCGTCAGCGCGCCGCCCACCCAGAGGTTCTGCGAGACGAGCGCGACCGCGCTGTCGATGTAGACGGTCTGGTCGTACACCTGCGTCAGCTCGAGCCCCAGCGGCCGCAGGATCCGCTGGTTCGTCTCGGCGACGGCGTCCTGCAGCGCGGACATGACGGCGAGGACGTTCGTGCCGCTCTGGCGCGTCGCGTTCACTGCGATCGCCGGCCGGCCGAGCGAACGGACGACGGACTCCGGCTTCTTGTAGCCGAAGCGCACCTCGGCCACGTCGCGCAGGTAGATCGGGCCACCGTCCGGGCGCGCGAGCACGAGCTCCTCGATCGGCGCGATCGACTCGAACTTGCCGACGGTCCGGATCACGTACGAGCGTTTGCCCTGATCGACGGAGCCGGCCGAGACGTCGACGTTGTGGCGTCGGAGCGCGTCACGAACGTCGAGGAGCGTGAGATGACGAGCGGCGAGGCGGCGGGGATCGACGCGGACGTGGACCTCTTTCTCGACGCCGCCGACCACGCCGACGGCGGCCACGCCCTCGGCGCGCTCGAGCCGCGGCTTCACGACCTCCTCGATCAGCGTGCGCAGCCGCGGGATCTCCGCGGAGCGTCCCGACGTGGCGTCGAGCGCACGGAGGATGAACCAACCGATGGCCGACGCGCCCTCGGTCTCGCCCGCGCTGATCACCGGCTCGTCGACGTTCTCTGGGTACTCCTTCACCTGGCGCAGCTTGTCGCTCACGTCGAGCAACGCGCGGTTGATGTCGACTCCGACCGCGAACTCGAGCTCGACGGTGCCGGTCCCCTCGACCGCCGTCGACGTCATTCGCCTCATGCTCTCGACCGACTTGAGCTGGTCCTCCTGCTCGTCGATGATCTCGCGCTCGATCTCGAGCGGGGACGCTCCCTCCCACCGCGTCTGGACGGTGACGAGCGGACGGTCGACGTTCGGCGTGAGCTGCACCGGCAACGCGAGCGCGGCGAGGACGCCGAACAGCGTCACCATCAGCACGCCGACGATGACGGTGACCGGCTTCTCGATGGCGAATCGGACCGGGCTCAAGGGCCGCCTTCCGGCGCGCCGGTGCCGCTCCGGTCGTCGACGATCACGACCTCGCGGCCGAGGAAGAGCGCCTCGTTCCCCCGGACGACGACGGGCTGCCCCTCGACGAGCGCTCCTGACACGGCCACCATCGTCCCGTCCTTCGTCCCGACCGCGACCGGCACCGGCCGCGCCCGGCCGTCCTCGACGGTGTAGACGACCGCGCCCTCCGGCGAGCGCACGATCGCGTCGAGCGGGACCGCGAGCTCCTCGCCGCCGCCGGTCGGCACGATGGCGCGCGCCGCCATCCCGGGGAGCACGCGGTGGTCGTCGTTCTCGAGCCGGATGCGCACCGGGAACGTACGAGCGCGGCGGTTGGCCGCGGGGACGACGGCCGCGATCGTCCCCGAGAACGTCACGGCCGGTACGCCGTCGAACCAGATCGAGACCGACGCGCCGGGCCGCACCCGATCGATTCTCTGCTCGGCGACCTCGACGTAGACGTCGATCGGGTCGACCTGCAGCAGCGTGACGAGCGGGTCGCCGGCGCGCACCGACTCGCCGACGTCGACGTGGCGCTCGACCACCACGCCGGGGAACGGCGCCACGATGCGGGTGCGATCGATCTCCTCGTCGATGAGTCGGAGCGCCGCCTCCTTGGCGCGGACGTCGGCCGCCGCGCGGGCGACCGCCTCGGCACGGGGCCCGGCCTGGATGCGGTCCAGCGCGGCGCGCTTCGCGGCGAGCGCGGCCCGCGCGGTCTGCTCGGCCGTCGTCGCGACGTCGCGCTCCTTCTCGGAGAGGAAGTCGGTCTCGTGGAGCGAGTCGACCCGAGCGCGGTCGCGCTCCGCCTCGGCCAGCTTCGCCTCGGCCTCGCGCAGCGCGGCCTCCGCCTCGCGCACGTCCTCCTCGCGGCTGCCCGCCTGGTACTCGCGGTGCTGCTCGTTCGCGACGTCGAGTTCGGCAGCGGCCTGGGTGCGCCCGATCTCGCGCAGGCGCGAGTCGAGCCGGACGAGCAGCTCGCCCGCCTCCAGGCGGTCGCCGTCCGCCACGTCGAGCTCGCGGACGATCCCGTCCACCTCGCTGCCGACCTGCGCGTAGCGGATCGCGCGCGCCTCGCCGATCACCTCGACGGTCGGACGGAACGTCCGGCGCGTCACCGTCGCGAGCGACACCTTGGCCGGCGGCGGCGGCTCGCTCTGCGGCTTCTGTGCCGACGCGTGACCGGCGAGCGCGAGGCCTCCGAGGGCGACGACAGCGGTCACGGCGAAGCGGGAGAGAGGACGTTCCATCGACCACCTGATCGAGCGCGGAGGGGCCCGGAGTGAAGGGCGCAACCATACCTTTATAGATCGCGGATCCGCCACGCCAGCCCGACGTCTGCGCCGGACGCTTCAAGGCGTGGGCATGGCGTGGTCGACGAGCACCGTCCCGATGCCGCTTCACGGCGCGAGGCAAGCGGCGCCGCCCGGACGTCACGTGGCTGCTGTTTCGCCGGGAGTACGTGCTCGCGCGGATTCAGGCCGAGCTCGCGACGGACCGCTGCGCGATCGCCTGCGCCGCGCCGCTGGGATCGTCGACGACCAGCGCCTGCGCGAGCGCACCGAGCCGGGCCTCGAGTCGTGCCGCCTCGTCGAGTCCGATGTCTTCGAAGCTGCCCGCGACGAGTTCGGCGCCGATCTGGTCCTTCAGCTTCAACAGCTCGGCAGGGAACGGGCCATCGGCGGCGAGTAGCTCCCGCGCCTGCTGGAGAAGTCGCTCCCCAGCTTCGTGGGCGTCGTCTTCGGCTCGACGCGCGGCTGCCACTTGCTTGACGAGCTCCGACCGGGCAGAGTCGAGGGTCGTCCGGCTGTCGACGACCATTCCCAAGTACTGACCGATGCGCTCGGCACGATCGGCGTGCGCTCGCCATTCGGGCTCACGAGCCGTGAGGTCGCGACGCCGCGCCTCGAGCTCCTTCAGCTCACGTTCCTTCTCCGCCGCTTCGCCTTCGGCGACGCGAGCGTTCTGTTCATGGTCCTTCCGCGCCGTCTCCGCCTCGTCGAGGAGTTCCGTGACGACTTCGGCCGCGCGCCGTTCGCCAAGAACGACGCCGAGCGCCGCGGAGACGATCGCCATCGAGGACGGCAAGGTCCTCGACTACATCACACTGGCCGCTCGCCGACGAGTCGATCGGCACGCACGACGTCGCCTCGCACGCCAAGCTCCGTCGCGCCGATCCTGAGATGCTGCGCACGGCCTTCCGCCGCTGCCACAACTACATCCACGGCAACGAGGGCATGCCGAAGGACGCGGCCTTCTGGCAGTTCCTCTATCTCATCTTCGCCAAGATGCACGACGAGCGTCAGCCGAACGACGCGCGCCGCTTCTGGGCTGGCCGCTTCGAGAAGAACGGGCAACTCATCGACGAGCAGTTCGACCCCGAGGGGCAGAAGGCCATCAAGAAGCGCGTCATGCCGCTCTTCGACGAAGTGAAGAGGCAGTACAAGACGGTCTTCCGAGGCAGCGAGGAGATCACGCTTTCGGACCGCGCGCTGGCGTTCATGGTTTCGGAGCTCGCGGGCGCGTGCCGCTCCAGGCCGATCGTGACCGCGATCTCCGCGGCCGTCTGGCCTGGGGTCTTCAGTACTTCCGCGAGGCGCAGTCGGCGCTGAGCCTGCGCGCGGCCGCTCTCCTCGACTTCGCGCGGTGCTTCGTGCGAGGTGAACGGGTCGCTCTTGCGAGCCTTGGCTTTGGCCATCGTCGAACTCCTTGGTCGCGGACGTTTCAGCCGCGCCGAGGAGTTGTTTGCCAGCCGCCAGGCTCATTGCTGAGCGGCGCGCAGATGCATATGCGCGCATGAGCCTCGCAGGCTCACGGTCGATGCGCGCCCGCAGATGCATTTTGAGCCGCAAGGAGATGAGCCCGCAGCCTGCGAAGAGTGGGCGTCCGCGCTCCGGGAGGTCCGGAGCCATCTGGTCCCTTCAACGGGGTGCGGACAATGGCGAACTACCGGCGGTTGGTGGAGCAGTGGAAGGTCGAACTCAATGAGCGGCGCGCGCGCAAGAAGGGCTTCCGGCCCGACGAGGTCGACGACGTCCTGCAGGACGTGTTGCCGGTGGTCGTGGCGTTCCGGTTCGAGCCGGAGCGCTCGAACGGCGCGACGGAGACGACGGCGCTCGTCGCGGTCATCGACAAGCGGCTCGCGCACATCCGTCGCGGCCACGCGCGCCGGCTCGCGGAACGGCCCTTCTGAAAGATGGTCGGGGTGAGAGGATTTGAACCTCCGACCTCTTGCTCCCGAAGCAAGCGCTCTAGCCAAGCTGAGCCACACCCCGACGCGATTCGCCGTCAAGAAACGGACTAGTATCCGCGCGGCCGGACGGATGGCAAGGGGGAAGCGGCCGAAAACATGATCCGGCCGCGGCGGCTCCCCTGAGTCGAGCGGCGCCGCCGCGCTGCTACTCGCCGAGATCGATGAACTGCCCGTCGTTCATGCGGGCGAGCTCCTTCATCAGGATCTTTCCACGCTCGTTCCGGCCGATGTTGATCGTGTGGATGGCGATCTTGCGCAGCGAGTTGACGCGATTCACCTCCTGGAGGATGCGGTCGATCTCGGTGATCTCGCCCGCGGTGGGGTCGCCGTCGGAGAGGAAGTAGATCGTGTCGACGGGCGAACCGAGGTCGGTGTCGTAGCCGGCCTGCGCGGCCTTGGCCTCGAGCGCGGTCATCAGCGCTTCGTAGGTGTTGGTCTTGCCGAGCCCGCCGCCGGACGCGAGCGCGAGGCCCGCCTTCTTCTTCAGGTTCTGCGACGCGCCGCCGATCGGCTGCAGCGAAAGGACCCACTTCGCGGCCGCCTTGCGATTCAGGATATTCGCCTGCACCAGTCCCCGCTTCTTCCACGGCTTCACCTTGGTGGCGAACGCGATCACGTTGAAGAAGACGGTGTCGTCGAGGTTCTCGAGAGTGCGGGCGAGCTCGTGCTTCACGACCTCCATCTTCACGAACGAGCTGTAGGTCCGTCCCTGCAGCCGGAACTTCTCACGGTCGAGGAGCGGCTCTTCCATCGAGCCGGAGATGTCGACCACGTAGAGGATTCGCTTCGACTTGGTCGGAATCCCGGCGAAGTCGTCGGACCCGGGGTCGTAGCGGAGCTTCGCGTTCTCGAATGCCTCGCGCGCCTTCCGGATCTCCTCCTCCGTCGGGACCACGAACTGGTCCTTCACCCGATTCCACGTCTCCTGCCATCGCTCCGGCTTGTGGCCAAGATCGAAGGTCGTCAGCGAGAGCAACGCAGCCAGTGCGTCATCGATGAGACGACCGTTCTCCGTGCTGAGGAGATCGATGAGTGGCTGGATGCTCTCCTTCTGCCGGAGCTTCGCGAGCGCTCCGATGACGGCGGATCGTTCCTGCCACAAGCTCGACGCCAGGCGCGCCAACACCGCCGGGTTCGCTTCCGGGTTTCGAATCTCGCCCAGCGTGTCGATCGCCGCGATGCGCACCGCCGGCTCTCGTTCCTCGAGGACCTTCAAGACGGCGGGGACGGAGTCGGTCGCCTTCAGCCGGCCGAGCGCGCGCAGGCAGGCGAGCTTCATGTCGCTTTCCTTCGCATCGAGGAGCTCGGTGATCGGCGCGATCGCGATGGGGTGCCCCATGAACGACAAGGCGTCGACGGCGACGATCTTCGTGTCGCCGTTCTTCATGTGCTTGTTCGCGACGATGTTGGTGATCAGGTACTGCGCACATTCCACGGTGCGATAGCCGCCGAGCACCTGGACGGCGGTCTGGCGCACCGCGAAGTCTGGATCGTCGAAGCACTTCATCAACGCCTCGACCGCAGCCGGCGTGTCCGCCCGGTCGAGCACGTGGATCGCCTCGATCTTCTCGGCGACGCTCGCGTTCCCCCGGTAGAAACGGTTGAACTCGGCCACCATCTCTTCCATGTTCTCGTCGGCCGCGACGAACGGCGCCACGACGAGCAGGAGTGAAAGTAGGAGAGCGCTCAAGGGGGACCTCCCGGCGTTTCCGCGGCGGAGATTCGTAAGTCTGTTGAACGAGGTTATAGGACCCGCAACGCGCGAGCAAGGCGAAGCGGTCACCCTCGTCGTTTCTACGCTCTATAGTGATCCAAGATCCCGCGGAAACCGGAGCCACGTACTCGTGAAGGGAATCGCCATCCTCGCCATCCTCGTCGCCGTGATCGGCGCGGCGTTGTTCGCCCTTCTGAAGTCGTCGGACACCGACCTGGTGCGAATCGAGGAGGAGATCGGGTCCACGCTCGACGAGGTCAATCACGAGCTGCTCGCCGTGACACGAACCGTCGATGCGCTTCGCTCCATCCGACCCGACATCCTCGTGCTCGACCGGGATCTCGCCGGCAACCGGAGCGAGGAGACGCGTCAACGGCAACAGCTCGAGTCCCTCCAGCGCGAGCGCCCCAAAGAGGGTGAGGATCGTGCCTCGTTCATCGAGAACAGGCGCCAGGCCCGCCGCGCCGCGGAAGAACTCCGGCGCCGCGTCGAGGACCTCGACGCGCGTGCATCGATCCTCCATTCCTTCATGCTCGAGACCCAGCCCCGGGTCAAAGTGATGATCGCCGCGTTCGGTGATCTGTTTCAGCTCAAGGAGCAGAAGCTCGCAGAGGGGAAGACCCTCGACGACGAGATCCTGGTCAAGATCGACTACCTCAAGACCGACGTGGAGAGGAAGCGCTCGCTCGCGAAGTCGGTCTTCGAGACGGGAAGCCAGAGCGCGCAGGACGGGAAGGTCCTGAATGACACCGCGAGGAAGGAGATCGAGCTCGTCATCGAGGAGATCCATGCGCTCGCTCGACGTCTCGAGACGATCTGACCGCGATCGCACCGTCGCCTCGGCCCCTCCCTCGAGTCAGTCGAGGAACTTGGCGATCTCCCGCTCGATCTCGGCCGGCCAGCTCATGGTGTCGTCGAGATCGAGTGCCCTGGCTCGGAACTGGACCGCGTCTTCGAGGTTGCGCAGGGTGACGCAGGTCATGACGAGACGCGAGAGCGCATGCAGGTTGTTCGGTTCCTGCTCCACCGCGGCGCGGAGATCCTGATCGGCAAGCCGCACGTTCCCGAGCGACAAGAGGCACTCTGCGCGCCCGAGCCGGGCCCCGACCACGTCGGGGTGATCGAGCAAGACCTCGTCGAACCGACGCTTCGCCGCGTCCACGGTACCTCGACGGAGATGGAGGTGACCGAGCTGGACTCTCGCCCGGACGTTCGTCGCGTCGATATCGATCGCGGAACGCAGCAACAGTTCGGCCCGCTCGATCTCGCCCATCCCGATCCGAGCCGTACCCTCCTTCACGTAGAGCTCCGGGTTCCTCGGTCGCAGTTCGCGAGCACGCGCGTACGACGCGGCGGCCGTGGCTGGGTCCTCGATCGCTTCCATGTCGCCGAGAAGCTCATGCGCCTCCGCGATGGACGGGTCGTCCGCGATCAGGCGCTCCAACGCGTCGATCGCCCCGGCCCGGTCGTCGCGGCTCCTGAGGGCGGCTTGCTGCAGCCGTTCGACGATGTGGATGCCGTCCTTCGGATCCCGTCCGGTCGACTCGCGTGCCCCCCCGCCGGCGAGGTACCCGAGCTCTCTCATGCGCGCGAGCGACGAAGCGCTCAGCTCCTGAGGTGCCGATCGATTCGTCGCGTGCAACCTCTCATACGCGTCGAGCTCCCGCTTGAGCCGGCTCGCGACCGCAGGCTCCGCCGTAAACAGGTTCTCCTGCTCCGACGGGTCGGTCTTCGGGTCGTACAGCTCCGGACGAGGCGCGACGATGAGCTTTCGACCGTCGAGCTCGATCCCGGAGAGCGGGTCGAAGCCGTAGTAGTAGGACGGCGCCAGAGACTCGAAGTGGACGGGGCGGGACGCCACCCGCTCCCCATCGATCAGCGGCTTGGACGACTTCCCGTACATCTCCACCGGTATCTCGAGATCCAGGAGATCGAGAATCGTCGGCGCCACCGAGATCACGGAAACCGTGGGGCCGACGGTCCGGCCGGCGGGCAATCTTCCGTTCGACCACATAATCCAGGGTACACGCATCGTGGTGTCGTAGACGAAGACCGTGTGCGTCGACTCACCATGGTCACCGAGCCCCTCCCCGTGGTCGGCCACGATCGACAACAAGCAGTCGTCGAGCCTTTCGCGCGCGGCGAGCCCGCTCAAGAGCTCGTCGATGCAGTGATCCACGTACGACAGTTCAGCGTCGTAGGGATCTTCGAATCGCGAGGCGAACGGGTCCTTGGCCTCGTACGGCGCGTGCGGGTCGAACAAGTGCACCCAGACGAAGAACGGCTGAGAGCCGGCTCGCTCGACGAAATCGAGGGCGGCGTCAACGGTCCGCTCTCCGCGACGCTCCTCGGGACTCGGGTCGTAGATCCCGTCCTCGAGAGCGAACTTGTCGTCGTACTCGTCGAAGCCGACGTCGAGGCCGAACCGCTCATCGAGCACGAACGCCGAGACGAACGCACCGGTCGCGAAGCCACGGTCCTTCAGAACGCGAGCAAGCGACGGGTTCTCCGGCGCGAACGCGAACGCCCCGTTCACGCGGGCTCCGTGCGCGATCGGATCGGTCCCGGACAGGATCGACGCGTGCGCGGGGAGCGTGATCGGAGCGGTGGTCAGGCAGCGCTCGAAGCGTACGCCCTCCCGCGCAAGGCGGTCGATCGTCGGCATGACGTCAGGCGCGCCGCCGTAGGCGCCGATCCGATCCGCTCGCACGGTGTCGATCGTCACGAGCACGACGGACGTCACTCCGAGCTCGTTCCGGCCGCGCGTCGCGCGGACCGCGATCCAGACCACGAGCACGACGACGACCAATGCAAGCACCGATCGGAGGACACGACGCGCCGTGGTCACGTCCCGCCCTCCGCGGCCCGACCCACGTAGAACCGACGATCACCTCGCCGCGCCGTCACGCCGATGCTGTCGAAGTGCTCGAGCAGCGGAATCAGGTACTTTCGCGTCGTCCCGAGCACGTTCCGCACTTCGGGGACGATCACCTCGCCCCCGTTCGCGCTGGACACGGCGGCCAACGTCTCCCGGGCCGCGCGGATCGTGTCCCCGTGGAAGCAATGATCCTTGGTGCGGACGACTTCGCCTCGATCGCACAGAAGATCGAGCAGCGCGCGCACTCGTCCCTCGGAGAGCCCCGTGATCGTGGCGAGCTCGTCGTTGGATGCGGGTGCCGCACCCGTGCGGCGGAGCTCGGCGGAGATGGCGTCCAGAGCGTGTCGATCTCGCTCGTCGAGGCTCGGCTCGAAGTCGGACAGGCGCAGCCGTCCCCCCTTCGCGGAAACCACCAGGCCCTCGTTCTCGAGGCCGGCGATCGCGCCTTGGAGCAGGGCTTCGTCGGCGTGGATCGCTCCTTTGAGAGAAAGCGCCGGAGCGTTCGGAGCCAGCGGGTTCTCCTGATGAAAGCGCGACAGCCATGCACGGACCTCGCGCTGCACCCGCACGAGGACGTCGACGTGGACCAGTCGGTCCCGACCCAGATCGATGATCGCCCCGGTGTCGATCAGGCGACTCAGCGTCGCAACCGCGGTCTCTTTCGGGAGCTTCATCAGCTCGGGAACGCGCGATCGCGCGACCGGTCGAGTCTCTTCTTCCAGGATCAGTCGCTCCAGATAGGTAGCCGCATCGTCGATGGCGTCCGCCTTCGCGCGGACGCTCGCGATCGAGCTTTCCCGCAGGCTCGCCAGCCGGCGCTCCGACTCCGAGACGATCAGTCCGCCGCCCAGCGTGATCATCGGTGACGTCTGGCGAACCAAGAACCGATCGCCTCGAACCGCGACCACCGGGTCGCGCAAACGGAGCTGGATGAGCGCCTCCTCCCCCGGTTGGAGAACCTTGCGATCGAGCAGGATGAGCCGCGCGAGGACCTCGGACGTCCCGACGTGAATGCGGACATCGGTACCATGCTTGAGTGGACGGCTCGCCGACGCGAGGAAGCGCAGCTCGGCCTCGATGAAACGGACGGGCTTGAAGTAGCCGGGCGTCGCGACCACGTGCCCTCGCTCCGCGACGCGGTAGTCGACGTCCGAGAGGTTCAGCGCGGTCGAGTGCCCCGCCGCAGCGTCGTCCCGCGTCTCGCGATACGCTTGAATGCCGCGTACCTTTCCTCGCGCCCCGAGCGGGAGAAGCTCGAGCGTGTCGCCGACGCGAACCGAACCGGACGTCGGCACGCCGGTCAGGATCGTCCCGTGACCCGGAGCCGAAAAGACGCGCTGCACCGGCATTCGGAACAGGCCCTCGTTGGTCCGCGCCTCGGTTTCGTCCACCAGGGCGTCAAGGCGGCGCCTCAACTCCTCGATTCCCTCGCCCGTGGCGGACGAGATCGGCACGAGCGGCACGTTTCGAAACGGCGTGTCGGAGAGGTAGTCCTCGATCTCAGCGACCGCCAAGTCGCGAAGCTCGGGGTCGACCAGATCGACCTTCGTGACCGCCACGAGCCCCTTGCGCGCGCCGAGCAGGTCGAGAATCTCGATGTGTTCGCGAGTCTGCGGCATGACGCCGTCATCGGCCGCCACGACGAGCAGGAAGATGTCGACCGAGCTCGCGCCCGCGACCATGTTCTTCACGAAGCGCTCGTGCCCGGGCACGTCGATGATTCCGACCGTTCGCCCTGCCGCCGTTCGATACGGTGCGAAGCCGAGGTCGATCGTCATCCCCCGGTCCTTCTCCTCTTTCAGTCGATCCGGGTCGACGCCGGTCAGCACGCGCACGAGCGTCGACTTGCCGTGATCGATGTGACCGGCCGTACCGACGATGACTCTGTGAATCGAGGAGACCACGATGATTCGCCGGGAACGAGTCAAGGAGTGACGGAGTGAAGGGTCGAAGCAGCGTCAGCCGTCGGGGAACGCCTTCAGCGCCTCGGGAACGTACAGGATGCGCTGGCACGAGTCACAGTGGACGATCTGACTCGCCGCCATCATGCGGGCGTGATCATTCGGAGTCACGCTGAAGCCACAGCCGGAGCACGTCCGATCCTCGCACGGAACGATCGCGACTCCGTCACGGGCCTTGCGAACCCGTTCATACTCGGCTCGCATGTCCGGGGGTAGCTCCGCGAGCAACATCTGGCGCCGCTCCGCGGTCTCTTCAAGGTCCTTCTGCGCCTCGTCGCGGTCGTTCTCGCAGGTCTTCTTGAACGTCTCGAACTCTGCGGTGAGGGTCTTCACTTTCTCTTCGGCGCGGCGTACGAGGTTCTCCTTGTGCTCGATCTCGTCGTACAAGACGAGGGTCGAGTCTTCCTCCGCGGCCGCCTCGGACTTGAGCTTGTTGATGTGCGACTGGAGCGCGTGAAACTCCTGGTTCGTCTTCGCGGTGTTGAGCTGGAGCTCAAGCTTCTGAATCCGCTCGGCGTTCGCCTTGAGGTCGACCTCCGCGTCGTGCGCCTTTGCCTTGGCGTGCTTCAGATTCTCATAGGAAGCCTTGGTCAGTTCGCGCGCATCGTGGAGCGACTTCTCGCGCGCCCGGATGATCGGCTCGGTCTGGCTGATCAGGCGTTCGTGAACGTCCCGTTCGCGATCCAGCCTCTGTAGACGGACCAACACCACCAATTGGCGCCGCGGTCCGTCCAACGTCTTCAGATCACGTTCGGGTTCCATTCCGAGATCAGCTATCCAGACTCTCGAGGAATCCCTCGAGCAAACGACTCCGCACCGGGTGCTGAAGTTTGCGCACCGCCTTGGCCTCGATCTGACGGACGCGCTCGCGCGTCACTTTGAAGATCCGACCGACCTCCTCGAGAGTATAGGTGTAGCCGTCGCCGATACCGTAGCGAAGCTTGATGATTTCGCGTTCGCGGAACGACAGCGTCGACAGAACCGCGTCGATCTTCTCGCGCAGCATCACGTACGCCGCGGCATTGACCGGCGATTCGGCTCCCTCGTCCTCGATGAAGTCCCCGAAGTACGAGTCGTCACCCTCTCCGATCGGACGATCGAGCGAGATCGGGTGCTTCGAGATCTTCATCACCCTCTTCGCCTCTTCGATCGAGATGTTCGCGGCGAGCGCGACCTCCTCGATCGACGGCTCGCGACCGTAGCTCTGGATCAGCTTCTTCGTGACGTTGCGAAGCTTCGACATCGTCTCGATCATGTGAACTGGAATGCGGATCGTCCGCGCCTGGTCCGCGATCGAGCGGGTGATCGCCTGCCGGATCCACCACGTCGCATACGTGGAGAACTTGTACCCGCGCCGGTACTCGTACTTCTCGACCGCCTTCATGAGGCCGGTGTTCCCCTCCTGGATGAGGTCGAGGAACGACAGACCGCGGTTGCGGTACTTCTTGGCGATCGACACGACGAGTCGGAGGTTGCCCGAGGACAGCTTCATCTTCGCCGTCTCGTACTCCTGGTACCGCTTCAGGATCCGTTGAATGCGGATCTCGAGCCGGTGCGGCGACTCGAGCGCCTGGACGACCGCCTTCTCGTACTCGAGCTTCCGGTTGCGGTATTCCTTCGAGCCCTTGCTGCCGCGATAGTCCTTGAAACGCTTCTCGAGCTCCGACATGTCGCGATGCCTCTGGCGAAGCATATCGATCATCGGTTTCACCTTCTTCAACTGAAGGTTCAGCTCCTCGAGCAGCATCGACGCACGACGTCGTCGCCAACCGGTCCGGCGCACGAGCCGGAGCCGTTCCGCGTTCGACATCTTCTCGCGCAGCAATCGGCGATAGTCGTTCTTGGTGGCGTGAAGGAGGCGCTTGAGCGTGCCGATGTTGACCTGAAGTCGATCCGCGACCTCGCTCTTGCTGGCATCGGTCGAGCCCGAAGACGACGTCGCCACCTTGAGGGTGCGGTCGAACGCGAGCTCGCCGAGCAGCACGTCGTCGAGGATGCGGATTGCGTCACGGAACGCGAAGCCGGACGACAGGATCAGTTTTCGGAACGCGCGGCGCGTCGTCTCGATGCGCTTCGCGAGATCGATCTCCTCCTCGCGGGTGAGGAGCGGGATCTCTCCCATTTGGGTGAGGTACATTCGGACCGGATCGTCGATTTTCTCGGATCCGCCGGTGCTCTCGAAACGGTCGCCTTCGCGACGCGTGCTTTTCTTCGGCGAGTCGGAAGACTCGGACACGTCCGACTCGTCGACGAGCTCGATCCCCTGCTCCTCGAGCAAGTTCAGGATGCCGTCGATGTTGTCGCCCGAGACGACGTCGTCGGGAAGCACCTGGTTCATCTCCTCGTAGGTGACGAACCCTTTCTTACGTCCGCGTTCCAAGAGGACGCGCGTGCTGGGATCCAGCCTCTCGATCGTGACCACTTATCTCGCACCCTTCTCGAGCCGAGGGTTCGCGTCGCCAACCCTTACGGTTCGAATGAATCAGGTCTTTCTTCTTCTTCCGACGTTTGCTTTCGCGTGGCGCGCTTCATGGAGTCGTACCGTTTTCCCAGGAAGCGCCTCGCTTGACTCAACGTTCGATTGAGTTCCTCGTCATCATCTCGCGGCCCAGAGCGTCGGGTCTCCTCGCGGAAACGCCGGTACTCATCGTCATCGCGCCGCTCAACGATGCGAGCGATCACGCACTCGGCGGACTCCTCGACAGAGAAGTCACGACCGAACGCGGCCTCGATCGCGGCCGTCGCGGCGGCGTCCTCTTTCAGCATCTCCAACACAACCGACGGGTTGGGGCTTTGCGAGCCCTTTACGATGTCTCGGATGACAAGGAACACTCTGCGTCGTCCGCTGTCCCGGAAATCTGCCTCTGATAGCGCTCCAACGGCTTGTGTTGCAACTGCTGCATCCGACAGGGAGGCTTGAACGATAAAAACTTCATCTTGCTCCCAATTCCTCAGTCTAGCACGTGATGGGGCCATGTGGTGGGCCTGGAACTTCTCCGATTCCGTTCCTTCTCGACGGACTCGACCGGCGCGGCGCAACACCGACTCGTCGACGCCGAAGGCCTGGGCGGTGCGCCTGAGGAAGAGATCGAACTGGATCTCGTCGGTGGTCCGGGACACCTGCTCGAGGACCTCCCGGGCGCCCCGCGCCGCTCCGGTCGGGCCGGCTCCATGACGCTCGCGCGCCCGCCGGATCAGGTAGTCGATCAGATCTTCGCCGTGGGAATCGACATACGACTCGAAGCCCGCCCGGTCGCGGTCCTTGAGGAAGTCATCGGGATCTTGCCCATTCGGGAGCCGGACCACCGTCACGTCGATTCCCTCGGCCAAGAGGATCGGAACACCGCGATCGGTGGCGCGAACCCCACCGTCGTCCGCGTCGAACACGAGGATCGCTCGTTTCACGTAGCGCCCCATCTGCTGGGCATGCTCGTGCGTAAACGCCGTGCCGAGCGCCGCGACCGCGGTGTCGATGCCTCGTTGATGGGCGGAGATCACGTCCATGTACCCTTCGACCACGACAAACGCGCCCCTCGACGATGCCGACTGGCGCGCTACGTCGAAGCCGAAGAGCACCGAACGCTTCGAGAAAAGCTCAGTTTCGGGGGAGTTGACGTACTTGGGTTCGGAGTCGTCGAGCACGCGACCACCGAACGCGATGACGCGCCCTCGCGTGTCCAAAATCGGGATGACCACCCGATGGCGAAGAAGGTCCCACCGTCGTCCCTGTTCGTTCTCCTTGATCAGGCCGACCGCGAGGAGCTCTTCCTCCGTGAATCCGCGCGCTTTCATCGCCGCCGTGAGCTCACGCCACTCGTTCGGCGCGTAGCCGACCCGAAACGCGTCGAGGGCGCGGTCGCCAATGCCTCGACGGACAAGGTACTCCCGGGCAATCGCCGCGCGAGGTGAGTGAAGCGATTCGCGGTAGAAGCTCGCGGCGTGTTCCATCAGCTCGTACAGCCGAAGACGTTTCCCATCCGTGCTGCCGCCGCGCCGCTCCGGCAGAGGCACACCCGCGCGTTCGGCGAGCTGGTTCAGCGCCTCCAGAAACGAGAGTCGATCCATCTCCATGACCAGTGTCAGCACGTCGCCGCTCTTCAAGCAGCCGAAGCAGTGGAAGATCTGTCGTCCGGGATGGATCGAGAACGAAGGAGTCTTCTCGCGGTGGAACGGACAGAGTGCCACGAAGCGCTCGCCGCGCTTGGTGAGTGGGAAGTACGCCTGCGCGATCTCGACGATGTCGATCGCCGACTTCACACGTTCGACGAGATCACGGTCCCCCATCGCCATGGAACGCCTCGATCGGAGTGGATTCTGCGGAGTCGGCCGAAGCATAGAACCTATGGGAATCCACGGGGTCGGTCAATCGACGCTCGCGCCGGAGTCGCCGGCGATGCTTCTGCGAAGCGCACGCGCCACGGCGACCATCTCGTGGGGTGCGAGCGTTTCGCCGCGCCGCGTCGCGTCGACGCCGGCCGCGCTCAGCGCTTCCTGCACGACCTCCCTGGGGACGGTCGCCGCCAGCGCAAGTTCGAGCGAGTTTCGGACGCTCTTGCGCCGCGCGTGGAAGACCCCTCGCACGACCTCGCGGATGAGTTTGCTGGGAACGTCGACGAGGGCGGCGTCGGGCTCGCGCGGGATGAGCCTTACGCACGCCGACTCCACGTTGGGTGCGGGCCAAAACGCGTGTCGACCGAGTCGCCGCATCATCTCGACGCTCGCGCGTAGCTGGACCATGACCGACAGCGGCCCGTACTCGCGCGTACCGGGTTTCGCCGCGAGCCGCTCGCGAACCTCGTCTTGGACCGTGACGACGCTCACTCGAGGCGGAAGCTCCCACACGAGGTCCGCGATCAGGGTCGGTGCGACCTGGTAGGGCAGGTTGGCCACGAACGAGAAGCCCCGCTCACCCCCCATCTCCTCGAGCCGCCGCCGGATCGCGGCCGGTGGCGCGGGTCGCTCCGCGAGCGCGTCACCGACGTGGACCTCGAGGCGATCGTGATCCCCGATCAAGGCGGCAAGCAGCTCCACCATGTCCCGATCGACCTCGACCGCCAGCACTCGCGCGCCCGCGCGGAGCAACGCGGCCGTCAGCGTGCCCGGACCCGGTCCGATCTCGAGGACGACATCCCCCGGCTTCGTGTCCGCGGCCCGGACCATGGAACCGAGGATCGCCTCGTCCGTGAGGAAGTTCTGGCCGAATCGCTTCCGCGGGGACAATCCCCGCGCCGCCAGCGCGGCTCGGATCGCGGGCAGCTTGGGAATGGACGGGTCGGTCATCGATGAACCGCGCCGGGCAGCGGCTCCAACTCGAGGATGAGGCGTCGGAGCTCCCGATCGAGTTCCGAGTGGCGCGGCGACAAGACATACACCCCGCGATCGCGGTAGACGGCGAGCAAGAGCTCGCGGCCATCAGGGAGCACCGCGACATCGAGCTTGAGCAGCACCGATCCCGGATTCTGCAGGCCATCCTGCACCGTCCCGGACTCAGCGCCGAGGAATAACACTCCCGTCAATCCCCATTGAGCGGCGATTTCGCGGCGGCCGTCTCCTTCGTAGTCGAACACCACGGGTTCACACCGTGTCAGGTCGACCAGTCGAAGCTCCTCCCTCGTCCAGCGGGCCTCGAACTGTTCATCCAGACAGATTGGCGTGCCATCGCTGCGTGCGACCAGCATCGAGCGCGAGTTGCGGAGCGGCAGGACTCGAGGCGCGACCTCTCCAAGGTCGCGAAGGGTCTGTCGTGCGGTGATGCGTCCCTTCGAGTCGACCCGTTCGAGTCGCAGCTCTTGGAACCGGTAGCTGACGTCGTCGAACCTATAGAACTGGCGCACGAAGTGCCGGAAGCCCGGTCTTGGTCCCGGGAGGACCTTGTCGAGGAACGTGTCTGGACTTGCCGCCGGGAAACGACTCGCCCAGAACTCCGCACCCTCGCGATGCAACGTGAGTTCGTGTCCCGTGACCGTCTGTACGTAGAGCGATCCCGTAGCGGGATCGAGCGGTGCCATCGTCGCCGCTCCCCCGGGAACGAGCGACGTCGCCATGAGTTCGCCGTCCCAGCGATACACGCGGAGGTCGAGGATCGACCGAGTCGAGTCGTAGTGCGCGGACCCGATGTCGTCTGACCCGAAGCTGAAGCGACGCTGCGCGAGGCCGGGTACGACGAGTTCCCCGCGATCCGCCAGGGCGAGAATCCGCTCCGAGCGAGGCGTCTCTCGAGTCCACCGGACGGTGAGCGCATTCTCGCCCCGGATGAAGTCCAGTCGAACGATTCGTTGGCGTTCGCGAGGGACGAAACCATAGACCCACCCGAACGTCGAGGGGTCCGTCGCGAGGATTGGATCGCCGACCGCGATCATCCCGCTGGGATCGATCCCGACCCAGACAGCCTCGTCGAGTGCCCACCAGACAACGTCGTCGAGCGCGTCGAATCCCCGGCACCACGGAAGCGGACGCCCTCGCTCCGGGTCGATGAGGCGGGTCTTCCCCGTCCGGTCGAGGACGATCAGAAGATCGGGAATCGTGACGTCGGCGAAGTCTTCGCCGCTCGGCCAGGTGGGCGCGTCCTGCATCGAAAGATAGAGCTCTTCGACGCCGTCATGGTCGAGATCGGCCGAGATCGCGTCAAGGACTCGAGAGAAGCCGGCTCGCTCCGCGAGGAGGTCGCCCGACGCCGAATCGAAGACACGGACGATGCCGCGCGCGTCGACCGTCGCGGTGGCGCCATCGGAGAACGGGAGGAGAAAGTCGTCGTTTCCATCGGCGCCGGGCTGCAGGTGTCGCACTGCTTCACGAAACCGCATTCGGTGGAGCAGGCGGAGCATTGGATTCCCGTAGCGACGCAGGAAGTCGGAAACACGCCGACGAGTGGCGTCATCGGCGCCGGCCGCCTCCTGCACGACCTGCTTCACGAGCGACTCCGCGTCCCTGACGACGCACCGGAATCCCTGCGCGAAGTTGCGGTTCCGCGGCTCCTCGAGCACCTCGACGCTTGGGTCGGCATAACGCAGCGAGTCGTTGAACGAGCCGCCCTTGACGATCAGCGCCGGCCCGAAGCGGCTTCCCGAACCGAGCGTCTTCGTCCACTCACGGACGTTCCCAAGCAGGTCATACACGGGGGGAACGACGTTCCACGACAGCCGCGCCGCGCCTCGCTCGAACGTGCCGACCCGAACGGTCTGACCGATTCCGGACTCGACCGAGTTCACATAGTCGCGGTTCGGCTTCTCGACGTCACGCGCGACACGATTCCATTCACGCTCGGTGGGAAGGTCCTTTCCCGCCCAGCGTGCGTAGGCTTCCGCGTCGTGGAACGAAACGAAGACCACCGGGTGAAGGGACAGCGACGGAGGAAATCGGCCGCGAGCGGAGTCGCTGAAGTGGACCAGGAACCCTTCGTCGTCGGTCGGACGATGGCGGGTCGCCGCCACGAACGCAGCGAACTGATCATTGGTGACTTCGAATCGATCGATGAAGAAGGGAGGCTCGACGCCATCGTCGAACACAAGCGCAGTCCCTTCGAGGCGGTCGAGGATCTCGTGGATCGCCGTCGATCCCGGTGCGGCGATCGGGCGGCCATCGCGGCGAAGCCAGAAGGGCACGGCGAAGAGCAAGGTGGTGGCCGCGATCGTGGCCAACAGACGAAAACGGCCGAACCGTGCGTCACGGTCGGCCGTCGTTGGTTCCAGCTTCACCGGAGCCTTCATCATGGCTCGGGTCGATCCGGCGACTCCGGATGAATGCGTCGGGAGTGTGTGCGACCAGCGGTTTCGATCAGTTCGGCACCACGGATGGATCGGCGAGCAGCACGCGAATCTCGACCCGACGGTTCTTCGATTTGTCGGCCGCGTCGACCGGCACGTACTCCCCGTATGAGGAGACTCGCATCCGCGGTTGCGGGATTCCGGCCGACGACAGCTCGCTCCAGACGGACAGAGCACGTTCGGCGCCGAGTTCGATGTTGCCCCGCGGGAAGTCCTTCTTGGTACGCACGACAGGATCCGTGTCGGTGTGACCCGCGATCTCGATCTTGAAGTCGTGCTGTTTCAAGAGCGCGGCGACCTCGCCGATCGTCTTCTTTCCGGTCGCCTTCAGGTCAGCACGACCGGGATCGAAGAGAAACGCGTTGTCGACGCGGTACGTGAATGCACCCGGCTCCGAGATCGTGTCGACCCCCGGGATCTGCACGGTCGAGTTCATGTCCTCGAGCTTGCGCATGAGATCTTCGATGCGCCGACGCGCTTCGTCGTTCGACGATCGGAGCATCGCGTTCTGCTGCTCGAGACGGGAACGATCGCCGTCGGCGGCCGACAGCTCGTCGCCGTAGCCTTCGGCGAGATCGCCCAGCTGCGAGAGCTGGGCCCGGGTCGAGGCCAGCTCGTCCAGCGCTTGCTGGTACTTGCTGCGGGTCACGCAGCCGCACGACGTAGCGGCGATCAGTGCCACCGCGGTCCAACGCGTCCTGTTCATCTCAGCACTCCCCGAGTCCGTAGGACTCTTGTTGCCATGACTCCCGGTATCGACTACGCGCCTTCGCACCCGGCTTCGTGTTCGACCCGGAGGCGAAAGCGCGGTGAGCTCTGGAAGAGCTTCGAGAGCGGGGATTCAGCCGCTCGCGCGAGCTACTTCATGAAATTGTCGTTGATGAACGAGGCAAAGCCCTTCGTCATGCCGGTCTCCTGCACCTCGGCCGCGTTCAACGCGACGATGATGCCGTAGAGGAGCACGACGCTGGCGAGGACCAGGAGGACCTGCATGCCGGTTCCTTCGGTCACCGCTTCCTCACCTTCGCCACGTCGGCGGGTTTGCCGTGCGCCGGCGGCGGCCGTCGGTCGCGCGCGGGCGCGACCGCCTCGAGCGCCCGCCGGACGCTCCGGGGCCGATTCGAGCTCGATCGGTTCGATGTCGCCGACGTCCTCCTCGAGGAACGACGAGTCATCGATCTGCTGCGTGACCATCCCGACGTCGTCGCCGCCGCCGTCGTCGTCACCGAACAGTTCGTCCGTCAACTCGCCGGACGGTGCTTCGATGGTTGGGAGGTCCCCCGGGGACCGCTTGAAGCGTTCAATGTCCTCCTTCTTGAACTTCATCTTGTCGTCATCGCGGAAGGCGCGGATCTCACCCTCCGACACGAGCTTCTTGAGCTCTTCTTCCTGCAAGTGAAGTTCGCGAAGAACCTTTTCGAACGAGTAGAAGTCCTCGGCCACTGCCTGCCTCCATCACACGGTCCGGTCAGCGATCGCCATCATCGGAGTCGCCGCCGGATGAAGCCTGAACCTTCGGTCTCGCTTCCTCGACACGGAAACGTTCGACCAAGTCCTGGTAGGAGTACTCTGACTTGTCATTGTAACCAGTGACGTAAAGATCGCGGTCGATCTTTCGTGACGCCACGAACGTGATGCCGCGCGTCGCGCGGCTGCCGCCTTCGGCTTCGTACACGTTCAGCGTCCGAGTCCGCGCGTTGAGGACGAAGAGGAGCGCGCCGCCATGCGCGGCGGTTCCCGTCGCCATCTGGAACTCGCTCGGAGCCTCGGTCGGCGCGGCCAACACCGGAGCCCACGGCCCCGCCGACACGAGCATCCAAAGCCCGGCACCTGAAAGTGCGCCGAACAGGAAGTCGAGCCAGCGTCGTCCGCTCATTCGCATCACCACGGCCCCGGGAAGACCGAGCCTCATCGGCTACGAACCGTCACCGAGGTGAAGATATAGACCACGTGGAAGCGCGGCAAGCAGAGAATCAAAGCCGGCTTTCGAGCCCCGCTCGCCCGCTTCCCGACTCATGACCGGGCTCGATCCCGCGGCAGCACGATGTGGACCGTGGTTCCGCGCGGCGGCTCGCTCTCGATCTCGACGCTTCCGCCGTGGTCGACCACGATCTGGTGGACGATCGAGAGTCCGAGCCCCGTCCCTTGTCCAGCCTTCGTGGTGTAGAACAGGTTGAACGCCTGTTGTCGGACCTCTTCCGGCATGCCGCAGCCGGTGTCCTCTACCGACACCACGACGTCGTCCCCGACGCCCCGGGCCAAGATTCGAACTCGACCTCCAATCCCGTCCATGGCGTCGATCGCGTTGGCGATGAGGTTCAGGAAGACCTGGCCGAGCGAGCCGGTGTCGCCCTTGATGAAGAGGCCGGGCTCGATGTCGACGTCGAGCTGGGTTCGGGAACGTTGAAGCCGGTGGCGGACGAACCGCGCCGCGTCCTCGACCACGCCCTGAAGGTCGATCGGACCCTCTCCGCGCCGCCCTGGTGAGAAGCGGAGCACGCGCTCCACGACGGCCCGGATCCGCTCCAGGCCATCGTCGACCATCGCAAGGTAGCGGTCCGTCCGCTCGTTTTCGCTCGTACCACGGCGCCGGATCGATCGGATCGCGTTGAGCATGCCGCCGAGCGGGTTGTTGATCTCGTGTGCGATTCCCGCGGCGAGCGTTCCCATCGCCGCCAACCGATCGGTCAAGACGAGCTTCTGCTCCGCGATCCGCATCTTCGCGACGACTTCGTCGACCTGTGCCTCCAACGCCTCTCGCTTCTGCCCGATCTCCGCCATCATTCCGTTGAACGCGTCGACCAGCGCATCGATCTCGTCGTGCCGGCCGGTCTTCGGCACTGCTTCGTCGAACACGCTGTTCGAGACGCGCCGGGCTCCATCGGCGATCGCCTCGATCGGAGTGAGAATGAGCCGGTGCACGAGGAGGAACACGAACGCTCCGGCGAGCATCGTCGCGCCGAGGAACGCCGCAGCCACGCCGCGCAGACCGATCCCTTCGGGAAGCTCGGGGAGGCTCGGCAGGGCGACCCGAACGTACGCGGCGCCCCACTTCCTCCGCTCGTCCTTCGGGCCGCTGTAGATTGGGAACGCGACGACGTCTCCCGTGCGCTGAACCTGCTCGGTGACGTGCGCCTTGTGGACGAGGTCCGCCGTCTCCTGACGGCGACGCGCCGATTCCTCGTCGTACGGCCCCAAGGGATTCAGCCAGCGGGTACCGAGGATGTAGACGTCCTCCTGCACCCGATAGTGGAAGTCGGTGATGTACGCGTCGGCCGCGAACCTCCACGAGGACTGCTCGAGGATCCTGCGGAGCGGCATGCGACCGAAGTCGATGTCGGAGAGGAACGACGCGAAGATGTCCTGCGCGAGGTCGACGACGTTCTCGCGCGCCTGCTGCTCGACTTCAGTACGTGCCGCGGCCCGTCGATCGACGTCTCTCACCACCGCTACCGCGAGCACCGAGAACGCCACGACGTGGACGAGGACGATACCGAGCAGGAGTCGCGTCCGAAGGGACAGTTCTAGCCTCCGTCACAAGGGGCGCGCGACCACGGTTGCGCGCCTACTTCGAGAACGTGTCCATCACCTTCAGGATCGGCAGGAAGAGCGCGACCACGATGAACCCAACGATGGCTGCGAGCAGCACGAGCAGGATGGGCTCGAGCATCTTGAAGAGCGTCCCGACTGCGACGTCGACCTCTTCCTCGTACGTGTCCGCGATCTTCAAGAGCATCCTGTCGAGCGAACCGGTCGTCTCGCCGACGTCGATCATGTTGACGACGAGGTCATCGAAGATGCGCGACTCGAGCAGCGGAGCGGCCATCGTCTCGCCTTCGCGGACGCTCGCGCGGACGTCGCCGACCGCGCGGGCGAGCACCGCGTTCGGAATCGACTGCTGAACGATCTCGAGCGCCTCGAGGATCGGGACGCCGCTCGCGAGGAGCGTCCCGAGCGTGCGGGAGAATCGCGCGACGATCGTCTTCTCCGTGAGCGCACCCGCGATCGGGAGACGCAGCTTCAGCCGGTCGACGAAGAAGAGGAACCTCGGTAGGCGCAGCAGCAATCGATAGGTCACGTAGAGGAGGATCGGCACGCCGAAGGCGAGATACCAGTAGTTCGCCATCGCGCGCGACGTCGAGATGAGGATCTGAGTCACCCCCGGCAGCTCCTGCCCGAACTGCTTGAAGATCTCCTCGAACCGCGGAACGATGACGATCATGATGAAGACCATGACCGCGCCCGCGAAGAAGAGCACGACCACCGGGTAGGTGAGCGCTTCCTTGATCCGCGCCTTGATCTGCTGCGTCTTCTCCGAGAACTCCGCCAGGCGCGAGAGGATCTCGTCGAGGATGCCGCCTTTCTCCCCCGCGCGAACCATGTTGACGTAGAGCCGGTCGAACACGGCCGGGTGCTTCCCCATCGCCTCGGACAGCGACGCGCCGCCCTCGACGTCGTCCCCGACCGCCCCGATCACCGCGCGCAGGGGTCCCGGCTTGAGCTGCGACTCGCAGATCCGGAGCGACCGGACGATCGTGATCCCCGCCGATTGCAGGATCGAGAGCTGCGTCGTGAACTGGCTCAGCTTCTTCGCGGACACCCCGCCGCCGAAGAGCGGCTTCTTCATCGTCGATGGGCCGGAGGCCAGCGCCGATGCTCGCGGCTTGGCCGCGGTGGTTGGGCGCTTACGTTCGATCTTCGCGGGCATCGTTACTCCATTACTTCTCGACGATCGTCTCGCGCAGGATCTCCTCGACGGTCGTGTGCCCGTCGAAGATGGCGAGCAAGCCCGCCTCTCGCAGCGGACGCATGCCCTCCTCGATCGCGATCTGACGAAGCTGCGTGGACGAGGCCCGCTCGAGCACTGCTCGCTTGATGCGCTCGCTCACGACCATGAATTCGAACACGGCCTGGCGACCCTTGAACCCGCTGTAGTTGCAGTTCTCGCACCCCTTCCCGAACGCGAACTGCTTCCCCTCCATCGCATCCGGGTCGAGATCGAGCTCGCGCAGGAGCTCGGGATCGGGAGTGTACTGCTCGCGGCAGTCGCGGCAGATCCGCCGGACGAGCCGCTGCGCGACCACGCCTTCGAGGGTGGCGCCGATCAGGAACGGCTCGACGCCGATGTCGACGAGCCGCATGACCGCCGACGGTGCGTCGTTGGTGTGGAGGGTCGAGAAGACGAGGTGCCCCGTGAGCGCGGCCTCGACTGCGATCTGCGCGGTCTCGCGGTCGCGAATCTCCCCCACGAGGATGATGTCCGGATCTTGTCGGAGGATCGTGCGGAGGACGCGCGCGTAGGTGACGTTGATCTCGTCGTTGATCGGCACCTGGATGATGCCGTCGAGGTCGTATTCGACCGGGTCCTCCGTCGTGATGATCTTCGCGTCGACCGAGTTGACCTCCTGGAGGATCGAATAGAGCGTCGTCGTCTTGCCGGAGCCGGTCGGGCCGGTCACGAGCACGATGCCGTTGGGTCGCTTGCCGAACCGACGGATCATGGCGAGCTCCTCGCCGCGCAAGCCGACGTTCTCGAGGTCGAGCTGCACGACGCTGCGGTCCAGAACGCGCAGCACGCAGGACTCCCCATGCACCGTAGGCAGGGTCGAGACGCGCAGGTCCACCGGCCGTCCGCCGATCGCGAGCTCGATGCGTCCGTCTTGCGGCACGCGGGTCTCCGCGATGTCGAGGTTGGACATGACCTTCACGCGCGAGACGAGCGGAATCGCGAGGGCGATCGGCGGTGGGTCCATCTCGTACAGCACGCCGTCGACGCGGTACCGGACCTTGAACTCGCGCCCGAACGGCTCGAGGTGGATGTCCGACGCCCGGTCGCGAATCGCCTGATACAGAATGTAGTTCAGGAGTTTCACGACCGGCGCCGCGTGCGCCATCGCCTCCTTGTCCTCGAGGTCGAGCGAACCGCTCGCCGCCGCCTTCTTCAACTCCTCGACCGCGTTCCCCAGACCCTTGTTCAGCGCCTCGCTGCCGTAGTACTTCGCGAGCGCCTTGTCGATCGCCGCGCCGTCGGCGATCGCCCCGTGGACGTCGCAGCCGGTCATGAAGTGGAGCTCATCGAGACAGCTCTTGTTCAACGGATCGGCGAGCGCCACCGTCAGCTTCTTGCCCTCGAGGCGACATGGAACGACGCGCAGCAGCGACGCGGTCGTGGCGTCGAGCTTGGCGATGACGTTCTCGGGGATCTGCAGGGACGCGAGGTCGACGACCTCCATCCCGGCCTGGATGCCAAGCGCCTTGGCGAGATCCTCGCGGCTGATCACCTCGAGCCGGACGAGGATCTCCCCGATCGAGCCGCCCTTCTGCCGCTGTTCGGTGAGCGCCTCCTGAATGTGCCCTTCATGGCACTTCCTCATCTCCTTCAGGATCTGCCCGAGAAGCTTGCGCGCGGTCATGCGTCAGGCCTCGCCGACGACTGGGGTCTCGCCGAGCTTCGCGGCGAGGTCGTGTCGGCTCATGCAGAACTCGTACGCGGTCTCCTTGGTGATCACGCCGCCCTGGAACAAGTCGAGAAGAGCATCGTCGAGCCGGACCATCCCTCGCTTGCGCGACGTCTGGATCACCGACGCGATCTTGAACGTCTCGTTCTTGCGGATGTGGTTCTCGACGGCTGAGGTCGTGATCAGGATCTCGAATGCGGCGACCCGGCCCTTGCCGTCCGCCCGCGGCATCAGCACCTGCGAGATCACCGCGACGAGCGATACCGCGAGCTGCGCGCGAATCTGCTCCTGCTGCTCGTGCGGGAACGAGTCGATGATGCGGTCGACGGTGCGCGCCGAGCCGGTCGTATGCAGGGTGCCGAAGACGAGATGTCCGGTCTCGGCCGCGGTGATCGCGGTGCTGATCGTCTCGTTGTCGCGCATCTCGCCGAGGAGGATGACGTCCGGGTCCTGACGAAGCGCGCGACGAAGCGCCTCGGCGAACCCCGTCACGTCGTGACCGACCTCGCGCTGCATGACCACCGACTTCTTGTGCGTGTGGTAGTACTCGATCGGGTCCTCGATCGTGATGATGTGGCGGTCGTACTTCACGTTGATGTAGTCGAGCATCGAGGCGAGCGTCGTCGTCTTGCCGGAACCGGTCGGACCCGTGACGAGGATCAAGCCGCGCGGGTTGTCGAGCAGGTCCTTCACGCTCTCCGGAAGTCCGAGCTGCTCGAGGGTGAGGAGCTTGCTCGGGATCAGGCGCAGCGCCGCTCCGTGGCAGTGCTTCTGCTTGAAGATCGAGACACGGAACCGCCCGCGATCGCCGAACGCGATCGCAAAGTCGGACGTACCGACGCGGCCCAGCTCGTCGAGATTCGCGGGCGGTGCGAGCTTCTCGACGAGCGCGCGCGTGTCGTCCGCGGTGAGGTCGGGGAGGTTCAGCGAGCGCAGCCGCCCCTGCAAGCGGATGACCGGCGGGCGGCCGACCGTGAGGTGGAGGTCGGAGCCGCCGGCCTCGACGCAGGTCTCGAGCAGCTTGTCCAGATCGACGTTCACGGGATCACTCCAGCGCGTGGGCGATGCGCAGCACCTCGGGGATCGTAGTCACGCCGTCCAGCACCTTGCGGACGCCGTCCTCGAGCAGGGTCGTCATCCGCCCCGAGACCCGCGCGCGCTCGCGGATGGCGACGGACGATTCGCCCCGGAAGATCATCTCGCGGATCCCGGAGTCGAGCTCGAGTAGCTCGAACACGCCGCGGCGGCCGTGGAAGCCGGTGCGGTCGCACGCCTGGCATCCGTCCGGCCGGAAGACCGTCTTGCCGGCCGACCGTTCGGCATCGATGCCGACCGCACGGAGCTCGCTCTCTTCCGGCTGGTAGGGCTTGCGGCACTTGTCGCAAAGCCGCCGCACCAGTCGCTGCGCCATGACGGCCTGGACCGACGCGGCCACGAGGAACGGCTTGATCCCCATGTCGATCAATCGGGTGAGCGCGGACGGCGAATCGTTCGTGTGCAGCGTCGAGAAGACGAGGTGACCGGTGAGCGCGGCCTGGATCGCGATCTCGGCCGTCTCGCGGTCGCGAATCTCCCCCACGAGGATGATGTTCGGGGCCTGGCGCAGCATCGCGCGCAGGATCCGTGCGAAGTCGAGTCCGATCTGCGAGCGAACCTGGCACTGGTTCACCCCCTCGAGCTGATACTCGACCGGATCCTCCGCCGTGATGATCTTCACGTCGGGCCGGTTCAACTCCTTGAGCGCCGCGTAGAGCGACGTCGTCTTGCCCGAACCGGTCGGGCCGGTGACGAGGAAGATGCCGTTCGGTCGTCGGATGATGCTCTTGAAGCGCGCATGGTCGGCGCCGTCGAAGCCGAGCTCCTCCAGGGAAACGAGCCCGCGCTCCTGGTCGAGGATGCGCATGACCATCGTCTCCCCGTGGTTGCTCGGAAGGATGGACGCGCGGATGTCGAGGTCTCGCCCCGAGACCCTCAGCCCGATCCGGCCGTCCTGCGGCTTGCGCTTCTCGGCGATGTCCATCCCCGCCATGATCTTCAGGCGCGAGATGAGCGGGGCGTGGAGGTGGCTCGGGTGCGTCGCCCGCTCGATCAACACCCCGTCGACCCGGTAGCGGACGCGGACGCGGTCCGCGAACGGCTCGACGTGGATGTCCGATGCGCGCTCCTCGAGCGCGGACTCCACCATCTTCTGCACCATACGGATGATCGGCGCGTCGTCGTCGCCCGCGTCGCCGGTGGATGCGGCCAGCTTGGCGAAATCGTCCGCGACCTCACCGACCCCGTACGACTCTTGAATCTTGGCGCGCAGCGCGGTCGGCGACGCGAGCGCGGCGGCGACCGGCGTGTTCAGGAGGAACGAGAGGTTGTCGAGCTCGAAGATCCGCATGGGATCGTCGATCGCGACGATGAGCTTGCCGTTCTTCTCCATCAGCGGCATGAAACGGTGCTGCTCGACGAGGTCGCGGGAGACGCGCGCGATGACGTCGGGGTGGACCTTCCCCTTGCGGAGATCCACGAACGGGAGCTGGGCCTGCGTCGCGAGCGCCTTGGTCACCTGGTCCTCCTGGCAGAGCCCCAGGGCGGTGAGCGCTTCGCCGATGCGCAGCTTCTTTCCCTTCTGGTAATTGAGCGCCTTCGCGACGGCCGGCTCGTCGATGGCGCTCATGTCGATGAGGATCTGACCGAGGAGCTTGCGCGTCATGTTGTCGGGGACAGACCTCCGCAGACTGGGCTCGTTCTACTCGAGGAAGCCCACGAGTGTAACGAGGCCCGTCGGACGGAACCAGGGTCCTGTCGACCGGCATTGACCCGAGGCAAGCGCGGTCGTAACGTCTACGGATTCCATGCGCTTCGCCACGTTCCTCCTCGCAATCGCCGTCTCGTCGCCGGGCTGCCGGACCTCCTGTCCCGAGACCGTCGACCTGAGCACCCCCGAGGCGACGATTCGGTCGTTCCACCGGGCGTTCTCGTGCGACGACAAGGAGCTCGAGTACCGGTGTTTCTCGGACGACGTCAAGCGATCGTTCGGGAGCATCTTCGGCTACTCCATCGGGCGCGAGGTGTTCCGGCGCGAGAACGAGGTCCTGGTGCTGCTCCTCGAGTGGACCGACCTCGACGGCCGCATCCAGGTGGAAATGGACAAGGATGGCAACCGCGCGCTCGCGCGAGTCGACGCCGGCGCAGAGTCGTCGCTCTTGATCTCGCTGCAGAACGAGCCCGAGTACCGGCTCCACTTCGCCGACGGGAGCGAACTCCACGAGTTCGCCGATCGTGTCACGGCCAAGCAGTTCGAGGACTCGGTGCTCATCGCGATCTACGATCGGCACCTCGCCGGAGAGCCGAGGAAGCCGATTCAGCGCGTCGAGATGGCGCCGCGGTGGACGCTCGCCGGCGTACCCGGACTCGAGGCGGCGCTCGAGTCGGCGGGGCAGACTCGCCCCTGACACGTTCACGAAGACGCTCCAACGGAACGGGAGGCTCGCTGATGGCCGAGAAGATGGTCTACTTCTTCGGGGAAGGTCGCGCCGACGGCGACGCCTCGATGCGCGGAATCCTCGGGGGCAAGGGGGCGAACCTCGCAGAGATGACGAACCTCGGCATCCCCGTTCCGCCCGGTCTCACGATCACGACTGCTTGTTGCGCGTTCTACTCCGCGCATCGCCGCTGGCCGGACGGGCTCGAGGAGGAACTCCGTACCACTCTCTCGCGACTCGAGTCGACGCTGGGCAAGAAGCTCGGCGACCCGGGCGATCCGCTCCTCGTGTCGGTCCGTTCCGGCGCGGCCGTTTCGATGCCGGGCATGATGGATACGGTCTTGAATCTGGGCCTGAATTCGCGTGCCGTCCTCGGCCTCGCCGCGCGGAGCGGCAACCCGCGCTTCGCTTGGGACTCGTTCCGCCGCTTCGTGAACATGTTCGGCGACGTCGTCTGCGGAGTCGATCACGAGCACTTCGAGCAGGTGATGACCGCTCTCAAGAGAAGGCACGGGACCGACAAGGACACGGACCTCGACGCGGCCGCGCTCGAGGAGCTGACGAGGCGCTACCTCGAGTTGTTCGAGGATCGCGGCGGCACGTCGTTCCCGCAGGATCCGATGGAGCAGCTCCGCCTCTCGATCAACGCGGTCTTCGAGTCGTGGGACAACGACCGTGCCGTCACGTATCGACGCCTGAACGACATCCGGGGGCTGACCGGCACCGCCGTGAACGTCCAGGCGATGGTGTTCGGCAACTTCGGGCGCGGCTCGGGAACCGGCGTCTGCTTCACGCGCGACCCGAGCACGGGCGAGAACGTCTTCTACGGCGAGTTCCTCGAGAACGCCCAGGGCGAGGACGTGGTCGCCGGCATCCGGACGCCCGAGCCGATCGCGCGGATCGACGAAGTGATCCCCGACACGTACGCCAAGCTGATCTCGATCAAGGATCGCCTCGAGGGCCACTATCGGGACATGCAGGACATCGAGTTCACCGTTCAGGAGGGCGAGCTGTTCATGCTGCAGACCCGGAACGGAAAGCGGACCGGCAAGGCCGCGGTCCGGATCGCGGTCGAGATGGTCGCCGAGACGCTCATCGACCGCCACACCGCCCTCCTCCGCGTCGATCCCAAGGCGCTCGATCAGCTCCTGCATCCCGAGTTCGATCCCGAGGCCGACAAGAAGCGGATCGGCAAGGGCCTACCCGCGTCGCCCGGCGCCGCGTCGGGCCGCATCTACTTCAGCCCAGGCGACGCCGAGGAGGCCAAGGCGCGGGGCGAGGACGTCATCCTCGTGCGTCACGAGACGTCGCCCGAGGACATCGGCGGCATGCACGCATCGAAGGGAATCCTCACGTCGCGCGGCGGCATGACCTCGCACGCGGCGGTCGTGGCGCGCGGCATGGGGACGTGCTGCGTGGCGGGCTGCGAGAACGTCCACATCGACTACGCGACGAAGACGATGACGGCGAGCGGCGTCACGCTGCGCGAGGGCGACTGGATCTCGCTCGACGGCTCGCTCGGACTGGTCTACGAGGGGTGTCTCCCGACCATCGCTCCCGAGCTCTCCCGTGAGTTCGACACGTTGATGGAATGGGCCGACGAGGCCCGTCGGTTGCGCATCCGCGCGAACGCGGACACGCCCCACGACTGCGAGGTCGCGGTGAGGTTCGGCGCCGAGGGGATCGGCCTCTGCCGGACCGAGCACATGTTCTTCGAGGGCGACCGCATCATCGCGGTGCGAGAGATGATCCTCGCGAGCGACGCCGCCGCGCGCCGGCGCGCGCTCGACAAGCTCCTCCCCTACCAGCGGGACGACTTCATCGGAATCTTCCGCGTGATGGCGGGACGGCCGGTCACCATCCGGCTGCTCGACCCGCCGCTCCACGAGTTCCTGCCGATGACGGACGCGGCGCAGGATGAGATGGCGGCGACGCTCGGGGTCGATCGCGATGCGGTGCAGGTGAAGGTGGCGGATCTCCACGAGCTGAACCCGATGCTCGGACACCGGGGATGCCGGCTCGGCTTGACCCACCCCGAGATCTATGAGATGCAGGTCCGCGCGATCGTCGAGGCAGCCGCGACCTGCTCGAAGGAGGGCGTCGACGTCCTGCCCGAGATCATGCACCCCCTCGTCGGCACCAAGGCCGAGCTGAAGAAGCTCCGCGCCCTGACCGAGCGAGTCATCGCCGACGTAGGGCGGGAGACCGGTTTCGCGGGCGAAATCCTGATCGGCACGATGATCGAGGTGCCGCGCGCCGCGCTCACCGCGCACGAGATCGCCGCCGAGGCGGACTTCTTCTCGTTCGGCACGAACGACCTGACCCAGATGACGTTCGGCTTGTCGCGCGACGACACCGGTCCGATCCTGCTCCACTACGTGGAGACCGGAATCCTCGAGGCCGACCCGTTCGCGACCCTCGATCAAAGCGGCGTTGGACAGCTCGTCGAGATGGCGGTGTCGAAGGGACGCGCGACGAAGCCCGGCCTGAAGTGCGGCATCTGCGGCGAGCACGGCGGCGACCCCGCCTCGGTGGAGTTCTGCGATCGGGCCGAGCTCGACTACGTCTCCTGCTCGCCGTACCGCATCCCGATCGCGCGGCTGGCCGCGGCGCAGGCGAGGGTGCGCAAGGAACACTGATCCATTCCGCGGACGGTGGTTACGGAGTGCACGGACTCATCCCGCGGCCGAAACGGCGCGGGCCGCGACCTCTCTTCGAGGTCGCGGCCCGTCTCGCGGCGGCGGTGAACGAGGCGTTCGGCCGCGCGCCGCTACGCCTTCTCGACCTTTCGCTCCTCGCCCCACGCGCAGATCCGGTTCCCGCCCATGCGCGAGGCGGCCTTCATCGCCCGCAGCGCGCGATCGAGGAACTCGTCGACGGTGTTCGCCTCGGTCGCGGGAAGGGCCGCGATCCCGACGCTTGCGCGGATCTGCACTTCGTTCTCGCCGGCCACGACGGTCCGTGAGCAGACCTGCTGGAAGACGCGCTCCGCCATGATCCGCGCGCCCTCGATGTCGGTGTTCGGGAGGAGGAGCAGGAAACGCGAGTTGTCGATCCTGCCCGCGGCGTCGACGTCCCGGGACTCGCACAGGAAGATCCCGGCGACTTCGAGGAGCATCTCGTTCGCGACCGGCTTTCCGTGCTCGCGGAGGGCCTCCTCGTAGTTCTCGACGTCGACGAGCAGGATCGCCAACGCGTAGCCGTACCGCCGCGCCTTCTTGAACTCCTCCTCGACCTTCAGACCGATGAACTCCTTGTGATGGAGCCCGGTCAGGGGGTCGGAGACCCGGGAAAGGATCGGGTCGTTGCGCGACGGACCGGCTCGGAGGAGCTCCTTCAAGAAACGATCGCGGGTGCCACCGCGACCGCTCAGCATGTGATCGACTCGGTCTTTCGGGTTCGCCTCGACGTGGAGGAGGTCCTGCAGGTCTTCCGCCAGCAGCGGGTCGGTCAGGATCAAGTCGGCGCCCTCGGCGCGAGCGCGACCCCGGCCGTAGTTGTCCGACTCCTCGATCGCAAGAACGACCGGGACGGGGTTGGGGTCCGACAGCGCCTTGGCCTCGCGACAGAGCTCGAACCCGGAGAGCTTCGGCAGGACTCCGTCCGCGAAGACGAGGTCGGGCTGCCGCTCGCGCACCAGATTCAGTGCATCCACGCCGTTGTCCGCCTCGACCACCTCGTAGCCGTTCTGTTCGAGGAACGCGCGCACGGTCCCCCGCGCGCCGGCATCGAGCCGAGCCACTAGGGCTCGTTTCACGTCACCCATGGAGGACCTCCGGAAAGGGGCTTGGATTCGCGGGGCGAACCACGCCGACCCACACGGGCTCTTATCGACCAGTGAGGGTCCGGCCTTGAGGAAAATGTCTCGATTTCCGCCGAGTCCCGAACGGGCGCGCCCGCGGTCGTCGGTCAGAGCTCGAGGTCCTTCAGGACCTCGTCGGGGATCTCGAGGTTCGAGTGCGTCGCCTGGACGTCGTCGTGCTCTTCCAGGGCATCGAGCAGGTGCACGATCTTCTCGGCGTTCTCCCGATCGAGGGCGACCGTGTTCTGCGGAACCATCGCGATTTCCAAGCGGTCGACCGTGAAGCCGGCCTCGATCAGGCCCTTGTGGAGGGTGCTCAACTGGGCCGAGTCGCCGAAGATCTCGAAGACGTCGTCCTCTCGCTTGAGATCCTCCCCGCCGAGCTCCATCACGGTCTCGGTCAGGGCATCCTCGCCGACTCCCTCCGCCGGCACGACGAGGAAGGCCCGCGCGTCGAACATCCAACCGACCGAACCCGACTCCGCGAGACGCCCCCCTGCCTTCTCGAGCTGATGGCGCACGTCAGAGGCGGTTCGATTGCGGTTGTCCGTCAGACAATCGATGAGCATCGCCACGCCGCCCGGACCATACGCCTCGTAGCGGATCTCCTCGAGCTGGGTTCCTTCGAGCTCTCCCATTCCCTTCTTGATCGCGCGCTCGATCTTGTCCTTCGGCATGTTGTCCGCGCGCGCCTTCTCGATGGCGAGCGCGAGCCGCGGGTTCATCTTGACGTCACGCCCCCCCAGTCGCGCCGCGGTCATGATCAGCTTCGCGTGCTTGGAGAACGCGGCGCCCTTCTTGGCATCCACGGCCGCTTTGCGGTGGCGGATGTTCGCGGAGTGTGAGTGTCCAGCCATCGGTCGACTCTCGAGGTGTCCTCGGTCTCATGTCAAACGAGGCCGGCGGGGAAGAGCCCGGCGGCCTCGTATCGTGTCTCGTCGCGACCCGGACTCGGATCGGCCTGCGAGGATGGAACGATCTTAGCGCTTCGAGAACTGGAACGCCCGTCGGGCGCCACGCAGACCGTACTTCTTCCGTTCCTTCATGCGGCTGTCTCGGGTCAAGAAGCTCCCTTCACGCAGCGCGAGCTCGAGGTTCGGCTCGGCGTCCTTCAGGGCCCGGCCGATTCCGAGCGCCGCGGCACCAGACTGGCCGGTCAATCCCCCCCCACGGACGGAGATGAAGATGTCGTACTTGTTCTGGGTGCCGGTCACGGCGAGCGGCGCGAGCACGGCGAGCTGCGACTGCGGCGTCGGGAAGAACTCGCGGAACTCCCGTCCGTTCACCTCGATCTTGCCGCTGCCGTACTTGATGCGGACACGAGCCACGGACGTCTTGCGACGTCCCGTTCCCCAGACGGGCCCGTCGATCGCGGGCGACGGCATCGCCGGGGCCGGCGAGGGCGCTTCGTTCGGGGTCTCGGTCGATAGCGTGTCGGTCACGACTTATGCTCCGCGGTAGTTAAAGGCGCTCGGGAAACGGCTGGGGCTTCTGCGCGACGTGGGGATGCTCTTCGCCCCGATACACACGCAGCTTCGTGAACATCTTTCGGCCGAGCTTGGTCTTCGGGAGCATCCGTCGGACCGCGAGCTGGACCACCTTGGCCGGGTTCTGGTCGAACACCTCGGTCATGGGAGTCTGGCGCAACCCTCCGAGGAACCCGGTGTGGTACGTGACCATTCGCCGCCGCGGCCGTTCGGCTGGCGAGACCCGGATCTTGTCCGCGTTGACGACCACGACGAAGTCGCCGGTGTCGACGTGCGCGGTGTAAGTCGGGCGATGCTTCCCCATGAGGACGGTCGCGATCTTGGTCGCGAGCCGCCCGAGGACCTGGTCGGTACCATCGACGATCAGCCACTGCCGCGTCGTGTCGCTCGGCTTGGCGACGTAACTGCGCATCACGAAAGCTCCTGGTCACACGTTCCGCCGGCGGATGACGGGGCGTGAACGTGAGCCACGACCGCCCTGTCTTGCCTCTGCGCGAAACGCGCTAATCTACGGCCGGAAGTGCGTGTGTCAAGGGGACGTCGACGTCCCCGCGCTCCGAGCCGCTCACGAGCCATCCCCGTCTGCCTCGAGGAACTGGAGCGCGCCGCCGATCGGTCGGTAGTGCGGCACGTCGAAGTTGAGCCGTGCCTCCTCGAGGCCCGCGAGGCGCGGGTAGACCTTCATGATCCGGGCCAGGTGCTCGATCTTCCGGTCGACCGGCACGTCGGCCAATCCGAGCGCACCGGAACGTGCACGCCCCCATTCCACCAGCACACCGCTCGCGGTCCGGATATGCACCTCGCCGGCCGCGGCGACCGAGCCACGGATCGAGCGGCGCACCTCGAGCGCGACGGGTTCGATCTGTCGTACCAGATCCCGGTGCGCGGAGGGCAGGGCACGCAGCTCTTCCGCGACTCGCACCGCGGCCAACACCTCGCGGTCGTCCGAGACCGCACCGACCGTCGGCGCCCCGGCCCGGACGCCGAACACAGGGTAGACCGGGAAGCGGAAGCTCGTCGGCTGGCTGCGCGGCTCGCGGTGGAGCACTCGGCCGCTGCCATCGAGCAAGTATCGGTGCCCCTCATGCTCGATGGCGACGACGGGCCGGCGAAGGGTCAGATCGACGCGCGCCCGGTTGGGGAAGATGCGTTCGACGCGCTCGACCGTGCCGATCCAGGGGGTGGCGGACTTCACCGCGTCGCGCAGCCGTCCCCCGAAATCGGGGGCGAAGAGCGACACCGGAGGAGCGGCCTGCAGCGCGACCCGGATCTCGTGCCCGATCGACTCGGGCAGCCACGAAGGGCTCCGCTCCTCGAGGACGCAGGCGGGATCGACCTGGAACCGGCTCGAGCCCTGGGCGACCTCGGCCAGCCGGTCCGCGATCAACCCGAGGCTCACCAGCACGATGCCGCCGGCCAACGCACGCGCGACCGGCGTCGTGAGAGCACGCAGGTGGGCCGCGTCCCAGCCGATCCCGGTGACCTTGACGGGCCGCCGTTTCACCATCGTTGCCTACCGCGCGCCCGCGTCCTTGGAGGGCTCAGTTCACCCGGTTCACAGTGCCGCGCTGCGGCTCGACCACCTTGCGGTCGTCACCACCGCTCGTCTTGAGGAGAGCGGCGACGTCGCCGACGAAGTCCTCGAGCAGCGTCACCGCCGCGTCCAGCCGATCGCGGTCGAGGCTGATCGCCTTGTCCGCCTTGCCGAGGTCGAGCTCCTGGTTGAGCAGGTCGACGACGACCTTCACCGCGGCCAGACGACGGTTGATGTTCACGAAGTTTCCGCCCGACGCTTTTTCCATTTTCCTGTTCCGCTTCCGTTTCCGCCGCCCGCCTTTTCTGGTTCCGGCTTGCATCTCCGGTTGTCGGTCCTCAGATGTCGCAGAAGCGAGAGACCATTCGTCTCCCGCGGCGCGACGCACTCTAGCAGGGGCGCTGAACCGCCCTCAAGTTGGAAATGGACCCGACCCCCGCTCCCCGCTGGACCCGGATGATCCGTTGAAGAAGAAACGTCCCGTCAAGTCGCGAGACCCGAACCGCGCCGCGCGCGTCTACCGCGGTCTGACCTTGAACCCCTTTCAGGAGGAGGCGCTCGAAGCGATCGAGGCGGGAAAGTCGGTGCTGCTCTCCGCGCCGACGGGGGCCGGAAAGACGCTCGTCGCCGAGTACGCCATCGAGGAGACCCTGCAGCGCGGCGGACGCGCCATCTACACCGCCCCGATCAAGGCGCTGTCGAGCCAGAAGTACCGCGACTTCAAGGCCGAACCCGGCGTCGAAGTCGGGATCATGACCGGCGACGTCACGATCAACCCGCTCGCGCCGCTCCTCGTCATGACGACCGAGATCTTCCGCAACACGATCTTCGAGTCGCCCGAGGAGCTTCATGACGTCGAGTACGTGGTGTTCGACGAGATTCACTACATGGACGACGTCGAGCGCGGGACGGTCTGGGAGGAGTCGATCATCTTCGCCCCGTCCCACATTCGATTCATCTGCCTGTCCGCGACCGTTTCCAACCTCTCCCAGTTCGGCGAGTGGATCGAGAGCGTCCGCCACGAGCCGCTGGAGGTGATCCGCCACTTCGATCGGCCGGTGCCCCTGCGGCACTACCTCTTCTTCCCGGGGATGGGCGCCAAGCGCGCCGACCAGGTGACCCGCCTGCCCCGCGCGAATCGGCGTCACTCGACGCGCGGGCCGCAGAACGACGTCGTCGACTTCCTGCGGCAGTCCGGCTCGTTGCCGATCCTCTACTTCTGCTTCAGCCGCAAGGAGTGCGAACGGCGCGCGAAGAACTACCACGATCGGGACCTCCTCTCGACCACGGAACGCGATCGGATCGGCGTCCTCTTCGACGAGATCGCCGCGACGTTCCGCATGGACCGGGACGAGACCCTGAAGGGTCTGCGCTACCTCGCGACGCGCGGCGTCAGCTACCACCACGCCGGGCTCCTGCCGCTCCACAAAGAGCTCGTCGAGCGCCTCTTCACCTCCGGTCTCCTGCGCCTGCTCTTCACGACCGAGACGTTCGCGCTCGGCATCAATATGCCGGCGCGGAGCGTGGTCTTCTCGAGCCTTCGGAAGTTCGACGGCGTCGGTTTCGACTTCATCAAGTGTCGGGAGTACCACCAGATGGCCGGGCGCGCCGGCCGGCAGGGGATCGATTCCGAAGGCCTTGTCTACAGCGTGATCGACGACTCTCGCATCACCGACATCGAGGACGTCCGCCACGTCCTCTACGGGCAGATCGAGCCGATCAAGAGCCGCTTCAACCTGTCGTACTCGACGATCATCAATCTCCATCGCGTGCTCGGCCCGCGCATCTTCGACGCCTGGGAACGCTCGTTCAACAACTTCCAGTGGAACCAGATGCCGCGGAAGAAGAAGGAGAAGAACCAGAAGAAGCAGATCCTCGCAATCGACCAGCGGCTCGCGTTGCTGCGCGATCTCGACTACATCCGCGGCGAGAACGAGATCACCGAGAAGGGGTTCGTCGCGTCACGCATCAACGGGTTCGAGCTCCCCGTTACGGAGCTGTTCTTCTCGGGGCTTCTCGAGTGGCTCGACGCCGCGCAGTGCGTGGTCGTGCTTGGTTCGCTCGTGTTCGAGGAACGGCGCGGCGACCTGTTCCGGCCGATGGATCGGCGCGTGCTCGGCGAGCATCACGCCGACGTCGAACGGATCGTGCAGCGGGTCGTCGATGCCGAGCACAAGCATGAGATCGCCGGCACCGTGCGCCCCCCCAACTTCAAGATCGGCTCCTGCCTTCACGCGTTCGCGAGCGGCGCCGACCTCGACGATCTGCTCGACCTGACGAACGCGTCCCTCGGCGACATCGTGCGGGTGTTCCGCCTGACCGTCCAGGTGATCCGGCAGCTCAAGAAGGCGGTCACCGCCGAGCGTTCGTTCATCGAGAAGCTCGACCGGGCGATCGAGCTCGTGAACCGCGACGCGGTCGACGCGAAGCGGCAACTCGAGCTCGGCTAGCCGGGCGCCGAAGGGGTGCTCACGCGAGTCCTCCGGACACCCCTGGCCCGACACGCTCAGGGTGGCGGCGCACGCGGCACGGCCTCGAGCTGCGTCTCCTCGCCGGTCTCGAGGTCGCGCAAGGTGAAGTCGATCTCGCGCGGCGGCGACCGACCGGTGCGCTCGCAGAGAAAGTCGAACAGCACGGAGCCCCACATCGGCGCGGAGCCTCCCGACGACGTGGCGACGAGCTCGGTGCCATCGATACCCAGAAGCCGTGCGAGTCCGTAGCGGCGGCCGCGAAAACCGACCACGGGGTATCCGTCCCGGACCGTGCTGAACGTGAACGGCCACTCGTGCCGGTCCCGCCAGATGGCCGCACGACCCTCATCGCCGAGTGGAACGTCGTCGCGCCGCACGATCTCGCCGTGTGCGTCACGGAGCACGAGGTCGACGGAGAAGAACGCCAGGTCTCCGAGCCGGTGCAGGAGCTGCGGCAGATCCTCCGAGAAGCGCTTCCTCCACGAGGATCGCTCGATCTGCTTCGCGAAGCCGATGACGTAGTCGACGTTCAAGCCGTCGATCGCGAGGAGCTGGTACGAGCGCCCGTCCACGTCGACGATCGGGACGTCCCGGTCCCACGTGATCCGCTCGAACGGCGAGCTCCGGCTGATCCAGCCGCCGGTCATGCCGCCGATCCACTCCGCCTTGATCGTGAGGAGGACGGCGGCGGCGACGAGCACCGCGACGAGCAGGATCGACAGGGTCGCGACCGCGAGGTGGCGGCGATAGAACTTCCACACGCGACGGGACCACGTGATCGGTCGCGCGCGGACCGGCACTCCGGCGAGATGCCGATCGACGTCGTCGGCCAGCTCGGCCGCACCGTCGTACCTCTGCGCCGGCGCCTTCTCCAGCGCCCGGCCGACGACCGCCGCGAGCTCGTCGCGGCGATCGATCAGGCGCGGCTCCCGTTCCTTCAGCGTCCGCGCCGACTCGAAGAACGACACTCCGTCCAGGTCGAACGGCCGTCGCTGCCAGAGGAGCTCGAAGAGGATGACGCCGAGCGAGAAGACGTCGCTCCGTGCGTCGATCCGTTCCACTTCCCCCGCCGCCTGCTCCGGGCTCATGTACGCGGGCGTGCCGAGGGGGCCGCCCCCGCGCGACGAGAGCAGCACGGTCGCATCGGCGTCCGGGAGGCGTGCCAACCCGAAGTCGACGATCCGCGGCACGTCGCCCGCCTCGACGAGGATGTTGGACGGCTTGAGGTCGCGGTGGATGACCCCCTGCTCGTGGGCGAACTGCACCGCGCGGCAGATCCGCACGAAGAGCCGCAGCCGCCGCGGCCGATCGAGCCGCTGTTCCGCGACGTAGCGATCGAGCGGCACCCCGTCGATCAACTCCATCACGAAGTAAGGCAGCCCCTCGTCGGTGGTGCCGGCGTCGTGGACGCGGGCGACGTGCGGATGGTTCAGGCGGCCCAGGATCTTCGCCTCGCGTCGGAACCGCAGCGCGCCGCGCGGGTCGAGTCCGCCGAGCTTCGTCACCTTGATCGCGACGGCGCGATCGAGCTCGGGTTGACGCGCCTCGAACACGACGCCCATTCCCCCCTCGCCGATGCGACGCACGATCTCGTACCGCCCGATGCGGTCCGGATCGCGCGCAGCCTTGGACCGGCGGACCATCCCGAGCGCGTCGCGGAACTCGCCGACGCGTTCCCGTTCGCCGGGGTTCGCTTCGACGTACCGGTCCAGCGCGCCGTCGTCGCGATCGAGCAGGCTCCAGAGCTCTTCGTCCGAGAGGCGGTCATTCATCGTCCGAGCATTCTGCCGGCTCCAAGCCGGGCGCGTCGAGACGTCACGCTCGACTGCCCCGGCGCGAATCGCCGCCGGCGGACGAACGCGGGCGCGGGGCGCGATTCCCGTCGGCCGCCGGCGGGCCGAGGCGAGAATGGGAGCACCGGCGAGAATCGGCGCCACCGCCGACGACGACGCCGGTTTCCTGACCAGCGAAACACCGGCGCCGAACCCGAACGGACCCGACTGCGACGCACTGGAGACCTCATGGCGACCTTGAAGCTGTTCATCATCCTCTTGTTCTCGGCGAACGCCGGCGACGGCGAGCCCGACCTCTCCCCCGTCACCACGTATCTCGCCGACTGGGTGGAGGAGGAGCGCGTCGACGGCGTCGCGGTGAAGGACCGCCTCCGCCGCACTCAGCCCGCGTTCATCGAAACGCGACGCCGTCTGCGCGACGCCATCGCCCCCGGCACGGTCGCGCCGCAAGCCGCCCCCGGCGACGTCGAGATCACGATCTCGCATCAGGGCCGCGAACGAACCGCGCGCCTGCACGTGCCGAGCGACCGATTCGAAGGTCCCCTCCCGCTCGTCGTCGTGCTGCACGGGGGCGGCGGCAACGCGACGAACGCCGAGCGGATGACGCGCTTCTCGGCGCTCGCCGACGAGGAGGGCTTTCTCGTCGCCTACCCGAACGGCACCGGCGCGCTCCCGAGCGTGCTGCTCACGTGGAACAGCGGCGGCCTCCCCGTCTACGCGGTCGAGAACGACGTGGACGACGTCGGTTTCCTGCGCGCGCTCGTCGACGAGATCGCGCAACGTGCGCCGGTCGACCGCGGCCGCGTGTTCGCGACCGGAATGTCGAACGGCGGGATGATGGTCCATCGCCTGGCGCGCGAAGCGGCCGACGTGTTCGCGGCGATCGCGGACGTCTCCGGCGCGATGAACTTCACCGCGACCGATTCGACCACGCCGATCTCCGTCATGATGATCCACGGGCGCGCGGATGAGCACGTCGGGTACGACGGCGGTCGTCCCGCGCGGGCGGTGGGACGCGCGCAGGATCGAGTCGACGCGTCGGTCGCGGAAGCGACGGCGTACTACGTCGAGCGACTCGGGCTCGAGCCGACGCCCGGGCGCGAACGATGCGGCAAGGTGACGATCGAGACGTGGTCCGCGCCGGGGGACGCAGCCGGACGGGCCCTCGTCGTCGTATCGATCGCCGACGAGGGCCACACGTGGCCGGGCGGCCCCGTGATCCGCCGCGCGGCCGACGTACCGACCGCCGAGTTCGACGCGACGGTGGAGATCTGGCGCTTCTTTCGCGCGCATCCACGCCTACCGCGTTGAGCCCGGGTCGTCGTCCCTCATCGCAACCGCGCAACCCGTTCCTCGCACGACGCCGGCCGGAACCGGGAGCGGAACGACTCGTGGGGTTTCTTCCGCGGGCAGCCGTCCCGCCGACGGAACGAGCCCGCGGACCGGCGACCGATCCGCGGGCTCGCGCTGGATCCTCGGGCTGGATCTCAGGATCCCTCGCCCGACTTCCGCTCAGCGGAACAGGAGCTGGAACGGCATGACCGCCTGGATGTTGTGCGCGCCGACGCTGCCGCGCTTCTCGAGCAGGGACTCTGCGATCTGGACCAAGTCCCCGTACCCGAGCTCGGTGGCGATCCGCTTCACCTGACCTTCGACCGTGATCATGTCGCCGAACGCGTCCTCGAGCGCCTCCATGAACGTCGGCGGGGTCGGGAGCTCGGCGATGGTCACCGTCTTCGGGTCGAGCCCCCCACCGAGCTCGCACGCGACCTCGATCGATCGCTCGAGTCCGCCGATCTCGTCGACGAGGTTCAGGTCGACCGCCTGCCGCCCGGTCCAGACGCGCCCGCGAGCCAGCGTCTCGAGCACCTGCGGATTCATGCGGCGGCCGGTCGAAACCTTCGTGATGAACTCGTCGTAGACGTCGAGCATGCTCTGGCGGATCGTCTCCTTCAGGAACGGAGTCGGACCCTTCTGGAGGATCGCGAGGTCCTCGCCGTGCGGGCCCTTGGACACGACCTGCACGTTCACGCCGAACCGCTTCAGCGCCTGCGACACGTCGGGAAGCATGCCGACCACGCCGATCGAACCGGTGATCGTGCTCGGCTGCGCGATGATCCGGTCGCAACCCATCGAGATCCAGTAGCCACCCGACCCGGCGACCCCGCCCATCGACGCGATGATCGGCTTCTTCGCCTTCACGCGCTGCGTAGCCCGCCAGATCATGTCGCTCGCGAGGGCCGATCCGCCCGGGCTGTTGACGCGGAGGATGACGGCGCGGACCCAATCGTCCTCGAGCGCTTCCTCGAGCGCCTCGACGATCGTCTCGCTCCCCATCGAGGAGACCGAGCCGTCCAGGCCGCGCTGGCTCTTGCCGCTCATGATCGGTCCGGACGCGTAGACGATCGCGATTCGCGGCTCGTCCTTCAGCTTCGGCTTCGGCGGATTGAGCAGCTTCGGCAGCAGGGAGAACATCGCGAACGGACTCTCGAGCATCTTCTCGATGTCCTCCACGCTCCTGTCACCGTACTTCTCGTCGAACTCGACCTTGCCACCGAACATCTCCTCGACGCGTTCCTCGAAAGCGTCCTCGTATGCGACCGCGTCGATCAACCCGAACTGCTTGGCGTCCTCGGGATCGAAGAGGAGCTTGTCGTAGGCGGCTTCGACCTTCGATCGCTCGATGCCACGGTTCTCGGCGATGGTGGTCTGGATCTGCGCATAGAACTCGTCGAGCAGGATGCCGAGCACCTTGCGCTGCTCGTCGCTCATCGTGTCGCGTGCCATGTCCTCGTAGGCGGTCTTGAAGTTCCCGATGTGGATGACCTCGAACCGGATGTCGAGCATCGCGAAGAGGTCCTTCAGGTACATGGCTTCGATCGTCATCCCTTCGAGCGCCACCATTCCGGACGGTGGCATCGCCAGGAGGTCGGCGAGGGACGCGAAGACGAGCGATCGCTGATCGAGGGACTCCGTGTAGCACACGACCTTCTTGCCGGCCGCCTTCAGGCGCCGGAGCTCGTCGACGAGGTCGATGGTCCGGGCGAAGTCCGGGGAGCCGCTCAGCTTCAGCCGCACGCCGGCGACGTCCTCGTCGGCCGCGATCTGGCGGAGCCGCAGGAGGTTCGCTCGGAAGTTCCGGACCGTCGGGCCGAGCGGATTCTCCGGGATCGGATCCTCGTTCGCCCCGGTGATCTTGATGTCGACGATCTTGGCCGCCTTGGTGACGACGACCTCGTCCGTCGGCGCGTCGCTCGGCGCGGCCATGGACGTGGGGACGACCACTACGGCGAGCACGAAGGACGCAAACCAGCGGTTCCAGCTCTTCATTCGCCAGCTCTTCATTCGTTGGATCCTCTCATCGGACTGACGTGGACCCCGCGTGCGGTGGCGCGGCCGCGGGTTGCGAGACGACATGGACATTCGAACAGGATTCGACAGACAGCATGCGGCGTGCCGCGGCGATTCCGAAGCAGAACGTCGCTTCAGCGACGATCTTCACCGACCGCAGGCTCGCCCCGCGTGCCAATTCGGCACAGCGCTCCAGCCCCTGCATCGCGGCGCATCCGCCCCGGATCTATCGAAGTGGATCGATCTAATGGGACGCTGCGACCGCCTCGACCGCGGCGCGGACGTACGGGAAGAGCGCTGCGGCCATCGCTTCGTGACCGGAATCCTTGGGGTGGACCGCGTCCAGGTACAACTTCCTCCCGCCGCGCGCGGCGAGGGCCGGCTTCGGGTCGACGACGGTCAGTCCATGCCGTTGACCGACCTCGTCCATCATCGCGTGGAACCGCGCGGTGAACAGATGGGGTCGAGGTTGGAAGTACGGCTCCTTGACGAGGATCAACCGGTACCCGTGGCTCTCGCCCAGCCGTGCGAACGCCTCGAGCACCCGCTCGAAACGCGCCGGCGCGGAGGCGAACTCGTCCGGGATCGGACGTTCGTCCCCGCCGGATTCGATCGCCTCGGAGAGGTTGCCGATCCGCTGCGATCGTCGCGCGGTCTCCACGTCGAGCCGCCGGTCCGCGAACCAGGATCGCTCGTACCCCGGCGCGCTCACCTCCTCGAGGTAGGCGAGTTCATCCACCAACGACAGCGCGAACGTGTCGTTCCAGCCGAGCGACAAACAGACGACGTCCGGCTCGAACTGGAGCAGCACGTTCCTCAACTGGAAGTACTGCCGCGCGCCGGTCGAGCCCGAGTAGGCGCCGATCATGCATTCGACGTCGTGTCCGGCCTCGCGCAGCCGCCTCTCGACGCGAAAGCCGTAGGGGACGTCCGCGCGATACCCGAACGTGCTCGACGTGCCGAGGAACAGCACCCGCGTCGTCCCCGCCTCCTTCGCGACGTGGTGCACGCGCTCTCGCAGCTCGTGCCCGACGAGGTAGCGGTTCCAGCGCCGGAGCGCGGGGTGCTGCACGTGCTCGAGCCCCATGGTCAGGCGCGCAACGCTCCAGTCGGTCATGCGCAGCTCCCGCCCCGAGACCGAGTCGAACGGCCACGGCGGCGCGCGCAGCTCTCGAATGGTGACGAACGCAGCGGCGACGACGAGGATTCCCGACGCCAGCCGCGTGGGCCAGGCGGCGGACCGGCCGTGGGCCAGCGGCGCGAGCAACGCCAGGATCGCCGCGCCGACCAGGGACACGGCGATCGCAAGCAGTTCCGGCGCGGCCGGCTCGAGCGAGCGGAGCGCGAGCGCGGCCGGCGCCGCCGCCAGTCCCATCGCCGCGGCCCAGCGCACCCACGCGCCCGCCGCCACGCGCGGGCCGAGGCACGCGTACGCGACGATCACCAGGATCGCGAACAGGGCACCGCGCAGCCGGTCGACCCACGGCGACGGAGCGGCGTCGGCGCTCGCGATCGCCACGATCTCGAGCCTCGACAGCTCGACCCGTCCCCGCACGGCGAGGACCGAGACGTCGCCGCGCGGGCAGTGCCGCGTCGTCGCTTCGGCCACGAGGCGGCCGTCGACGGACCCGGCGAACGACCGCCCCCGGACGTCGACGCCGATCTCGACCGGCGTCCGCTCGGGAAGCGAGCGAGCGCGCGACCCCAGCGGCCCGAACGACGTCGCCGCTTCCTCGTAGAAGCCCCCGTCCCACTGCTCGTCGGGCGACAGCATCAGGGAGATTCCCTCGGCCACCGACGGCCCCGAGCCGCGCGTCCGCACCTGGACGACCGCGTCCGGGCTCGCCACGACGCGCATCGTCAGACGGAAGTCGCGCCATGGTCCCGCCGCCGTGAAGGAAGTCCCCGCGTCGAGGACCGCCGGCTCCGACATGGCGACCGGCGGCGGCGGCGTCAACTCGATCGCGAGGCGTTCGCGATCCCGCATCGTCTCGTAGAAGCGGTCGACGTACCGTCCGGCCTCGTACGCGATCGCGGCCGCCGCCACGAGACCGACGCCGGCACTCACGATCGGAAACCGGCGGTTCGTGCCTGGTCCAAGGTCACGCCGCAGCGTGAAGACCGCGGGGAAAAAGCCGAGCAGGGCAAAGAGGGGCCAGGTCAGCGGGAGCCGCGCGTCCCACCCGAGGAACTGCATCGCGGACGCCGCGCAGGCCGGCGCGAAGAGGACGAGCGTGGCGTGGAACAGCCGCCGCGGCGACGGCGCGCCGAACGACAGGACGCGCAGGAAGAGGATGGCGAGCACCAGCATGCCGAGCAGGTGGAAGAGCGCCGAACGCACGACGGTCGCCGCTTCCTTCGCTGCAGGGAGCACGTCGAACTCGTCCGTCCACTCGAACGTGCTTCCGTCCGAACGATCGGTTCCCCGCACCGTGAGACGATCGAGCGCGACACGCCCGAACGTCACGCTGATCGACGTGCCGCCGTGCCCGCGCGGGAGCGGAAAGGCCAGCGGCTTCCCGCGGTCGACGGAGACGCTGCCCCCCGCTTCGTCGAGATCGACCCGGACCTCGTGGGTGAGACGGTTTGCGAACTGGTCGAGACCCAGTCGCTCGGCGACGACGGTCTCACCGTCGCCCGATCGCTCGAGGACGACGGTGCGCCGGCGCAGCAGGCGGACGATCGTGCCCTGGTCCTCGACCTCGCGCAGCACGACGTCCACGCCGTTGGCGGTCTCCTGGCAGCGCACGGTCGCGACGATCGTGGAGAAGGACCGCCGGTCGTCCTCGGTCATCGTGACCGTCACGCGGTCGCGCTGGCGGAGGGAGACGGCGTCCACGAAGTCCTGGACGAGCATCGTCCCGGAATCGTCTCGAGCCTCCCAGAAACTCCCCTGCGCCCCGAACGCGACGCTTCCGCGCTCGACCTCGACGGCCCGGCGCACGTGGCCGGCGGAACCGATCGCGAAGAGCGCCGCAAGCGCCGCGAACGAGAGACAACGGAGCAGTGGAACGCGCAACGTGGGTCCGGGGGAGTCCGTGGGCGGGAGGATCTCGACGTCGATCGCAGCCTAGCACAAGTCGACCGCTCGAGCGGGTCGAGCCACGAGCGCTCGACCGGAAGGCCGTTCGTCACCCCGGCGGCCACCTCGCCGAGTTCTTACCCGCGCGCGGCGCGGCGGCGCGATAGACGGCCAGCGTCTCATCGATCATGCGCGGCAGGGTGAACGTCTCCGCCACGCGTCGAGCGCCGGCCGCACCAAGCGCCCGCGCTCGCTCCGGGTCGTCGATCCAACCCTCCCAGGTCGCGGCGAGCGCCGCGGCGTCGCCCACCTCGACGAGCGCGCCGGTCTCGCCGTCGATCACCACCTCGGGGATCGCGGTCGAATTCGTCGAGAGGACGGGCCGCTCCGCCGCCATCGCCTCGAGGAAGACGAGGCCGAGGCCCTCGAAGATCGACGGCAGCACGAACAGGTCGCACGCCGCGAGCAGGTCCGGGACGTCGTCGCGGATGCCGAGGAACGACACGCGGTCCTGCAGGTCGAGCTCGCGCGCGAGCGCCTCGACCTGAACCCCGAAGTCGTAGAACGGGTCGCCGCCCGCGAGCAGGAGGTGGAAGTCGCGACCCGCGTCCTTCAGGCGCCGCGCCGCGCGCAGGAGCGTCGGGTGGTCCTTCTGCGGGTGGAAGCGCGCCGCGCACAGCCCGACCGACGTCGTGGGCGCGAGCCCGAGCGCGGCGCGGGTCGCCTCGCGGTCTCCGTGCCTGAAGCGTTCGACGTCGATGCCGTAGTAGACACGGACGAGCCGGTCGCGCGGCGTCCGTCCCGCCGTCGCGATGAACTCGAGCACGTGGTCCGAGAGCGCGATGACGCGATCGGGGACGCGGCTCAGCATCCCGTGGACGATGCCGACCGCCCACTTCTTCAGCACCTGCTCCTCGTTGTGCTTCGACTGCACGTACGCCCGCGGCCGCGCGAGCCTGGCCGCGAGCGCGGAGAGCGCGTCGGCCTTCAGGAGGTGGCTGTGGACGACGTCGTACGCGCCGTTCCTGATCCGCGACGCGAGCGCGAATGCGGTCGAGAAGAGCTGGAACGGGCTCTCGAACGGGATCTTGTCGACGCGCGCGCCGAGCGCCTCGAACTCCGGACGGAGCCGCCCGCCTCCCTTCAGGTAGACGACGTCGAACCCGTGCCCGCGGTCGACGAGCCCGCGCCCGAGCCAGAGCAAGTGCTTCTCGGCGCCGCCCACGTCGAGGGTGGTGACCACGAACAGGACGCGCAACGGGACGTTCACGGCGACTCCTTCGCGGCTCGCGGAGCGATCGATCGGTAGAGGTCGACGTACTGCTCGATCATCCGCTCGAGCGAGTAGTCCGACCGTACGCGCTCGCGGCCGGCCCGCGCGAACCGCTCGCGCGACGCGGGGTCCTCGAGGAGCTGGAGGATCGCATCCGCGAGCGCGTCCGGATGGGCGGGCCGCACGAGACGCCCGGTCACGCCGTCCGCGACGAGGTCGCGCGCGCCGTTCACGTCGCTCGCGATCACCGGTCGGCCGGATGCCATCGCCTCGAGCACCACGTACGGCAACCCCTCCCAGAGCGACGGCAGGACGAACAGGTCGAGCGCGGCGAGGATCCGATCGACGTCGGTGCGGTAGCCGAGCAGGCGGACCGTGCCGTCGAGCCCGGCCTCGCGGATCCGCCGCTCGAGCGCGCCGCGCAGCCCCCCGTCCCCGGCGATCACGATCACCACGCCGGGGAACCGCTCGCGCACGCGGCGCGCGGCGTCGATCAGGTGCACGTGCCCCTTCGCCTCGTTGAGCAGGCCGACCGTTCCGACCAGGAACGCGCCGCCGGCCAGGCCGAGTTCGCGCCGGACCAAGTTCCCGTCCACGTCGGCGTAGCGAGCCGCATCGATCCCGTTCGGGATGACCACGGCCCGCTCGGGCGGGACGATCCGGAACGGGGCGACGTCGCGTCGCTCCGAGAGGGAGACGTGGACGAGGCGCGCCGTGCGCCGGCCGAGGAAGCGCTCGATGCGAAGGAACAGGCCGCGCTTGCGCGGACCGAACTGATCGGTGAACGTGAACGCGAACGTGTGCGGCGTGTGGACCACCGGCGTCTTCGTGCGCGCGAGGAGCGCGCCGACCCGGCCGAGGCCGCCCGCCTTGCTCGAGTGGGTGTGGATGACGTCGAACCGCCGCCGCCGGAACAGCCGGGCGAGAAACCACTGCTGGGCCGCGTCGACGGCCGGCCGGATCTCGCGCACCATCGGCAGCTCGATCACTTCGACCCCGGCCGCGCGCAGACGGTCGAGGTCGTCGCGAAACGTGGGATCGCGCACCGCGGACGCGACCAGCGTGACGCCCACGTCGGAAGCGGCGAGCCCGGAACAGAGCTCGCCGATGTGACGGCGCGTGCCGCCGATCGTGCACTCCATGACCTGGCAGACGCGCACGCGATCGCGCGCCGCTTCACCGGCGTCGTTCATCGTTCATCGTTCGTCGTTCATGGATGCCCGCGCGACACGATTGCCGGCCGAAACCGGGCGTGGATCTCTAAGCTCGCCCGAGCGTACGGGCCGGTGGGACAAAACTCCATCGGCTCGACGCGTCGGCGGGCGCGAGTTTCGACGCCCGGCCGCCCGTTACCCTTGGCGCGTCGCGTCCAGCACGGCGCGGCTTCGATATCGTATGACCGATCCGTCACCGTCGCCTCGCGCTCGCCTGCTCCCGATCCTCGCTCTCGCCACGCTGTCGGGCGCGGCCGCGCTCGTGTACGAGGTCGTCTTCTTCCGTTCCCTCGGACTCTTGTTCGGCGTCGCGATCCACGCGGTCGCGGCCGTCGTGAGCGTCTTCCTCGGGGGGCTCGGCCTCGGCGCGGCGGTCGGGGGACGCTGGTTCGCCCGCGGGAATCCGCTGAAGATCTACGCCCTCCTCGAGGTCTTGACCGCGGTCTACGGCTTCGTGGCCCCGTTCCTGTTCCGCGGGCTCGGCAGCGTGATCACTCCACCCGCCGGCGACGACCGGGTGCCGGTAGTGACGCTCCTGGCGTCGTTCCTCCTGCTCGTGTGGCCGACCTTCCTGATGGGCGCGACGTTTCCAGTGCTCGCGCGCTGCGTCGCGGCGGGCCGCGCCCGCGCGGCCGGGCCCGTCGCGATGCTCTACGGGTGGAACACGATCGGCGCTTGCCTGGGCGCGCTCCTCGCCGGCTACCTGTTCCTGCCGGCGCTCGGACTGCTCGGGACGACGCACCTCGCGGCCGGCGCGAACGTCCTGCTCGCCGTCGCCGCGCTCGCACTCGCCGGGAAGGAGTCGATCCATGCTCCACCCACCGTGAAGCAGGAGCCGGCGCCGCCCGACCCCGCCCCCGGACCTCGCGTCGCGATCCTGGTCGCCGCGGTCGCGGGGTTCGTGTCGATCGCGTATCAGGTCGTCGGGAACCGGCTGCTCGTCGCGATCCTCGGCGGATCGGTCTACGCGTTCGCCGCGATCCTCGCCGTGTTCCTCCTCGGGATCGGCCTCGGGGGATTCGCCTTCGGCGGAGCGCTCGCGCGTCGCGCGAACCCATGGACGTCGTTCGCCACCAGCCTCGTCGTGCTCGCGGGTTCGATCGGGCTCGGGCTCGTCCTCGTGCGCTGGAGGCTCGGACCGGAGGACCCGCTCGCTGGGGCGTTGAACCAGCAGGGCTACGCGGAGACGCTCTCCGTCTTCGACTTCCTCGGTCGAGCCGGGAGCCTCGCGCTCCTCGCCTTCCTCCCCGCCACGCTGGTCTCGGGCGCGATCTTCCCCGCTCTCGCGCGCTTTCTGTCGAAGGACCCGGCGCGGATGTCGGCGGGGCTCGGGAAGCTGTACGCCGCGAACGTCGTCGGTTCGATCCTCGGGTCGCTCCTCTCCGCGTTCCTTCTGCTGCCGTCGCTGATGCTGCGCGGCTCCCTCGCGGCGATCGCGGGCCTCGCGATCATCCCGGTCGTGCCGCTCCTCCTGCGCGCGCGTCGCGCCGGGGAACGCGGCGGGCGCGCCGAGCTCGTCGTCGCCGGCGCGGCCGCCGCGGTCTGCCTCGCGTTCGGACTCCGGCCGGGCGCGCCGCCGGGCAGCGGGGAGCTCACCACGCTCTTCCACGCCGAGTCGGCCGCATCGGCCGTGATGGTCATCGAAGTCCTCGAGGAGGGCGAGGAGACCCCGGTCCGCTGCCTCTTCGTGAACGGAAAGTCGGTGGCCACGTCGGTGCTCATCGATCGCCGGCTCCAACTCCTGCTCGGGTTCATCCCGACGCTGGTCCACGAGAAGCCCGAACGGATCCTCTCGATCGCGCTCGGCACCGGCATGTCGAGCGGCGCGCTCGCGCTGTCGGGGGCCGAGGTCGACGTGGTCGAGCTGAGCCGCGGCGTGATCGACGCGTGCCGCTATTTCGACCAGTGGACCGATCGCGTCCTCGAGCGCGGCAACGTCCGCGTCTGGAACGACGACGGCCGCGCGTTCCTGGCGCGCTCCGATCATGCGTACGACCTGATCTCCGCCGACCCGATCCACCCTTGGGTCGCGGGCTCGGCGTTCCTCTACACCGAGGAGTACTATCGCCTCGCGCGGGCGCATCTGCGGCCGGGCGGCTTCATGTCGCAGTGGATTCCGCTCTACCAGCTCAGCACCGAGGACGTCGCGGGCATCGCCCGTACCTTCCAGTCCGTCTTCCCGGAGACGAGCGCCTGGGTGACCGGGTACGACTTGATCCTGCTCGGCGGACTCGAGGAGCGCACCATCGACGTCGAGCTCGTCGCCGAGCGCATGCGCGAGCCGCGCGTGGCGGCACTCCTCCGGGACATCGGCGTCGTCGACGTCTGGGACCTCCTCGCCGGGCGCTTCGCGGGCAAGGAGACGGTGGCCCGGCTCGCGCAGCTCGCACCCGCGATGATCACCGACGATCGGCCGTGGATCGAGTTCACTGCGCCGCGCAGCGTCTTCGCCGGCTACACGACGGACGTGCTCCGGCTCCTCGCCGAGTCGGACGACGCGCTCCCGTTCGCGGCGGGGCTGCCGCCGCACGTCGTCGCCAACCTCGCCGCCGCGACGCGGCGGCTGCGGGACGGCGCGCTCCAGTTCGCTGAAGAAGTCGAGACGACGGGTCGGTACGGCACGGCGCGAAGCCGGTACAGCGAGATCATGCGCCGTGGCTACACCGCCCGTTAGAACCCCGAGAGCGAGGTCATGAACCCATGCGCATCTACGTGACCGGAGCCAGCGGCTTCATCGGCGCGCACGTCGTGGATCGGTTGCGTCGTGAAGGTCACGCCGTCGTCGCGCTCGGTCGCGACGCGGCGCGGGTGCCGCCGCAGGACGGCGTCGAGTTCCGCCAGCTCGACCTGCTCGACCTGGACCGCGTGCTCCCCGCGATCGAGGACTGCGACGCCGGGATCCACGCGGCCGGCGCCGGTCCGGGCTCGGACGCGAAGACGATGCAGGACGCGAACGTCCAGGCGTCGCGCCACCTCGCCGCGTCCTGCCGCCGCAAGAACCACCTCCACCGGCTCGTCGCGTTCTCGAGCGCCGCGATCGAGGAGGTCGGCGACACCGAGTACCGCCGCGCGAAGATCGGTCAGGAGGCGGCCATCCGCTCGTACGACATCGACGTCACGTTGCTGCGACCGACGATGGTGCTGGGCGAGCGGAGCCCGGACGTCCAGCACCTCGTGGAACGGACGCGCGCCGGGACGTTCCTGCTCCCCGCCGGCGGTCGCTGCCGGGTCCAGCCGGTTCACGTCGACGACGTCGCGGCCGCCGCCGTGTCCGCGCTTCGCGCCGACGCGTCGATCCGGAAGGCGTACATCCTCGCGGGCCCGGAGGGAGGCATCTCGTACCGCGACCTCGTGACGAACCTGAGGGACTTGAGCGGCGGCCGCGCCGCGCTCCGGTCGCTTCCCCTCCTCCCGATGCGGCTCGCCGCCCCGCTGTTCGGGGTCGTCGGGTTGTCGAGATCGATCCGCGCCCAGATCGCCTTCTACGGACAGGACCACCTCTACTCCATCGAGGAGGCGCGAGAGCAGCTCGGCTTCGCGCCTCGCTCGTACGACGATGCGATCCGCGCCTCGTTTCCGGAGCGGATCGGCTGACGGGCCGAACCCAATCAAGTATCTTCCCGTGGCGGCCGATCAGAGGGCGAGGTCGCTTGGCCGAATCGGAGATCCCACCGAATGATAGGCGTGCCGCGCGTCATGTTCCTGATGTTCGCGATCACGATGCTGGGAGTCGTCGCGGTCGCCGGCCTTCCGCGCGTGATGCCCGGCCTGAACCGCGTCGATGAGTCGCGCTGGAGGGGATTCCGCGCCGCGGGCGGCGCGTTCGTGCCGCCGCGCGGTTTCAACGTCCACGACCCGTTCTCACCGACGACCCGCTACCACGGCGTCGTGTGGTTCCACGACGTCCCCCCCGAAAACACCGCGATGGCGCTGCTCCAGGCGCCCCATGGTCGTCTCGAGTACTTCCTGATCGACGGACCGAGGGATCGACTCGAGACACTCCTCGAGGACGTCATCGAGCGCCACGTGCAACACCCCTACGTGCAGCTCGACGAGGCGAGGACCGCGCGGACCGCCGACGGCGTCCAGCTCACGATCCGCGAGGTGCGGTTCGAGCGCGGGGTGCGCGACGAGGACGTCGAACGCCACGTGATCGCATACGGCGCTCACGGCGATCATCTGCTGATCGTCAACGGCGGCGGGACGGCCGACGTCTACGACCCGGCCGCGACCGACGCCCTCCTCGCGACGATCCGCGCGCCGCGCTGACCCGATCCGCTCCGCATCGGGCTCGCACGCGGGACGCACGCTCGGGATTTTGTACAAACGTCGAGATCGGATGAACGGACCCGTCATCGCGGTGGTGGCGGCGGAACGTCCGTTGCTGATCCCATGGCGAACGCATCTCCTTTCAAGGAGGTCGAACCGTGGACTTCATCTTCTTCTCGATCCTGATCGTGGCCTTGATCCTGACCGTGGTCATTCCGATTCGAAATCACCGCCGTGCCGACCGCGCACGAGTCGAGCCGATGCCTCCAATCGTGAAGGTCTCGGCCCAGGAGCTCGCGGCCCGGATTCGTGCGATCGGCGTGACGGACGAAGCCATCGATGTCTTCGACGAGCAGGGCTTCCTCCACGCGAGATGGAACCTCGATGCGGAACGTGATCACGTCGAGCCGCATCAGGACTCGCCGGAGAAGACCTACATGGTCCAGATGCAGATCAAGGACCACGAGGTCCTCGTCCGCTACGCCGAAGGAGTGATCCACTGGGAGCCGAAGCGATCGGACTCGTCCCGTCCGAGCGCGTTCATCGATTGGGAGTGGCCGCTGACACCGATCGCTGGCCCGGAGCCGAGCGCCGGCCCGTGGCTCCCCGAGGGACGGCGCAACGGCCACCGTTCCTTGTCGGGCCTCGTCGAACCACTGCGCAAGGTCGTGCTCGCCGCCGGGTTCGCATGGCAGCCCGTCCTCGAGATGATCCCGGCCGAGCGGCGCACGTCGGGACGCGGCCGAAACGCCAGGACGCCGCGCCCGCTGTCACGATGAGGCGCAGCCGGATGACGTTCGAGCAGGACCGGGAATCGACCTCGTTTGTAGATTCCGCCGGGCGGGAAGCGCGGATCGCGGCGTCTACGCTCTCCCCCCCGGGTGCCCGTGGACGAGTGGATCGCTCGAGGCACGAATCTTGCTTTTCGCTCTCGGCACCGGTGATCGATCGATGCGCCGGCGACGACCGACGTGGGAGCCGCGTCGAGACGCGATGAGCGAACGATCGACCGATTCCCGCGACGACGATCCGCCGGCGACGTCGATGGACACGCTGGTCTTCGACGGGGCGTGCGGTTTCTGCACCGCCGTGGTCGGTTGGATCGAGCCCCGCCTCACGCGGCCCGCGCGGATCATCCCGTGGCAGCGCGCCGATCTCGATCGACTCGGAATCGATGCGGACGAAGCCCGGCAGTTCGTGTGGTGGGTCGACGCCGACGGCCGACGCCACCGCGGCCACGAAGCGATCGCGCGGGCGCTCCGTGCGTGCCATCCTCCGTGGCGCTCCGTGGGACGCGTCCTCGGATTCCGGGCGCTCGCGCCGCTCGCGGCCGCCGGGTACGGGCTCGTGTCCCGCTCGCGCCGGCACCTGCCGGGAACCACGCCGGCGATCCGCTCTCATCGTTGACCCCGGACGATTGAGTGCGCGAAGGGCGTCTCCGCCCGTCTTGACGCACTGAATCGTTCGAGGTGACTCTGGAGACGCACCGCGCGGCGATCGGCATGCCTCTTGCACCCCGATTGCCGACAGCACCTACCGGAGCGACCTCATGGCGACCATCGCGATTCTCGTCGGCGACGGATTCGAGGACTCGGAGCTCGACGTGCCGCGCCAGAAACTGCATGAAGCCGGCCATGTCACATCGATCATTGGTCCGCGCGCCGGAGCAACGGTCCGTGGGAAGCACGGCGGCAAAGCGATCGTCGAGCAACGCCTCGACGATCGGTCACCGACCGACTTCGACGCGTTGCTGATCCCCGGCGGCAAGGGGCCCGAGAAGCTGCGGCGCGACGAGGAGATCGTCCAGTGGGTCCGCGACTTCGTGGCGACGGGCCGCCCGGTGGCCGCGGTCTGCCACGGGCCGCTCCTCTTGGTGGCGGCGGACGCGGTGAAGGGACGCGACGTGACGTCGTGGCCGGCCGTCCGCGGCGAGATCGAGGACGCAGGGGCGAGGTGGGTCGACGCCGAAGTCGTGGAGGACGGTCCGTTCATCACGTCGCGCAAGCCCGAGGACATCGACGCGTTCTCCGCCGCGCTGATCGATCGGCTCTCCGCCGGCACCCGGTCGCGCACCATCCCGAACGAGGGCGTGCGCAACGCCGAGTACGGTCGCCAGACCCACGGAGGGCAGAACTACGGTGAAACCGGCGTGGCGGGGCAACCGATCGAGACGACCGGAGACGTGCTCGACGCGGGCGAACCCGGTGGAGCGAGCCCATGAGCGCGAGACGCGACCTTCCTCTCGTCCTCGTCACCGGCGCGAGCGGACGGCTCGGCACCAGCGTCGCCGGCCGCATCGGGAAGCGGTACCGGCTGGTGGGGCTCGACGTCGAGGCCCCGCACCATGAACTCGAGATCGAGCATCGCCCCTGCGACCTCACGCACGCCGATTCGATCCAGGCGGAGCTCGCGGCCCGGTCGTCGACGCGGTCCATCAGAACGAGATCGTGATCGGGCCGCTCCTGGCGATGTTCGCGATCATCCCGAACGAGACGTCCCGGCCGGTGGCGTGGAGGACGTTCGTGGAAACGGGACCGTAGGCGCACCGGTTCGACCGTGGACGATGCCGGCACGACTCTTGCTGCATGCACCCGCAAGCAGGCCCTCCGGCCGCCCTCGTCCTTCGAGCGGAGACAGCAAGATGACGGACTCAGTGCACAAGAAGATCGAGATCGTGGGTACGTCCGGCGAGTCCCTGGAGAGGGCGATCGAGATCGCACTCGCCAAGGCGTCGGCCACGGTGCGAGGGCTCGAGTGGTTCGAGGTGGACGAGATCCGCGGCCGAGTGGTCGGCGATCGCGTCGATCAGTACCAGGTGACGCTCCGCGTCGGATTCAAGCTCGACGACTGACTCCACCGAGCGTCTCGGGCCGACGGCCTTTGCCGCGCGCGGACTCGTTCGGCTTCCTGAGCTCCGGGTCGACTCGACTCCCGGTTGACTCGGCTCCGGGGGGCCGGACAATGTGGCGCGCACACGACCACACGGACGAGGCACCCACGATGCCGGACTACTCGGAGCACCAGAAGGGGATCATCAAGCGGTACTACGAGCACCGCGACACGTTGGCCCTGCAGAAGCTCGCGGAGATCGTCTCCAACCTCTACGTCGAGACGAACGAGGGCAAGATGAAACGCGCGTGGAAGAGCGTACGTGCGCAGATGATCGCGGCCGGCGTGCCGGAGAAGGAGGCGGACGCGATCGTCGACGACCGCGACCTCGGCGCGGTCGCCCGCATCGTCCAGGCCAAGACCTGAGGCATCAACGCTTGACGCCGATCCACATCCCGTCCCCGACCGCCACGATCACGCTCTGCAGTCGTCGCTCGCGCGCGATGAACTCGTTGAACTCGCGCACGACGGGGACGTCCGGATCCGTGGGATGCTCGTCGAGGAGCTGGCCGAACGCGAACGCGTTGTCGACCATGATCAGACCGCCACGGCGGACGATGCGCAGCGACTCCTCGAGGTAGCGCGGGTATCCCGGCTTGTCGGCGTCGATGAACGCTGCGTCCGCGGAGTCGTCCTCGAAGGTCGCCAGCACGTCCGCGCCCGCGCCGCGCAGCACGACGACGCGGTCCATCACGTCGGAGCGCGCGATCCACGCCTCGGCGAAATCGGCGTGCTTCGGGGACAGCTCGATCGTCCGCACGCGCCCGCCGTCGGGGAGCGCCCGCGCCATCTGGATCGCGGAGTAGCCGGCGAGCGTCCCGACCTCGACGACTTCGCGCGCGCCCGCCGCGCGCAGCATGATCTGCATCAGGCTCGCCTGGACGGCCGAGATCGCGATCGATGGGATTCCCATCGCCTCGGCGCTCGCGCGCAGCCCGCGGAGGAAGTCGTCGTCCGCCGGCGTCCGCTCGGCGATGTAGCGAAAGAGCTCGGCGGAAACGACGGGTGCGTCCTTGGACACGGCGACCTCCTCGGGCTCGAACCAAGCGGAGCGTAGTCGAATCGCGCGCGCCCGTCGACTCCGCGCGCGCTCAACCTCCGCCGCGCGCCGCGAGGAAGATGCGGCGTGCGTCGGTGACGCAGCTCTGTCCATCGAGACGCCGCGCGAGACAGCGCGCTTCCGGTCCTTCGGTCCGTGCGAGGAACGCGCGCATGAGGTCCGTCCTCCCGTCGCGCGCGAAGTCCTCGACGTCGTTCTCGGTGACGCCGACGCACGGGCAGACCGGCGCGTCCGGATCCTTCGGCCAGCCGTGCGCGCGCAGCCGGTCGACCGTGAGTCGACCGTGCGCAGCGTCGAAGTACGCGACGTCGCAGTGCGGATCGGGACAGAGGAACAACTCCCCCCGCAGCTCCCGGACCGCCTCCTCGCCGACGTGGGCGCGAAGCGTGAACTCGGTGACGCTGACGCCGCGCCCACCGCATCCGGCCGGCTCGGGACAGCGGGGCTCGGGAGCGTCGGCCTCGCGGAGGAAGGCTCGGCTCATGACGCGGCGACCATCGCGGTCGGCCGGAGTCGGCGGCGCCGCGCGGTCGACGGACGAATGCGATCGGATGGGCGCTGGATCAAACCCTCGCCTCCAAACGGGAGGTCGGCATCGACACGGTACAGGATCACGCCGAGCGATGCGCCGCGACGTCGTCGAGTGGATCCCGATCGACCCGAGCACTTCCTGGACCACGTCGAAACCGCAGGGCATTGAAGGCAGTGCCTGGTTCGACGTGCTCTTGTCGCAGTGTACGATCGGGAGCCCGCCGCTACCGTTCGTGGCGCGGGGGATCGGGTTCCCGCTCCTCATCGACGAATGCATCCCTACGTACCCCTTCGACGGAAGGCTCCTCATTGAAGATCACGAAACACACCGTCGCGATGATCGAGTACACGTTGAAGGACGACGCAGGCGACGTGCTCGACCGCTCCGATGACCACGAGCCGCTCGCCTACGTCCACGGTACGGGCACGTTGATTCCCGGGCTCGAGGTGGAGCTCGAGGGCCGATCGCGCGGCGACTCCTTCCACGTTCGCATTCCGCCCGAGAACGCGTACGGGCCGCGCGACGAGCGCATGATCCACTCCGTGGCGCGGGATCAGCTCCCGGCGGACGCGGAGATCGAGGTCGGGACCCAGTTCGAGGCACGCCACGAAGAGGGGAGCCAGATCGTCACCGTGGTGGGAATCGACGGCGACCGGGTCCACCTCGACGCCAATCATCCGCTCGCCGGCGTCGCCTTGAACTTCGACGTCACCGTCGTCGAGGTTCGCTCGGCCTCCTACGAGGAGATCGAACATGGCCACGTCCACGGCCCGGGTGGACACTCGCACGGGCATTCCCACGAGTAATGGCGCGGAAAACACCCAACCGAGGATCTCGGCGGCCGTACTCCCCGCGGCCGCTCTCTGCTCCCGCGGAGGATCCTCCATGCGTACCCTTCTCGTCCTCGGCTCCGTGCTCGCCGCGGGTGCCGCGGCCGGCTACACCGCGCGCGTCCAGCCGCAGACCCAGCAGTCCTACCCCGAGGCGAGCCAGCGCGGAAACGCGCGCATCTTCTACTGGGGACCGAAGGGAAGCGAGCCGACGGGCGGATCGATCGGTCAGTTCGCGATCGATTACGGGCAGCCGCCGTGGAACGACGCATACGACGCACAGATCGACGGGCAGCGCGATCGCCGCTGGCGACTCGGACAGAACTTCTGGACGAACCTGGACACGAACATCGACCTCGAGATCGCGGGAACCGGGATCCCGGCCGGCTACTACTACCTCGTGCTCGAGTACGGGGCGGACGACGAGTGGCGCATGTTCGCCCTCGACCCGAAGTCCGTCTACGGGGACCAGCTCGATTCGTACCACGCGCACTTCACGACCGGCGGGCGCAAGATCGTGATGGCGCACGAGCGGAAGGACTCGAAGACGGCGAAGCTGACGATGCGGCTCGAGCGTGATCCGGCGAGCCGCGATCACGCGACCCTCTCGATCGAGTTCGGACCGCACCGGTTGACCGCGCCGATCGTGATGAAGCCCGCCGGCTCGTAGAGCGTCACCGCGGCGCGGGTCGCAGCAGGTTCGCGAGCGGCGTCCCCGTTTCGATCCGTCCGTGCCGCACCAGACGGTCGACCCACTTGGCGAGGACGTCGAACTCGAGGTTCACGGGAGCGCCGACGTCGCGCTCCCCAAGCGTGGTGACCGCGAGCGTGTGCGGCACGATCGCGGCGGCGAACCCGGATTCGTTCACCGCGGCGACGGTCAGGCTGATGCCGTCCACCGCGATCGAGCCTTTCTCCACGAGGAACGGGTGGAACCGGGAGGGCGCCTCGATCTCGAATCGCTCCTCCGAGCCGCGGGACGCGCGCCCCCGAACATGGCCGACGGCGTCGACGTGTCCGGAAACCAGATGACCGCCGAGCCGGTCGCCCAGCCGCAGCGCCCGTTCGAGATTCACCCGACGCCCGGCGATGAATCCCCCAAGCGTCGTCCTGGAAGTGGTTTCGGGAACCGCGTCGAACCGGGCGGTGGTCTTTTCGAGGGTCACGACGGTGAGGCAGCACCCATCGACGCTGATCGAGTCGCCGATCCGAACCCCCTCCGCGACGGCCGCCAGGTCGATCGTCAACCCCGCCCCGTCGTCGCGGACCACGACGTCGGTGATCCTCCCTTGCCCCTCGATGATGCCCGTGAACACGCGAATCTCCGTAACCGCGCCTGTCATCGAAACCTTGATCAGCGCACGGGGCCTGGTAGCATACGCCTCTTTTGCCGACCTCGATCAACTTCCCGCGTGCGAACGAGCGACGTGCCGACGTCACGGGCGGTCTGGTCGTCAATCCAAAGACGGATGCACATCCACGTCCTGACCCTGTTCCCGGGGTTGTTCGACGGCTTTCTGAACGAAAGCATCGTTCGAATCGCCCAGGAGAAGGGCGCCCTCGAGATCGATCGGATCGACTTTCGGCGCTTCGCCAAGGACAGGCATGGAACCGTGGATGATCGGCCGTTCGGAGGTGGCCCGGGCATGCTGTTGAAGCCGGAGCCGATCTTCGCCGCGGTCGAGACGCTCGAGGCGGAGCGCGGCCCGATGCATCGGGTCCTGCTGACGCCGGACGGAGATCCGTTGGATCAGGCGACGATCGAGAGGTTGGCACGGCACGCGGAGCTGCTGCTCCTGTGTGGCCGGTACGAAGGGTTCGACGAGCGCGTGCGCCGCGGCATCTCCTGGGAGGAGATCTCGATCGGCGATTACGTGCTCTCGGGCGGCGAGGTGCCTGCGATGGTGCTCATCGATGGGATCTCGCGGCTCCTCCCCGGCGTACTCGGCGACGCGGAGTCGGCGGTCCACGAGTCGTTCCGGAACGGTCTCTTGGACCATCCGCAGTACACGCGGCCCCGGGAGTTCCGGGGGTTGACCGTTCCGGAGGTGCTGCTCTCGGGCCACCACGGCGAGATCGATGCGTGGCGGCGAGAGCAGGCGATCCACAGGACCCGCGCTCGGCGCGGAGGAACGAAACACGAAGGAGCCGCCGCCGGCGCGGCTCCGCGCGATCCAGACCCGGAATCATGACGGGGCGACGTCCCCGCAGCACGTGGGAGCAGGCGATGCAGCTCATTCGTAATCTCGATGCCAAGAACATGAAGGAGTCGATCCCGTCGTTCGGGGTCGGCGACACGGTCGACGTCGAGGTGAAGATCAAGGAAGGCGACAAAGAGCGCGTCCAGGTCTTCAACGGCGTCGTGATCGGAATCAAGGGCTCCGGCGTCGCCCGGACGTTCACCGTCCGGCGGATCGTCCAGGGCGAGGGCGTCGAGCGCGTCTTCCCGGTCCATTCGCCGAAGGTCGCGGGAGTCACGGTCAAGCGGCGCGGTCGCGTGCGGCGCGCGAAGCTGTACTATCTGCGCGGCCGGACGGGCAAGGCTGCGCGCATCACCGAGAAGCGCTCCGCCTCGGACAAGGCGGGCAAAGCAGGCCGGAAGCGGGCCGCGGCCGAGTCCGAGTCCACCGAGTCCTGAGCAATCACGCGGGCGCGTCGAGCGGAGAAGCTCGACGGCACCGAACACCCCGGCGTCCGGATGATCCGACTCGACGCCTCGAATCGATCTGCAGCGGGAGCTGAGCCCGAGATGGCGCAAAACCAGACGTTGGTCCCCGACCTGAGCGCGAAGACGCTGCTCATCCTCGGCGCGATCGTCCTCGCGACGGTCGGGCTCTTCGAGCGACGCACGAAGTTCACGCTCGACGACGGGACGGTCATCACCGGCAAGGTGAAGGACGAGGACGAGACCAGCAAGCTCGTCGAGCGAGCCTCCGGGTATCGAGTGAGCCTCGATCGTTCGAGGATCGTCGACGAGAAGTGGTTCAACGTCGAGTTCGACTTGAACCTCGGGCTCGACCTCAAGGGCGGCACGATGCTCCGCTACAGGGTCGATCTGGAAGACATCCCGGCGGATCGCCACGAGGACACGATCGAGCGCACGATCGATACCTATCGGGCCCGCCTCGACAACCTCGGCGTCAAGGAGCTCTCGACCCGCGGCGCCGGCCGCGACGAGATCATCATCGAGCTTCCCGGCGTCTCGATGGAGGAGTCGCAGTCGTACGAGAACGTCGTGATGAGCCTCGGCCGGCTCGAGTTCCGCATCGTCGCCGAAGATCGGCCCGGCGTCGTCAACCTCCAGGAGAAGCGCGCCGAGATCGAGGCGTACCTGAAGAAGCAGGACGACGAGAACCGTACCTGGACGCCGCGCAGCGTGAACCTGAGCCAGTTCGACGTTCCGTCGACCGGCGGCCTCAGCTACCGCTGGTATCCCTGGTCGACGAAGGAACTCGAGAACAACCCGTCGAAGCAGGCGTTCCCGTTCGTGCTTCTCGAGGTGAGCGACGATGCGTCGGAGCTCATCACCGGCGAGGACATCGAAGACACGTTCCCGAGCACCGACGACGCCGGCCGGCCCGCGCTGGGGTTCGAGATCAAGTCGGCGCGCGCGTCCGACTTCGGTGAGTTCACCGAGAAGAACAAGGGCCGTCAGATGGCGATCGTCATCGACGGCGAGGTGGAGACGGCGCCGGTCCTGAACTCGCGGATCGATCGGAATGGAATCATCGAGGGCGGCGGCTCCGGGTTCAACACCGCGGAGGTGAAGGAGCTTCGTACGGTCCTGTCGTCCGGCTCGCTCCAGGTGAAACCGGAGAAGCTCTCCAAGGCGACGATCGGGCCGACCCTCGGCGAAGCGTCCATCCGTCGCGGGATCGTGGCCGGCATCGTCGCCTCGATCCTCATCGTGGCGTTCATGCTCGTCTACTACCGCAGGATGGGCGTGATCTCCTGCCTGACCCTCGGGCTCGGCATGTACATGATGATCGGCGGGCTCGGGTTCATCGAGGCGACGCTCACCCTGCCCGGCATCGCCGGCATCATGCTCACCGTCGGCATGGCGGTCGACCAGAACATCTTGATCAACGAGCGGATCTACGAAGAGCGCGAGAAGGGCAAGACCATCGCCCAGTCGATCAAGAACGGCTTCGAGCGCGCGTTCGTCACGATCGTCGACGCGCAAGCGACGACGTTCATCGCGGGCTTCATCCTGTTCAGGTTCGGGTCCGGTCCGATCCGAGGGTTCGCCGTCACCCTGATGCTCGGCATCCTCACCACGATGTTCGCCTCGCTCGTCGGGTCGAAAGTGTTGTTCGCCTACGGCCTCGCGCGGGACCGCATCAAGTCGTTGAAGGTCCTGCGGATCGTCGGCGAGACGAACATCCAGTTCACCAAGTACCTGCGCGCGAGCGTGATCACGTCGACCGGCCTCATCGTCGCCGGCCTCGCGGTCTTCGCGTACGACTACAAGGCGCTCCAAGGGCTCGACTTCGCCGGCGGCTTCCAGGCGAGCGTCCGCTTCACCGAGCCCCAGCAAGGGGAGCAGATCAAGGACATCCTGGACGCGCGCTGGGACGGCGTCCAGGTCGTGTCGATGCTCGACGTCGAAGGGGACGCGGCCGCCGATGGCGGCACTCGGAACTTCCGGATCACGATCCGCTCGACCGGGGACGACGCCGCCGCCGCGAACGAGGACTACGTCGCCGCCCTCCACGAGATGCTCGGCGACAAGATGGTCCCGGACGCGGTCGCGGACCTCGAGGTCGTCCCCGACGGCGACCGCACGAACGCGTCGTTCACGCTCCACTTCACGGGCCCGGTCGCGCAGGAGGTGATCGAAGGCCGGCTGCAGGAGCAGCTCACTGTCGTATCGATCGTCCCGACCAACGGGACGAGTCCGACCGACTCGTATGACGTCGCGGTGCAGTACAACGTGCCGGCGAGCAAGGACAAGGTGCGCGGCGAGGCGACCGCGTCGCTCATCGACCTCCCCGGCGGCGTGCGCCTGTCGGATCCGATTCCGGAGAGCGAGTTCATCAGTGGGCGCGTCGGGAAGGAGCTCACCGACAACGCCATCAAGGCCATCGTCGTCGCGATCTTCTTCATCCTGATCTACATCCGCATCCGCTTCGCCGACTTCACGTGGGGGATCGCGGCGTGCGTCGCGACCGTTCACGACGTGCTGTTCGGACTCGGAGCGGTGGCGCTCGTCCACATGACGGGGCTCGTCAATATCGAGCTCGATCTCACGATGGTAGGCGCGTTCCTGACGATCGTCGGCTACTCGCTGAACGACACGATCGTGATCTTCGACCGCGTGCGCGAGAACCTGCCGCGCGTGAACAAGCCCCTCGCCGAGGTCATCAACCTCTCGACCAACCAGACGCTGGCGCGAACGATCCTCACCTCGCTCACCACGTTGATGGCCGTGATCGTGTTGTTCGTCGTGAACTACGGGCAGCGAAACGTGCTCGAGGGGTTCGCCTTCGTGATCATAATCGGGGTGGCGGTCGGCACCTACTCCACCGTCTTCATCGCGAGCCCCATGCTCCTCTGGCTGACCGCGCGAGCCGAGAAGAAGTCCGGCAAGCGGATGAAGTACGGCAGCGCCGTCGCGTAACCCGTCGCTCGGAGGACATCGTGCGTCGCAAGACGATCGGATTCCTGCTGCTGCTCCTCCTGGTCGCGGCGGGAATCACGTTCGTCGAGTTCGGCAAGCCGGATCCTGACGCTTGGCGCGAGGCCGACGGACCCGTCTATCGAGTCGTCCTGGGCGGACGGGGCGCCGTCCGCGACGGGTCCGGATCGACGGCGACCGCCAAGTCGAGCGACAGGTCGGATGGAGGCGATCCCCACGAACCCGACCATGGAGCCGACGTGGAATCCCGCGGCCCGACCGACGACGCGGCCGGGGCATCGCCGCCGAAGCGCTTCCGCTACGTCGTGCAGAGCGGGGACGTGCTGGGAGCGATCGTACGGGACTACCTGGGCTCCGCGGCCGAGCACCTGGTGCAGCGAGTGGCACGCGAGAATGGGCTCGCCGATCCGAACGCGATCGAGCCGGGGACCGCGTTGTCGATCACGGTCGAACGCTACGATCGCTATTCGGTGGCGCGCGGCGAGTCCCTGTCCGACGTCGCGCTCCGCCAGTACGGGTCGAGCGATCGCACGCGGCCCCTCCGCCGCGTGAACGCGGGGCTGCCTTCCAACGACCGTGCCGAGCTCGTCGAAGGGACCGCGCTCTGGGTTCCGCGATAAGGGTCGCTTCGGGATGATGCACGCGATGCGCCCTCAGCGCGAGCGTTCCATCGTCAGGTCGATGCGCCAGTTCGAGTCGTCGGTCTCGGGGTGGTCGCTCCGGAAGTGCGTTCCTCGACTCTCCTCACGGAAGAGTGCGGCCGCGGTGACGAGGCGCGCGAGCGTCATCGAGTTCACGAGCTCCAGCCCGGCCCCGTCCTCGAATCGCGTCCGGAAGAGCAGCTCCGACCAACGCGCGAGGCGTTCGACGGCAAACTTGAGGCTGATCTCGTCGCGCTGGATCGCAACGCGCTTCCACATCACGGAGCGCAGCGAGTTCCAGAGATCGCGACGGTCCAACGTCACCGGCGCGACCGCCGTCGGCATGTCGCCTTCGTCGTACGGTGCGGCCGGCGCCGGCGCGACGTCCGCCGCGTGCCGCCCCGCGTTCGTCCCGCAGACCAGTCCCTCGAGCAGCGAGTTCGAGCCGAGGCGGTTCGAGCCATGCAGGCCGGTCGACGACACCTCCCCGACCGCGAAGAGCCCGCGCACCGACGTGAATCCGTCCACGTCGGCGACGACGCCGCCGATCATGTAGTGCGCCGCAGGATGGATCGGGATCGGCTCGCGCGCGAAGTCGATCCGATACTCGTCGAGCACCCGCGTGATCCCCGGGAATCGACTCCGGAAGTGCTGCTGATCGATGTGCGTGACGTCGAGGTAGCCGCACGAGTCGCCGGTCTCGATCATGCGTTTCACGATGGCCCGCGCCACGACGTCGCGCGGCGCGAGCTCGGCCTGCGAATGGACGTCCGGCATGAAACGGACGCCGTGTCGATCCCGAAGGATGCCCCCCTCTCCGCGCACCGTCTCCGAGATCAGCATGCGCGGCACGCCGGGCACGTAGAGCGTCGTCGGGTGGAACTGATAGAACTCGAGGCCGCGCAGCCGCGCGCCGGCGCGGAACGCCATCGCGAGCCCGTCGCCGGTGGCGACCGACGGGTTCGTCGTCTCACGGTAGATCTGCCCGGCGCCGCCCGCGGCGAGGACGACCGACCGGCACCGCAGCAGAGTGAATCGCCCTTTGTGGGGCAGTACGACGACCCCGGTGATCGCGCCGTCGGCGGTCACGAGATCGACCGCGAACGTGTTCTCGAGGACGCGGATACGCGACTCCGCCCGCACGCGGGCCTCCAGGACGCTCTGCACCTCGAGCCCCGTCGCGTCGCCCCGCGCATGGATCACCCGCCCCCGGGTGTGACCACCCTCCATCGACAGGTCGACGTTGTCCCCGCTCATGTCGAAGCTGCCACCGAGATCGATGAGGTGCTGGATCGCGGCCGGCCCCTTCTTCACGATCGCCTCGACGACGTCGCGATGGCAGAGCGCCGCGCCGGCGGCGAGCGTGTCCTCGACGTGGTGGGCGAAGGAGTCGTCTTCGCCCAGGACGGCGGCGATCCCGCCCTGTGCGTAGCGCGTGTTCGATTCGTCGAGGTCGGCCTTCGTCACGACCACCACGCTGGCGTGCCGCGACGCCTCGAGCGCGGCGCACAGCCCGGCCACGCCGCCTCCAATCACGACCACGTCCGCCGCTCCCAGCGACGTGCAGTCCTCGGCCCGAGCCGCGACGTACCGCGGCCCGGAGAAGCCGACCGTGATCCTCTTCTGCGGAATCGTGGCGTTCGATTCTTCGTTGTCAGCCATGGCGTTCGTTGGATGTAAGGAAAAAGTTCGGGTGGTGCCTTGCGCCGGAATACGGACTGGCTAACTTTACCCTACCTTTGGGTTTTGTTCGGGAGACCGATCCATGCGAGCTTCGACCTCGGGCACCCTCACCACCATCCACCAACGGGCCTTCCGGTCGGACTTCAACCTCGCACAGAGCCTGCTGGGTCGCGACGGCCTCGCCGCCCTGGCGATGATGTTGGTCCTCACGCTTCTCTTGTTCCTCTAGGTCCTCGACCTCTCGCGTCGATGTATTTCACCAAGCGCCAGCTCGAGGTTCTCGACTTCATTCGGCATTTCCTCGCGAACTTTCGAGTCGCTCCGACGCTGGACGAGATGGCGACGCACTTTCACGTCTCGCGCGTGACCGTCCTCGAACACGTGCGAGCCCTAGAGAGCAAGGGCGTCCTGAAGCGAACCAAGAACCGGGCCCGATCGATCGAACTCAACGAGTCCGAGCCCGATGGAGGCCTCGGTTCGTTGATGCTGCCGATCCTTGGCGACGTTCGCGCCGGCGCACCATGCCCTCCGTTCGAGGTTCCGGAGGAGTTCGACTTGAATTCGTGGATCTCGAACCCCGGCGACTTCCACCTGCTGCGCGTGCAAGGTGAGAGCATGATCGAGGATCACATCAGCGAGGGCGACCTGGTGCTCGTCGATCGACGGCGAATCGCGAACGACGGCGACATCGTCGTAGCCGCGACCTCGGATGGCGAGGTCACGCTGAAGCGAATCTACCGGGAGAGAAATGGCGTTCGCCTGCAGCCCTCCAACTCGAGCATGAGCCCCATTCACCTCGACTCGGTCTCCGTCCGTGGAGTCGTCGTCGGCCTGATCCGCCGGTACGACGCCGCTCGACGCATCTCCTGATCCAGACCGTTCCCTCGTCGATCGCGGAATGCTAGTCTTCTCGTCCTTGGCTCGGGGCGTAGCTCAGGGGCTAGAGTGCGTGCTTTGGGAGCATGAGGTCGCAGGTTCAAATCCTGTCGCCCCGACCATCATAAAACCCGCCGAACACCCGATTTGGGTGCTACCCGTCGACCCGACAGTGCGGCCGAACCGCCCTGGAACAGTAGTGAACTCACGGAATTCCGGCCGCAGGTCTCCGCCGCGGCCGGACCGAGGCTCGGGAGACCGCGCCCGTCCGCTGGCGTGCCGGAGGAGCACGTCCATGTCCATGCGATCCTCCCTCGTATCCGCGCAGGTCGCCTCGAGCTGCAACTCCTGACCGGAATGCGTCCCGACGAGGTCCTCCGCGTGCGCGCCCATGGCATCGAAGCCGAGAGCGACGTCGGGTCTCGACGTCCACGGCCACAAGACCGAGCACCACGGCAAGGCCCGCCGTTACGAGGCCCACATGAGTCGAGGAGGGATCGGCGCGCGGAGATTTTCTCGCGCAACGCCGCGGCCTGCGTCCGGATTGAGGAGGTGAACGACAACCATTGCGTCCTCCACCCCCGGCGGAACCGTTCTCATGAAGATCTCCATCCCGATCCCTCTCAGCCTCGTCACGCTACTCGGCGTGGCCACCCCCGATACCCTCGCGCAAGGCGGCGGCTTCGACGCAGGCGAAGTCTTCGTCTACAACCTCGTCCAATCGCCCGGCTACAGCGGCTCCGGCATCTTGCGTGTCGATCCGCTGACCGGCACGAGCTCCGTGTTCGTGCAGACGTCCGGCGTGTTCCAGCCGTCGGGGGAGGCAATGGCGTTCGATCCGTATCGCCAGCGGCTCGTGTTCAGCGCGCCAATCGGTAACCCGACCATCCATCTCTGGTTTGCCGACGGAGCGGGCAATCTGCAGAACGTCACCTCGGGCCAATATCCTATCGGCATCTATCTGACGAGCATCGCGCCGACCCACGACGGTCGGATCTACTGTTCCGCAGCGGGCAGCCCCAATCCGCTGCTCTACTTCGATGCCGCGAACATCCTCCGCGTGCTGTATGACAGCGACGGAATCACCCCGATGATGATCGACGGCAACGCCTCCTACTCCATCAACGGCACCATCCACGACGCGGCCACCAACTCGCTGTTCGTCGCGTCGACCCAGCCGGCGCCGGGCTTTCCCGAGTGGGCCGTCAACGTGCGCAAGCTGCCGCTCTCAGCGGACGGTTCGCGTGTTGTCGGCCCAGTGGGCAACGTGCAGTTCGAAGTCAGCCCGAACCCCTGGCCGTGGACCAGCGGCGAGACGCCCGTGGGCTGGAGCCGCGGCCCGAACGGCCAGCTCGTGTTGTGCATCCTGTCCGTCGACTACGTGATCATGCCGCGCATGCTGCTCGTGGATCCGGCGACGTCGGCCATCAGCGTGTGGGGCAGCAATGGCGACGACCAGCCGCCCACGGCGTATGCCAACACGGCCGCCGGCGCCTACAGCTCCGTGCTCAACAAGGTGGTCGTCATCGACTCCTTCCACGCCACGCTGCGCGCCTACGCACAGGGTTCAGCCGGTGGCCCCGGCACCGTCATCACGACCAGTCCGGCGTCGCTGGGCGGGATCTTGACCCACCCTGGCATGACCTCGGTGCCGCCGAGCGCGTGCGACGGCGGCTGGATCGCGTACGGCCTTGGGCTTGAGGGCGCCGGAAATCTCGTGCCGAAGCTCACGGGTACCGGTTGCCCCGAGCGGGGCTCGGCGATCGCGCTGAACCTCTCCAATGCCGTGGGCGGCGCGAACGCGGCGCTGTTCGTCAGCTTGTCCAGCGGAGCGCAGCCCTTCTACGGCGGCACGTTCCACCTGGGCTCGGTGGCGCTCATGCTGGCATTCCCGCTCGGCGGCGCGCCCGGCCTGGCCGGTGCGGGCTCCATCTCGCTGCCGGCCGTGTTGCCACCCATTCCCGCGCTCTCGGGCACGAGCATCTTCCTGCAAGCTGCCATCGGCGATGCGGCAGCGGTGAAGAACGTTTCGCTCACGCAGGGCCTGGAGATCGAGATCGGCTGACAGTCGGAAGCGCTGGCGATCGGCCACGCGAGTCGAGCCCTGAGACGCCGGACGGGCCGGCGGTGCGGAGCGCTCGACTCCCGGAGGTCGATCATGAGAGAAAACGGAAACAGCCGACGAAGGCGGTACACGAACGAGGAGCGCGAAGGGATCCTCCGCGACGCGGAGGAGTTCGGCGTGGGCGAGGCGTGCGGCCGCGCACGCGGCGGTGTTGCTCGGGATCCTCCTGATGGTCCTCTCGATCTCCGATCAGGCCGGCGGCGGACGGCCGGCGACCCGTCCGACGCCGGAGTCCTGAGACGAAGACGCGACGCCGCGCGCCCGCCGGCGTCCGTCCGTTCGTGGTGCCGAACGTATTGCCGATGAAGACGTTGTCGCCCGGGGAGAGGTCGCGCAGGTCGAACGCTTGACTCTCCTTCGCGACGTTCGCCGTGAAGACGTTGTCGGCGGCGGAGATCCAGACGCCGTCGGCGCCGCTCCCGATGAATCGGTTCCGCTGGAAGTGGTGGCGCTGCGAGCCGTTCACGAGCCGGAGCCCGTACGGTGACTCACGAGCTCCCACCGAGGCGGTTTGGCATCTCCTGGCCGGAACTGCGACCGGGGACGTCGTCGGTACGTGTGAGTCCCCCGGCCGGACCCGAAGACGGCCCTCCGGAATCGGCCCCGGTGTTATGATTCCACCGCCGCGAATCCGGCCGAGATCGGCGTTCGCGCGGACTCACCCAGGCCTGCTGCGGCGGATCGTGATCATCAACAGGAGACGTCATGACACCGAACCTAGTCCCAAAATGTCGAGCTCGTCGGGCTTTTCCGGCGATCGCCGCGGTCGCGTTCATCGCCGTGGCTTTCGCTCCCGCGACTCAGGCGCAGCCGCACTCGGTCGCCCGCCAGTGGAACGAGCTCCTCCTCGAGTCGATTCGGAACGACTTCGCTCGACCGACCGTGCACGCGAGGAACCTCTACCACGTCTCGGTCGCGATGTGGGACGCATGGGCCGTCTACGACTTCTTCGCGAAGCCAATCCTCACGACGGAGAAGCACCCGACGTTCAGCCCGCTCCTGAAGAACTTCCGGAACGAAGCGATCAGCCACGCCTGCTACCGGATCCTGTATTCACGCTTCTCGAGCTCGCCGGGCGCCGCGGTGATGCTCCCGATGTACGACCAGCTCATGGCGACGCTCGGGTACGACAAGAACTTCACGTCCACCGTCGGTGACAGTCCGGCGGCGGTCGGGAACCGCATCGCGGTGAACGTGCTGGCGTACGGCCTGGCCGATCACTCGAACGAGCCGGGGGGCTACGCCAACCAGCATTACTTCCCGATCAACGACCCGCTCGTCCCGGCGCTTCCCGGAAACCCGACGATCACCGATCCGAATCGTTGGCAGCCTCTGGCGCTGGACTTCTTCATCGACCAATCGGGACACGTCATCCCCGGCGCCTACCCGGAGTTCCTGAGCCCTGAGTGGGGCCAGGTCTCGGCGTTCGCGCTGGCGCTTACGGACGTCCACATCTACCAACGGAGCGGATTCGACTATTGGGTCTATCACGATCCGGGATCGCCGCCGCTGGTCGGCACTGCGACGTCGGATGACTACAAGTGGGGTTTCGAGCTCGTCGCGATCTGGTCCGGTCACCTCGACCAGAATGACGGAGTGATGATCGACGTCTCGCCGGGTTCGATCGGCGGTGCGCCTCTCCCGGCGGGGCCCAGCGAGTACGATCAGTTCTATGACATCCTGAACGGCGGCGACTCGGGGCAGGGCTATGCGCTGAACCCGGTGACCGGCCAGCCGTACGCGCCGCAGATCGTGCCGCGCGGGGACTACGCTCGGATCCTGGCCGAGTTCTGGGCGGACGGTCCCTCGTCAGAGACGCCTCCGGGACACTGGTTCACGATCCTGAACTACGTCAGCGACCACCCGTCGTTCCAGAAGCAGCTCGCCGGTCAAGGACCCGTGCTCGACGCCCTGGAATGGGACGTCAAGTCGTACCTCGCGCTCGGCGGAGCGATGCATGACTGCGCGATCGCGGCGTGGGGCGTCAAAGGGTGGTACGACTTCGTTCGACCCGTCAGCGCGATTCGCTACTTGGCGGACCGAGGACAATCGTCCGACTCTTCGCTCCCGAGCTATCATCCCGACGGAATCCGGCTCTACCCCGGATACATCGAGCTGGTCACGGCCGCGACGACGGCACCGGGCCAGAAGCACGAGCACCTCGTCGGGAGCGAGGGCAAGATCGCGATGTTCACCTGGCGCGGCCCGGATTACATCCCGAACCCCGCCACGGACCAGGCCGGCTGCGGTTGGATCCTGGCCGAGAACTGGTGGCCGTATCAGCGACCGACCTTCGTGACTCCACCGTTCGCGGGATACGTCTCGGGCCACAGCACGTACAGCCGTGCGGCCGCAGTGACGCTGCACCGGTTGACTGGATCTCCGTACTTCCCCGACGGGCTCGCCGAGTTCTTCTGCCCGCAGGACCAGTACCTGGTCTTCGAGGAAGGTCCGAGCGTGGACGTCACCCTGCAGTGGGCGTCCTACTACGACGCGTCGGATCAGTGCTCGTTGTCACGCATCTGGGGCGGCATCCACCCGCCGGCCGACGACATCCCAGGACGAAAGATGGGCCAGGTGATCGGCGAGGACGCCTTCGCTCGAGCCGTCGAGTACTTCACCGGGACGGCGTGCGGAGCGATGGACGCGATCTCGTTGTACGGAAACGGCTGCGCCGGCGCCGGCGGGTACGTTCCGAGCCTGACGATGGACGGATGTCCCTCTCCGGGCCAGACGATCCATACCTACATCGCGAACGGCGCACCTCAAACGCTTGCGCTGGTGTTGGTCGGAGTCTTCGAGGTCGACTTCCCGGCCGCCGGGTCGTGCTCGCTCCTGATCACTCCGACGATCCTGACCGTGCCGCTGATGCTGAACGGAACCCCGGGAGTTCCCGGCTCCGGATCCTTGGCGTTGAGTTCGGTGCTCGCCCCGCCCATCCAATCGGGAACGACGCTGAAGGCCCAGGCGTTCATCGCGGATGCCACGAATTCGTGGGGCTACTCGTCGACGAACGCCCTCTCCGTGACCCTGAAGTAGCCGCGGTCGGGCGACTGACGGAGTCCCACGGAATCCGCGAGCGGCCTCGACTCCCCCGCCGCCACGGGGAGGTTGGGGCCGCTCTCACTTGGAGCGGCCCGCTCGCGAAGCCGTCGTCGATCTTCCTCGAGCTCGTGCGAGCTCAACCCGTCGTGATACGGAGCAAGTTCGTCGCCGAGATCCCGTACGCCTGCGTCGAGTCGACGAAGATCACCTGGATGTAGGTGTCGGCCGGAGCAACGGGCGGCGTGGTGAACGTGAACTGGAGCCCGCCGGATCCATCGACGGGGACGGGGACGAACCAGGCGGGCAGCTTCACGTGCAGAGAGCAGTCCGGGTTCATCGGGAGGATGGTCGACCCGTTGCTGACCACCGCGAACCCCTTCCCGCCGGGCGGGCCGCCGGCGAGCTGGATCGTCATCGGTCGATCCGTCGACGGACAACCGCTCGCGGACAGCGATGGGGGCGGTGCGCCGCATGCGCCGCCCATCACCTGGAACGACCCCGCGCACGCGGGGACGGTGATCGTCCTGCGCGAGACGTTGCCGGCCAGGTCCTTGACGGCGACGTCGATGACGTGATCCACCGTGGCCGCCGCCATCGGCACCGGGACGTCGCTCACCGAGCCGTCGGGCACGGTCATTCCGGCCGCCAGATTGCTCGATGGGGAACCCCCGGCGGGCGTCACCTTCACGTCGAGCGAAGTCGGATCGGTCCCATCGTGCAGGTCGTACACTCCGACCCGGATCGACGCCGTCGGACCGCCGTGGCTCGTCGTGGCCGGGACGTTCGAGACCACCAGCGTCGGCGCCATCTGATCGTCGAACGGATCACCTACCGTCGGCGTTCCGGGGAACGTCGCGGTGAGGCAGCCGAGATCGATCCAAAGCGCGATGGTCCGCTTCTCCTGGAACGTCAACGGCGCGATCCCCGAGCTCGGCGGAGGCATGATCTCGCCGACGTAGTCGACGTCGTCCGCGTGCGAAGCGTTCGTCTTGCCGTCGAGCCTCTGTCCGAACAGCTTCCAGACGAGGAGGCTGCGATTCGCGGATTGCCTTCGGATCCAGCGCGTGGCCTGGTGCTCGCCTTTCAGGCCGGACGCGGCCGAATCGAACGCGAGCTTCTGGACCGCCTCGACTCCTTCCAGGTCGAGCTCGCCCGCGGGCGACACGTCGCCGTGACACGAGATGCACTTCGCGTCGAGGATCGGCTTCACGTCCCGATAGTACTCGTAGATGCGCACGCGCTCGGGGAACGTCGTCACCGTCGGCTGGTTCATCGCGTCACGATCGATCATCGGCGTGTGCAGCGCGAAGTCCGCCATCGCGTATCCAGGTCTCGCCGCCGCGGTCAGATCGAAGTCGAGCGGGGTGACGTTCGTGGAGTGCGCATGGCATCCGCCGCAGTTCGTCTTCCGTTCGCCGGGGCGCGCCGAGTTCCACGTCTCCTCCGACGTCAGGCGCATGCCGTATTCGTCGAGCACGCGGTTGTGGAACGGCACGTCGGCCGGGATCCTGACCTCGTACGAGGTATCGGGATCGCCGCGCGGATCGAGGATCGGTTGGTCGAGGGCATCGAACTTGCGCAGCGGAAGCTCGCCCAGCACGCCCCAAATCTGACTCCCGTTGTTGTGCGAGCGAAACGGCGCGTTCGTGGCATAGCCGGTCTCGACGTGCGACATGTCGGCCACGACCTGCGCGGCGTGGATGTCGGCGTTCTGAAAGACGCGCGAGTCCTGCCCGACGACGAACACCGCGGTGAACTGCGTGTAGTCGTTGCTCGGGCCGTTGTCGAACAGGTCCTTGTACGCGGCCGGCCACCGCGACTCCCGGTTGTAGACCGACGACGTCCCGACCGTCGCGAACGGCCCGCCCGCCGGCAACAACGCGGTCGCGCCACCCTCGTTCTCGGGAGCCGCGAGCGTCGCCGGCTTCTCGACCCCGTAGATCGCCGAGTAGGGCACCACCGCCTTCGGGTGCATGTAGTGGTGGTCCGGGCTCTCCTTCAGGACGACGAGGTCATCGCGTTTGGTAAGCCACCCCCCCGCCGCGAACGCGATCTTCATCCGCGGAAAGCCCGTGGGCACCGAGACGTGAACGGGGCCGTCGCTCCACACGAAGAGGAGATTGTCGCCCGGCGCGCCGGCCGGCATCGTCGACTTCCCCGCGTACGTACCATCCGTCAGGATCGGGGACGGTCCGTCGTGCGAGAGGCTCGGGTGGGCGAGGACCGACCACGGCGTCACGAGGTTCTGACCGACACGAGAGAAGTGATCGTTCTGCCCATAGATGTGATAGTCGGGCCACGCCGCGTCGTCGATCGGCTCGAACACCTGTCCGGTCGCATGTCCGGGATCGACCGGAAACCGCACGAGCGCGCCGTGTCCGAAGCTGTGGAAGTAGTAGTACGCGGTGCTGACGACGTCACCGCTCGAGAGCTCGGTGCTGAAGTGCCACGCGACCGAGTGATCGTGCATACCGGCGAACGACTTGAAGTCCGACAGATCCTGCGAGGCCACCATCAACGGGAACGTGCTCCCGAAGAAACGCCGCCCCGCCGGATGGTAGTGCGTCCAGACGATGCGGCCGTCCCGCAGGATGAACGGGTGCTGGCAACCCGCCTGGCTGAAGCGCTCGAGGCGCTCCATGTTCGTTCCGTCCGCGTTCATCCGCCAGAAGCTCATCGAGGGCATGACTCCCCACGGCGTCCGCTTCTGGCCGATCCCCGAGTCGCGGTTCGAAAGGAACAGCAACCGTCCGTCGGGAAGCTCGACGGGCGCGACGTCGAAGAGCGCGTAGTCGGGGTCGAACTTGTGCGACGTGTCGGCGAAGTTCGGTTTGTTGCCGAACGTCAATTGCGTGGCCACGCGCGTCGCGAGGTCGATCTTCCACAGGTGGGCTGGAGAACGCGGAATCCAACGGAGCGGATTCATGTTCTGGGGATCGACGAAGACGGAGAAGTAGATGGTCGAGCCATCGAACGACACCAGCGGATCCACGACCGACGCGAGCTGACCGGGATCGAAGAGCAGCTCCTCCGTTCCGTCGGGATGGATCAACACCAGGTCGGCGCCGCGCCCGACGTGGAGCGAGAGGTTCGCCGCATCGGGAAACGCTTGAACGATGTCGTTTCCCGCGCGCGGCATTCGCACCGCGACGATGTCGTACGCGATTCCGACGTCGCTCGGGTTCATCGACGGCGGAATGGCCTCGAGATTGGCGGTGACGGCGGCAACGCACAGGGAGAGGTACGCGAAGGTGATGCGCACGGCCACGCTCCAAAGGTGCAGGATGCAGGGTGCAGACGGCGTCCGGCGGGGGGTTCGGCAGTGCCACGACGCTAGCCGAGGGACGAACGGTGGTCAATCGCCGTCGAACGGTCGACCGGGACGACGCATCGTCTCATTCGTTGACCGTCCCGATTCAGGAGTCGAGTCACGATTCCCAGACGGTCCGACGGGTTCATGCATCACGGTCTCCTGCATCCTTTGGAAACGACTCGATGATCGAGCGGGGGACATCCATTCGATCTCGAGTCCCTGTCGCGTCGCCCGCTCGTGCCGAACGGCGCGAATGGTCAACGCGCCGTCGATTCGGTAGAACCTCCGGTTTCACGCCGCCGCGAAACGATCCAACCCGATGCGCTTGCTCCGCCAATTCGTCTCCTTGGCCTTGCTCTCCTCCGCCGGTGCCGCCGAGCCGATCCGGATGGTGAAAGACTTCTCTCTCTCCCCCGACGGTCGAATGCTCGTCTTCTCATGGGCGGGCGACGTCTGGTCCGCTTCGACGCAGGGCGGGAACGCAATGCGACTGACGTACGACGCCGCAGACGATCGGCAGCCTTGCGTCGCGCCCGATGGCCGTGAGATCGCCTTTACGTCGAACCGCAGCGGCTCGTACCAGATCTTCGTGATGCCCACCACCGGCGGCGCCCCCGAGCCGCTCACGCATCACACCGAAGGCTACGACCTCGAGGAGTATCATCCGTCCGGGGATCACCTCCTCGCGCGCGGCTCGCGAGATCATGACTGGCACGGCTCGACGCGCTTTTTCCTCATCGATCGCCGCCGCCGCGTCGCCGATCGCATGCTGTTCGACGATTACGGCAGCCGGCCCCGGTTCTCGCCCGACGGGCGAACGGTGGTGTTCACGCGGGAAGGAACGGGAACCTATCGCAAGGGCTACCGCGGCTCGCAAGCGACTCAGATCTGGTCCCACGACGTCGGGACCTCGACGTTCCACGAGCTCCTGAGGGACGACGCTGGGTACCGCGCGCCGGTGTGGAACGCCGACGGTTCCGGGTTCTACTACGTCGGGCGGCAGGCCGGGTCCTTCAACCTCTACTCGTTCGACCTCGCGACGAGCACGCGACGACAGCTCACCCGCTTCGACGATGACTCCGTGCTGTGGCCGGCGATCTCGCGCGACGGCCGCACCCTCGTCTTTCGACACCTGTTCGATCTGTATCGCCTCGATCCAACCCAGGACGCGCCTCCCGAGAAGATCGATCTGTCGAACCCCGGCGAGCCACGGCGCGACGATTGGATGCGTCGCACCCTGACGCGCGCCGACGATGCCGCATGGACCGACGACGGACTCGAAGTCGCCTTCATCGCGGGCGGCGACCTGTGGGTGATGGACACGGAGCTGAAGGAGCCGCGACAGATCACGGACTCGGTCGCGCTCGAGGCCGAGCCGACGTTCGACCAGAAGGGCGACGCGATCCTGTTCACCAGCGCACGCGACGGCCAGCCCGACATCTGGCGGGCCCAGCGCAAGGACCCGCGGCGGTACTGGTGGCAGAACGAGGAGTTCGTGCTCACGCGCATCACGGCGAACGACGCGGTCGAGGACGACTTGAAGCTCAGTCCGAAGGGCGACCGACTGGCTTTCGTTCGCGGTCGCGGCGACCTGGTCACGGTCGACGCGTCCGGCGGCAACGAGACGGTGATCATCGAATCCTGGAACCGTCCCGATTACGATTGGTCGCCGGACGGCAAGTGGATCGTCCTCGCGCGCGAGGACGACGACTTCAACCGCGACATTTGGATCGTCCCCGTCGACGGCTCGCGTGCGCCGTTCAACGTCTCGGTGCACCCGGACAATGACGGCGACCCGGTTTGGTCGCCCGACGGGAAAGTGATCGCCTTCACCGGCCGACGCAACGACGACGAAGTCGACGTCTACTACGTCTGGCTCCCGCTCCTGGAGAATGAGAAGGACTCGCGCGACCGGCGCCTCGAGAAAGCGCTGGAGAAGATGGAGAAGGAGCGCAAGAAGAAAGAGAAGGGGAAGGGCGGAGCGCGCAAGCCCGACGAGGAGGCGATGAGCGATGACGCCTCCGAGAAGGAGGGGAAGGAGAAGGAAGAGGGCGAGGAGAAGAAGGACGCGGAGAACGGGGAGACGAAGAAGGACGAGCCGGTCCAGGTCGTGATCGACTTCGAACGCCTCGCCGACCGCATCCACCGCATTTCCGTGCCGGACTCTTTCGAGCGCGCCTTGTACTGGATCGACGACTCCACGCTCGCGTTCTCCTCCTCTCCGCGGGACGACCGCGGCACGTACACGGTGAAGTTCCCCGACGAGCTGACCCCGAAGAAGTTGACCGGCTCCTCGGTCTCGTCGGCGCGAATCCTCCGGACCGCGAAGCAGATCGGCGGGTTCAGCAGCTCGCTCCCCTCCCTCATGACCGCGAAGGGCGCGGTGACGACGTACGCGTTCTCGGTCCGGCAGCAGCAGCCCACGAGGGACCGGTTCCGCGCCGCGTTCGAGCACGCCTGGCGCGCGATCCGCGACGGGTTCTACGACGAGCGCCTCGGCAATCGCGACTGGAACGTGATCCGCGACAAGTACACCGAGATGGCCGCGGCCTCCGTCGACACAGCGGCGCTATCGGACGTCGGGAACATGATGCTCGGCGAACTGAACGGATCCCACCTCGGGTTCTCCATCTTCGGCGACGGGTACGCGCCGCCGAGCGACCGCACGTCGAACGAGGCGACCGCCCACTTCGGCTGCCGCTTCGACCCCTCCTTCACGGGGCCCGGTTGGATGGTGAAGGACGTGATCGCTGACACGCCGGCCGCCCAGCGCGACTCGCGGATCGAGCCGGGCGAAGTGATCCTCAGGGTCGACGGCATGGCCGTCGATCCCGACCTCGATCCGACCCTGGTCTTGAACGGCGACCCGGCGCGCGACGTCGAGCTGTTGGTCCGGGGCGACGATGGCGTCGCGCGGACGGTGTCGCTCCGGCCGACCTCCTTCTCGTCGGTGCGCCAGCGCCTCTACGACGTCTGGATCGAGGAGAACCGGCGAGTCATCGACGAACGAACCGACGGGAAGCTCGGGTATCTCCACATCCGCGGCATGAACTGGCCGAGCTTCCTCAAGTTCGAGGAGGAGTTGTACAAGGTCGGCTACGGCCGAGAGGGTCTGATCATCGATGTTCGATCGAACGGCGGCGGTTCGACGACCGATCACCTGCTGACCGCGTTGACCCAGCCCGAGCACGCGATCACCGTTCCGCGCGGCGGCGGCCCGGGCTACCCGCAGGACCGCCGGGTCTACGCGACTTGGAGCAAGCCGATCGTGGTGATGTGCGATCAGAACAGCTTCTCGAACGCCGAGATCTTCTCGCACGCCATCAAGAGCCTTGGTCGCGGACGCCTCGTCGGAGTTCCGACGGCGGGCGGCGTCATCAGCACCGGGAGCAGTCGCGTGCTCGACATGGGCATGGTCCGGATGCCGTTCCGCGGCTGGTACCTCCTGAACGATGGGCAGGACATGGAACAGAACGGATGCGTCCCCCACTTCGTCGTCTGGAGGCGCCCCGGTGAACGCGCACCGGCCGACGATCCGCAGCTCGCGAAGGCGATCGACGTGCTGCTCGAGGACGTGAACGAGTTTCGACGGCGACCGCGGCCGGCGCTCAAGAAGGCATCCGAGCGCGGGTGAGGAGCGGCTGGGAGGCCGCGCCGCGATCACTCCCGCCGTCTCAGCCGCTCGAGCCGCCGCGCCGCGTCGTCCCGCTCTCCCGCGAGCCGCGCCCCCCCGCTCGCGCACCGAAGCCGCGCGACCAACTCCTCGGCCCATCGGATCGCGACCGTCAGGTCCTTCACCGTGCGCTCGGCCGTCTTCGCCGCCTCCAAAGCCGGCTCGGGATCGCCGGGGAGGCACGCCGCGAGGCGCTCGAGCACGTCGAGAGCGTCACGCCCGCGGCCGACGCGACGGTACTCGCGCGCGAGGACGAACGCCGCGCGCCGGACGTCCCGGTCGAGACGGAAGCGCTCCGGCTCGAGCTCCGCGAGCGCGCGCTCCAGGTGCGGAGTCGCGAGCTCCTTCACGCGCGCGTCGCTCAGCAGCAGCCCCGCCGCCGCCGCCTCGCGCGCGTCCGTGGGTCGCTCGAGGGCGTCTCCCACCGCCGCGGTCAGCGTCGCCAGCGACAGCACGTCGATCAGGTTGTGCCGAAAGACGCGCTCCATCCGCTCGCGGTCGACACCGTCGAGATAGTCGTAGTACGCGTCCGGGCACTCCGCGCCGGAGAGGTCGCCGGCGCGCCGCACCCCGAGCGTCCGGCGTTCGAGGGTCTGCAGCCGAGCGTTCGGCAGCCGGGAGCCGAACAACCTCCGGCACGAGTGATAGAGATCGAGGTGCGATCGATCGCGGAGCGGGCGGCGCCGGAAGTTGAGGTCGAACCGGTCGTCGAGGCGGTGGCGGTCGAACGACTTGCCGAAGAACGTCACGAGGTGGCCCCGACTCGTCAGCGAGCGGTCGACCCGCTCCAGGAACGCCGGCTCGTGCTCGGGCCCCTCGAGCAGCCATTGCTCGACGGTCGCGTTCCTTCCGTCGAGGTACAGCAACCCAACGAGGAAGACGTACACGCCGGCGCCCGATCCGAGGTCGGTCGTCTCCGTGTCGAGGAAGACCGCGTCGGCGACGTCGAGCCGCCCCCCGATCCGGGCGGCGGCCGCGAGCCGCACGGGATCGCACGCGAGCGCGTCCCCGAGACGATGCCGTCCATGGGTCGCGTCGAGGGCGAACGTCGAGCGACGCAGCGTCACCCCGTCGACCGTATCGTGCTCGATCGACGTCGGCCGGGCGACGCCCTCGTCGTCGGACGCGAACGCGTGAAGCGGCGCCTCCCGCTCGAGCGCGGCCGCGACGTCGTCCTCGGGCCGGCGGCGGCGCGCCCGGTCCTCGATCCGACGCAGGCGCTCGTAGAGGCTCACGGCAGGAGCCCTCGCACCAGGTCCCGCGCTATGCGCTTCGCCGCGGCGCCGCCGTTCCCGGGACCGATGCATCCGGGGCAACCCTCCCCGCAGCGGCACCGTTCGAGCACGTCGAGGCACGCCGAGAGGATCTCGACGCGACCGTCGAAAACCGCCTCGCAGAGCCCAACGCCGCCCGGATGCTCGTCGAACAGGTACATCGTCGAAGCCTCGAACCGCGCCGACTTGATCTCCGCCGCGTGACCGAAGTCGGACGGCGCGGCGCGCACGTAGAGCGGCGCGATCTGACGCACCAGCCCGGCCACACCATACAGGGCGCGCGCGTTGCCACCGCGCATGAGTCCGACCCGGTTCGCGAGCTCGACGTCGACGATCACGATGAACGCGTCCGTCTCCAGTTCCTCGGCCGGAAGGTGCACCGGACCGCGGCCGACGTTCTCGCGCGTGTGGAACCGGAGCTTCTGGAACATCGTCACCGTCTTCCGCACGGTCACGTCCGAGAGGATCGCACGGCCCGCCGCGAGGCGCTCCTCACGGTCCACTACCAGGAGCGTCACGTCGACCTCGACGTTCGCCTCGGTGTAGTAGTCGACGTCGACCGGACGCACGCGCGCGACCCTCCCTTCCCAGTCGAGCTCGGAGACGTGCCAGGTTCGTCCCTCGTGCTGGTAAATCGCCCCGGTATGGACCATCGCCTGTGCGCTGGCACGGTCGATCTCGGCGAGGGTCGCCTTTCCGACCTCGTCGTGGATCACGACGTTGTCCACGTCGCTCGCGTCGAGGCTCACGGATTCGGCCGGAGACCCGCGCGCCGCCCACAGGAAGCGGTCGTCCGCCCGCCGCAGGATCCCCGCCTCGGTGGCGAGGAACTCGAGCACCGCGCCGGTGTCGTCCTCGCCGTCGCCCGCGCCGAACCGCTCGCCGACCTTGAACGGAAGCTCGAACGCGGAGCACTTCATCTGGTGCACGCGGATCACGAGGTTGTCGGGATCGATCGCGGCCGTCTCGGGCGCCGCCCCGTAGAGGTAGTCCGGGTGCTCGAGCACGTACTGATCGAGCGGCGTGGAACGACCGACGAGGATGACGGCCGACTCGGCGGTGCGCCGTCCGGCTCGACCCGCCTGCTGGAAGAACGACGCGCGAGCCCGCGGGTACCCGGCGATGACGCAGAGGTCGAGCGCCCCGATGTCGATCCCAAGCTCGAGCGCGTTCGTGCTCACCACCACGTCGAGCTCCCCCTCGCGCAGCTCCTCCTCGATCGTCCGGCGAAGATCCGGCAGGTAGCCGCCGCGATACCCGCGCACCCGGCTCGGATCGAGGCCGCGTTCGACGTAGTCCTCCTTCAGGTAGCGCACGAGCAGCTCGACCGCGTTGCGCGACCCGGCGAAGAGGATCGTCTTCACGCCGCGCGGCGCGAAGTGGAGGACGACGCGCCGCGTCTCGTCGATCACATTGCGCCGCAGCGACCGCTCGCGTTCCACGACCGGCGGGTTCACGTGGACGAAGCGCTTGACGCCTCGTGGCGATCCATCGTCGGCGACCACCTCGACCGGCCGCCCGAGGAGCGAGCGCGCCAGTTCGCCGGGGTTCTTGATCGTGGCCGAACAGAAGATGAACCGCGGGTCGCTCCCGTAGTGGCGGCAGAGCCGAGCGAGCCGGCGGATGACGTTGGCCACGTGGCTCCCGAAGACTCCGGTGTACCCGTGCATCTCGTCGAGGACGACGTACGCGAGGCCAGAGAAGAACCGCCCCCACTGCACGTGGCGGGGCAGGATCCCGGAGTGGAGCATGTACGGGTTGGTCGCGACGACCGACCCTGCTTCGCGCAGACGGCGTCGCTCGCCCGGCGCCGTGTCGCCGTCGTACGTACCGACGACGATTCCGTCGTCGGCATCATGCGCGACGCGCGCGACGCCGAGCACCTGGTCGCGCGTGAGTGCCTTCGTCGGAAACAGGAGCAGCGCCGTCGCGGCCCGGTCGGCGAGCCGCGCGTTCAGCAGCGGAAGCTGGTAGCAGAGGCTCTTCCCCGACGCGGTTCCGGTCGCGACGGCAACGTCGCGGCCCGCAAGCGACGCCTCGGTCGCCCGCGCCTGGTGCGAGTAGAGGGCCTCGACGCCGTGAAGGGCGAGCGCGCGCAGCAGGCGCGGATCGATGGAGCGAGGCAGCGGGTCGAGACGCGCCGGCCGCCCCGGCTCGACGCGGCAGTAGACCACGTCGTCCCGGAACTCCGGTGAGCGGAGGAACGCGTCGAGTCGTTCCGTGAGCATCGTCGAACCCTCCGGCGTCAAGATCCGGAACCGAACGAGCCGAAACAAGTGAAGAGGGCAGAATCCGTGAATCCCGCGGCCGCGCCCTCGCCGCTCCCTCACCGCGGAGGGGTTCGTGCGACTCCGAAACGAAGACGCGATCTGGCTGACCGCCCTCGTCTGGTGCGGGACCGGCTGCTCGGCGCCGCCGCGGGCCATCCCGATCGCTCCGCACGTCACGCCCGTCACACCGGATTCGACGGCGCTGCCGTTCTGCCTCGACGAGCGTCTCGCTTATGCGGCCTCGGTCTGCGGACTGCCGGCCGGGCGGATCGAGTTCGAGCTCACCGTGCCCGCGGCGCCGGAGCGGCTGCACGCGGACCTGCGCGCGCGGACCGCGGGCCCGGCCGCTTTCCTGTTCGAGCTGGATGAGCGGATCGACGCCGAGATCGAAGCCGGCTCCCTGAAGCCGCGACGGGCGCGCGTTCACTCGCGCCGCCGTGGCGACCTCCACGAGCTGATGCTCTACTTCGAGCAAGCCGAACGGCTCGTCATCAGCCGCTATCGCCACGCCGGCGAGTCCGTGGTCCGACTCCACGAGGTAACCGACGCATGGGAGCCTCTCTCGTTCCTCCTCCACGTGCGGCGGACCGATTGGACGGCGACGCTCGCCGACTCGTTCTCGGTCCACGTCGGCGCGCACATCTACTCGATCGACGTGCGATACTCAGCACTCGAACGGATCGATCGGGGAGACGTCGCAGCCGCGGCCGAGCGCCTGACGCTCGCCTGCCGGCGCGCCGGCGCGCCCGGCGATCGCGAACCGCCGCGGCTCGACCTGACCGCCTGGATCGAGGCGGCCGCCCCGCGGCGACTCCTCCGTCTCGCGACCGCCACGCCGGTCGGTCCGCTCACGATCGACCTCCTCGGCGAGACGCCGTGAGTTCATCTCGTTCTAGTGGTGTGATTCAGATTGTTGGTGGATTATCCGGAGGTCATCGTCGTCGCTGGCAAGGCGCGACGACGACCGCGTATTCGAGATACGTCGAGGAGGAGCAACGCAGCAAGCGATGACGAGGGCCCCGGAGAAACGT
>CAZYQW010000080.1:0-4288 GCA_964649825.1 uncultured Phycisphaeraceae bacterium | reverse complement strand
GTCAATGCGTCGCCGTCCGGAATCCGTTCCGGATCGGCTGCCGGGGGATACGCATTGGACATTTCGGCACATTGAGCTTCACGCCCGGCCGCGCTATCTGACGAGGACAGGTTTCACCGGAGGTGAAATCCACCGGTCTGGAGGAATGAGGCGATCGTGAGCAGGGCCGATCAGAGCGTCAAGAGCAGGACCCGGCGCCCCGACCAGGGCGCGGCGGTCAAATCGTTCAAGGCGGCGGTGGCCGATCTCCATTCCAGGCGCCCGCCGCTGACGCAGAACCCGCATGCGGTGCGCGACACGAAGGAGAAGGTGCTGGAGGTCGCGATCGGCCGCGAGGTGCGCGCGTTCCGCAAGAAGCTCGGCATCACCGTCGCCGATCTTGCGGCGGCGACCAGCCTGTCGCTCGGCATGCTCTCGAAGATCGAGAACGGCATCACCTCGCCCTCGCTAGCCACCCTTCAGGCGCTCTCGACCGCGCTGCACGTCCCGGTCACTTCGTTCTTCCGCCGCTTCGAGGAGACGCGCGAGGCGACTTTCGTGAAGTCCGGGACGGGGCTAGTGATCGAGCGCCGGGGCACGCGCGCCGGGCACCAGTACCAGCTGCTCGGCCACTCCACCGGCCGGCGGCTGACCGTCGAGCCCTACATGATAACGCTGACCGCTGCTTCGGACGTTTTCCCGCTGTTCCAGCACGCCGGCGTGGAGTTCCTCTTCATGCTGAAGGGCAAGGTCGGCTACCGCCACGGCGACAAGACCTACCGCCTGGAGCCTGGCGACTCGCTGTTCTTCGACTCCGACGCGCCGCACGGCCCCGACGAGCTGATCGAGCTCCCGGCGCGCTACCTCTCGATCATCTGCTACCTGCGCGAGGGCGAGGAGGAGTGAGGCGCGCCATCCACCGCAGCGGCCGGGGGCCTGCGCAGGCCAGCTATTCACCGGGGGAAAAATCTTTTCCGGCCAGTTGAACCGCCCCCTCCCTTCCGCTAACTAACTCCCCAGACCCTCGAGGAGCCCCTCCGCCCATGTGCGGCATCGTTGGACTGTTCACCAAGACTCCCAAGCTGCAGGCGCGGCTGGGCGACCACCTTTCCTCCATGCTGATCCAGATGAGCGACCGCGGGCCGGATTCCGCCGGCGTGGCGCTTTACCGCAATCCCGTCGCGCAAGGCGCGACCAAGCTCTCGCTGCACGCCGCCGACCCGGACTATCCCTGGTCGACGCTGAAGAGCCACCTGAGGGCGGAGCTCAGCGACAAGGTGGAGCTCGAGGTGCGCGGCAGCCATGCCGTGGTCGTGGTGCATGAGGCTTTTCCCGTGATCGAGGCCTGGCTGAAGCAGCATCACCCGGAACTCGACATCGTCTCCGCCGGCGACACCATCGAGATCTTCAAGGAGAAGGGTCTGCCGCAGGACGTGGTGGAGCGTTTCGACCTGCGTCAGGTCGCCGGCAGCCACGCGCTGGGCCACACGCGCATGGCAACCGAAAGCGCGGTCACCACAGAGCACTCGCACCCCTTCTCCACCGGCATGGACCTCTGCCTGGTGCACAACGGCTCGCTCTCCAACCACAACCGGCTGCGCGAGAAGCTGAAGCGCGAGGGCATCGTCTTCAAGACCGACAACGACACCGAGGTGGGCGCCGGCTATCTCGCCTGGCGGCTGCGCGAGGGCGACACGCTGGAGCAGGCGCTGACCGCCGGCTTCCGCGATCTCGACGGCTTCTACACCTTCGCCATCGGCACGCGCGACGGCTTCGCCGTGGTGCGCGACCCCATCGCCTGCAAGCACGCGGTGCTGGCCGAGACCGACGACTGGGTGGCCATGGCGACCGAATACCGCGCGATTGCCGTGCTGCCCGGCGCCGACCAGGCCGAAATCTGGGAGCCCAAGCCCGGCACCATCTACGCCTGGAACCAAGGCGCATGACGGTGCTGGATCTGACGCAGGTCACCCTGCGCGAGCTGAACCAGCGGCTGCAGGGCGTGCCGCCAGGCTCGAACGAGCGCGACTTCACCGTGCTCAATCCCGAAGGTGCCCATGCCATCGCCGTCGGGCTGACGCAGCCGATCCGCGTCACCATCGAGGGCCATACCGGCTTCTACTGCGCCGGCATGAACCAGGAGGCGGAGGTCCTGGTGAAGGGCCACGTCGGACCGGGCGTGGCGGAGAACATGATGTCGGGGCGCGTGCACGTCACCGGCAACGCGAGCCAGGCGGCCGGCGCCACCGGCCAGGGCGGCCTCCTGGTGATCGCTGGTTCGACCAGCTCGCGCTGCGGCATCTCGATGAAGGGCATCGACATCGTGGTCGGCGGCTCGGTCGGCCACATGTCGGCCTTCATGGCGCAGTCGGGCGCGCTGGTGGTCTGCGGCGACGCCGGTGCCAGCCTGGGCGATTCGATCTACGAGGCCAGGCTCTATGTCGCCGGCAAGGTGGAGACCCTGGGCAGCGACTGCGTCGAGAAGCAGATGACGGCGCACCACAAGGAGAAGCTCGCTCGCCTGCTCGACCGCGCCGGCGTCAACGCCGACGTGAAGCGCTTCCGCCGCTACGGTTCCGCCCGCAAGCTCTACAACTTCCACGTCGACAACGTGGACGCGTACTGAGATGGACAGCAATCCCACCCACCGCACGCCGGCGCGCTCCTCGGCCACCTTCGACGCCTACACGATCGCCGAGATCCAGCGCGCCGCGGCGACCGGCATCTACGACATCCGCGGCGGCGGCGCGAAGCGCAAGCTGCCGGGCTTCGACGACCTCTTGTTCCTCGGTGCCTCGGTTTCGCGCTACCCGCTCGAGGGCTACCGCGAGAAGTGCGCGACCAACGTCACGCTCGGCACGCGCTTCGCCAAGAAGCCGATCGAGCTGAAGATACCGATCACCATCGCCGGCATGTCCTTCGGCGCGCTCTCCAGCCCGGCCAAGGAGGCGCTCGGGCGCGGCGCCAGCGTCATGGGCACCAGCACCACCACCGGCGACGGCGGCATGACGCCCGAGGAGCGCGGCCACTCCAAGACGCTGGTCTATCAGTACCTGCCGTCGCGCTACGGCATGAACCCCAACGACCTGCGCAAGGCGGACGCCATCGAGATCGTCATCGGCCAGGGCGCCAAACCCGGCGGCGGCGGCATGCTGCTGGGGCAGAAGATCTCGCCACGCGTAGCGCAGATGCGCAACCTGCCCGAGGGCATCGACCAGCGTTCGGCCTGCCGCCACCCGGACTGGACCGGGCCGGACGACCTGGAGATCAAGATCCACGAGCTGCGCGAGATCACCAACTGGGAGAAGCCGATCTACGTGAAGGTCGGCGCCACCCGGCCCTACTACGACGTGACCCTGGCGGTGAAGTCCGGCGCCGACGTGGTGGTGGTCGACGGCATGCAAGGCGGCACCGCGGCGACGCAGGAGATCTTCATCGAGCATGTCGGCATCCCGACCTTGGCTGCGGTCCGCCCCGCGGTGCAGGCGCTGCTCGACCTCGACATGCACCGCAAGGTGCAGCTCATCATCTCAGGCGGCATCCGCAACGGTGCCGACGTTGCCAAGGCTCTGGCGCTGGGCGCCGACGCCGTCGCCATCGGCACCGCCGCGCTGATCGCGCTCGGCGACAACGATCCCGTCTGGGAGGAGGAGTACCGCAAGCTCGGCACCACGGCCGGCTGCTACGACGATTGGCACGAGGGCCGCGACCCGGCCGGCATCACCACGCAGACGCCGGAGCTGGCCGCGCGCCTCGACCCGGTCAAGGCAGCGCGGCGGCTGGCCAACTACCTCGCGGTGATGACCATGGAGATGCAGATCATCGCGCGCGCCTGCGGCAAGAGCCACGTCCTGAACCTGGAGCCCGAGGACCTGGTGGCGCTGACCGTGGAGGCCGCCGCCATGGCCCGGGTGCCGCTGGCCGGCACCAACTGGATCCCGGGACAGGGCGGGTACTGAGGTGTCGCGGACGGGGCCCGTGGCCGATCCTTCGAGACGGGCTACGCTTCGCTGCGCCCTCCTCAGGATGAGGTTGTTCTAATGTGGACAAACCCACCGACCTCATCCTGAGGAGGCCGCAACAGCGGCCGTCTCAAAGGATGGGCCAAGAAGCTCGGAGGGGAAGAGGACAGGCTGGGACAAGCGAGGGGGCTGTGATGGCTACGGATCTGGCAAAGGCTGCAAAAGAACGCGGCATCAAGTACTTCCTGATCTCCTACGTCGATCTCTTCGGCGTGCTGCGCGCCAAGCTGTCCCCGGCGCAGGCGATCGGGCAGATGGTGCGCGACGGGGCGGGCTTTGCCGGCTTC
>CAZYQW010000079.1:0-59858 GCA_964649825.1 uncultured Phycisphaeraceae bacterium | reverse complement strand
ACGTTTCTCCGGGGCCCTCGTCATCGCTTGCTGCGTTGCTCCTCCTCGACGTATCTCGAATACGCGGTCGTCGTCGCGCCTTGCCAGCGACGACGATGACCTCCGGATAATCCACCAACAATCTGAATCACACCACTAGTCTAGTGGTACCCGACGCGCTCGTGCTCGTGGCCAGTGCCCATGCAGCCCACGCAGCCGCCGATGCGGACCTGAGCCGGCAGGCCGTTCTGCATGTCCGACCAGAAGAAGCGCGGGGTCTCGGCGTGCTCGTCGAACGCCGGCTTCATCGTCCGCGAGTCGTACATGCGTCCGTCCAGCATCGTGTAGCGCACGTGCTCGGAGTTCCGGATGTCGTCGAGCGGGTTCTCGTCGAGGACGATCAGGTCGGCGAGCTTGCCGGTTTCGATCGAGCCGAGGTTCGTCTCCATCCCGAGGTACCGGGCGCCGTCGAGCGTGGCGGCGCGCAGCGCCTCGTGGTTGGTGAGGCCGCCCTCCTTCAAGAGCCACAGCTCCCAATGCGCGCCGAGGCCGGCGAGCTGGCCGTGCGCACCGAGCTGGCAACGTGCGCCGCCGTCCAGCAGCGCTCGGCAGATGGCCGCGCTCTTCAGCGTGTTGTACTCCTCGGCGGGCGCCCTCGTCCGGCGGCGCGAACGTGGATCGACCACGAAGCGCGGGACGAACGTCATCAGTCGCTCGTTCTCCCACACGTTGGCCGTGTCGTAGAAGTAGTTCTCGCCCCAGATGCCGCCGTACCCGACGATCAACGTCGGCGTGTAGCCGACCTCGGACGCGCCCCAGAGCTGCACGACGTCCTGGTAGATGCGCTCGACGGGGAGGGAGTGCTCGACGCCGGTGTGGCCGTCCACGACCATCGTCAGGTTGTGCATGAACGTCGAGCCGCCCTCGGGATAGACGTGCATCCCGAGCTCGCGCGCGGCCTGGATGACCTGCTGGCGTTGATCGCGACGCGGCTGGTTGTAGCTCTTCACCGAGAACGCCCCGATCGACTTCAGGCGGCGCAGATGGAACCGCGCGTCGTCGAGGCCGTCGATCTCGGCCTTGAACGAGCCCGCCGCGCCGTAGAGGATCGTGCCCGTCGAGAACGTGCGCGGAGAGAGCACCATCCCCGCCTTGGCGAGCTCGCTCACCGCGAAGATCGCGTTCGTGTCGTTCGACGGGTCGTGGATCGTGGTGACGCCGAACGCGAGGTTGGCGTGGTGGATCCAGTTGCGCCGGGGCGTCACGCCGGCGTCCGACGCCTGGCCGCCGTGCGCATGCACGTCGATGATGCCGGGCATGATCGTCGTGCCGGCCGCGTTCACGACCTGGGCGCCGGCGGGGACCTCGACGTCGGCGCGCGGGCCCACCTTCGCGATACGGTTCCCCTCGACGATGACCGTGCCGTCCTCGATCACCTCGTCGCCGCGCATCGTCACCACGCGGCCGCCGATCAGCGCGGTCGTGCCCGCCGCGCTTCCCGTCCCGTCGTGGGTGAAGCCGATGGCGATCCCCTCGGTCGGAGGCTCGGGCAGCGTCTCGGGCGCTCCATCCAGGAACGCGAACGAGTCGGTGAGCGCGCGCGTGTACAGGGTCGGGCCGAGCGACCAGTGGAGCTTCGTTCCGTCGCCGGACCATTGCAGGTTCTCACCCGTGTCCTTCGTCACGCGCGCCTTCGGGATCGAGTTCTCGTTCGGACCGACCTTGACTTCGCGCCCGATCGGAGCGAGCGGGACGACGTAGGCGTGGTAGCGCTCGATGAACGCGACCCACTCCTCGTCCGGTGAGACCGCGTACTCGGTCGCCGCCTCGCTCACGAGGTGGGTGCGCTCCTCCTTGCCGTCGAGCCCGACGCTGATCAACGCGCGGCGGTCGACGTCGCCGTTCGGCTCCACCGTCATGAGGAAGACGCGGTCGCTGCGCTTGCCGAACTGCGGGTTCGTGCCCCGCTTCGTCACGCGCTCCGCGTTTCCCCCTTCGAACGGAACCCGGTACAGGCCGGTCTCGAGGCTCCACGCGGGCGACGTGAGGTAGCCTCCGGAGACCTTTCCGTACACGACCATCTCTCCGTCGGGCGAGATTGCCGGGTCGACGTAGTGTCCCTTGTCGGTGGTCAGCGCGCGGCCTTCGCCGCCGTCGGCGGAGACGACTTCGACCGACGCGAGGGAGTCGTCGTCCCACGCCACGTACACGATCCACTTGCCGTCGCGGCTGAACGACGGGGAGAACTCGAAGCGATCGTTCTGCTTCGTCAGGCGGCGCGGCGCCCCGTCCGGCAGCTCCTTCACGTAGAGGTGGCCGAGCGCCTGGTACACGACCCGTGTTCCGTCCGGCGAGACCCGGACCCAGCGCAGGCACTTGACGTCGACCTGGCTTGGCGCCGCCTCCTGTTCGAACCGCACCGCGGGTTGGATCGTACGCGTCGAGCGGACGCGAAACGGGATCTCGGTCGCGGCGCCTGTGGTCGTGTCGACCCGATGGATCTTCCCCTTCGCCCAGAGGACGATCGAACTGGAATCGGGCGTCCAGGCCATCGTCGGGTAGACGCCGTGGATCGCCCACGTCTCCTGCATGTCGCGCTCGAGCCGATCGTAGACGGGACGGGCGACGCCCGAGCGGAGGTCGAGCAGGAAGAGCGTGGTCTGGAACCGGACGCGGCGCACGAACGCGAGCCAGTTGCCGTCGGGCGACGGCGTCGGCCGCGCGGCACCGCCGGGTCCGGTCACGAGATCGATGCCCTCGCCGGTCTCGCGGTCGAGACGAGCGATGACGTAGATCTGTCCGTTCGAGTCCTTGTTGTAGGCGAACGTTCCGCCCGGCGACGCGTCGTAGCTGTAGTAGAGGTACCGTCCGTCGGGCGAGAAGGCCGGTTCGCCGACGTCCTTCTGCTCGGACGGTTTGGTCGTCATCTGCAGCCCGCTGCCGTCGCCGTGGACGTGATACAGCCACATCTCGCCGGCGCCGAGCGAGCGCCGCGACGTGAAGTGCTTGCGGCCGACGAGGTACGTTCCGTCCGGCGACCAGCCGGGGCTCGTGACCAGTCGGAACGTCTCCTTGGTGACGGCGCGACGGTTCCGGCCGTCCGCGTCGACCACCCACAGATTGTCGCCGCCGCCCGCGTCGCTGGTGAACGCGACCCTTGTTCCGTCGGGCGAGAACCGCGGCTGCATGTCCCACGCGATCCCTTCGGTGAGCGGCGTCGCGTCGCCCCCGCCGATCGGAACGGTGTAGAGGTCGCCCAGCAGGTCGAACACGACCGTCTTGCCGTCGGGGCTGACGTCGAGGGACATCCAGGTCCCTTCGCCGGCGTCGATCGTGATCTCTCGAGACGGACCTTCGGGCGCGTCGACGTCCCAAGCGGCGTCCTTCTCCTCATCGTCGAGAATCGGGGACGGAACGAGCAACGCGAGGAGGAAGAGCATCGACGTCGACATTCGCGAGGACTCCGGCCGGGGATCGAGAGGGACCGGCCCAGCGTACGCGACGTCCACGGCGCTGCCAACGGCGTCGCCCGCGCGGAGGTGCACTTACCGAGACGCGCCACGGGCTCACGAATCGTCCGAGCCTTTCTTCAACATCCGCTCCGTCCGCCGTACTCGCGGCCCGCGCGGACCTGCAGCTTGGCCAGCGCCCGCATCGACGGCAAAAATGGTCCGAGTAGACCTCGAGCGCCGCGGTGTACACCGCGAGCGCCGGAACGGATCCGGCGACTCTCGAATCGGAGGCGCCCGTTTTTTCGTGACGAACCGGTCCGGTCATTCCGCTCCTTACCTCGTCGACGCGCCGAGCGAAGTTCCGCGGCGGCGCCACGTCCGACCGACCGCTGGAGCAACACGTCATGAAGACTCACGGGTGCATCGCGTCTCTCGCCGCCATCTCATGGTCGCGCGTCCTGCGGCGCGCCGCGCCGATCGGGATCGGAGCGACGCTGGCGCTCTCCGCGCAGGCACAGACCTATACGTGGACTCAAGGGTGCGATGGGCCGATGAGCGCACAGCTCGCCATCGATTTCGGCCTGATCGAATGGCAGGTCTGCCTCGAGCAGCGCGGAATCAAGGGCGTGTGGATCGCCAACGCGTCGGTTCGGCGGCCCGACGAAGCGAGCTTCACGCGTGTCCTCGATGGAGCCGGTCCGGCCGAGATCTTCGTCGCCTACAACGGCGGTCCGTTCTGGGATCCAAACGCAGCGCCGCGGCTCTACGACATGAACCCGTACGCGGTGCTCGACGCCGTCAGCGACGTAGACCTTCCGCGCGATGGAGTGGCGTCGCTCGAGACGTTGTCCGGTGACAACAAGCCACGAGTCGTCGTCGAGCTGCGAGATCTGGGTCCCGCCTGGTTGGACAAGCACCATCAGGGCGCGTATCGCAACCGGGCTCGACGCTTGCTCGAGGTCGTCGCGTGGTCGGTCTACGACGCGGGCAACTACGACTACGTCGTCCAGTACGGCTTCCGGAACGACGGCACGATCACGCTGCGCGTCGGAGCGACGGGTTACAACAATCCGTCCGACCCGACTCAGGGACACATGCACAACGTTCTGTGGCATGTCCACTTCAACTTGTTCGGGGACAATGTCGACCGGGTCGACAGCTCGACCCATGTCGATGGACCAGGGGCCCAGGCGAAGGACGTCGCGATCACTCTCGTGCCCGAGCAGTTCAACGACATCAGCGCAAACGTCGCGAACTTCATTCGCGCGACGATCGTCGACGGTGCGCATCCGAACTTCCATGGCAACGACCCCGGCTACGAGGTGAGCCCGTTCAACTTCGAGGGACTCGCGCGACACTACGGACCCAACGAGGCCTGGACGCAGTGGGACGCTGGAATCTCGCAGTGGAACGCATCGGAGCTCGGGTGGCAGACGACGCACGTGACGCCGCCGGACCTGTACGTGTACGGCTATCCGGTCGGGACGGCGGACGCGTTCGTGACCGATCCCGTCGTCTGGGTCCGAACGTCGATCTATCATGACCCGCACGACGAGGATCGCTCGAAGAACGACCTGCCGTGCGGCGTCACGGGAATCACGGGTATCCACTGGACCGGTCTCGACCTCGAGCCGAGGAACTTCTTCGAATTCAATCCGGTGGGAGGCGAGGCATCCTCGAGCTTCGCTCCGCTGCCCGACGGATGCGTGAGCTGGTGGAAGTTCGACGAGAGCGAGGTCGTCGGCGTCACCACGGAGACCGATGACGCGATCGCGAACGTCAGCGGCACGATGTCGGGCGGCGCCGCGATCGGACCCGGCCTCCATGGCGGAGGAATCCTCCTCGATGGCATCAACGATTGGGTGGAGCCGACCGCGAGTCCCAGCTATCTCGACATGATCGGCCCGGATTTCACCATCGAGGGGTTCGTGAACGTCGCGTCCGGCTCGACCGGCATCCAGGCGATCCTCGAGAAACGAGTGCCGTTCAGCGCCGGATACACGTTGTTCCTGCGCAATGGTCAGATTTCTCTGCAGTTGTCACGAGCGGGGACGTGGGTCAATTACGTGTCCACCACCGCCGTGCCCACGAACCAGATCGCGCACGTCGCTTGCGTGGTGCATCGCAGCGCCGCGTCGCCGCAAGTACGCTTCTACGTGAATGGCGTGCTGACACCGGACTCCCCGTTCGCGGTGAGTCTGACGCTGCTGGGCAGCCTGGCGAACCCCGCGATCGCACGGATCGGCCAGCACGCGGGCGGCGGCAAGTTCTACAAGGGCATGCTGGACGATTTCGCGGTGTACACGCGCGCGTTGACGCCCGAGGAGATCGCCCGCATCGCCGCGTCGGGCGGAAAGAGCGGCGGTCGCTGAAGCCGGGTCGGTGCGCGACCGCGGCACCGTTCGCGCTCGGCGGCACCGCGTCATCTCGATCCGAGCTTCACGATCACGTCCATCCCCGGCGCGGATGTCGAGCCGACGGGTCCGTCGATCGCCCTGGGTCGCGACGACGTCGTAGCGGCGCTCGGCCGGAACCGGACCGACCGAGAACCGCCCTTCCACGTCCGTCGTCGTACGACCGCGATTCCGCCGTCGATGCCGGAACACGGGCGGCCGAAACACCCTGCGAAAGACTCAGGCCACGTTCCCCTCGGGAAACGTGATCACGTAGACTGACTCGTCCTCGAGCTCGCTCGACGACGATGCGAGCCGCGTGACGGAGGTCAAGGACGGAGCCGTGTCCCTCGCGAAGTACGAGTACCTGGAAACGGGCACGGTCGTGGGGACGGTCTACGACGAGCCGGACGTGTTCTACTGCCTCTACACCAGTTCCAGCACCAGCACCCGGATGGACGAACTCAACCGGATCACGGCGTGCGTCTGGTCGAAGTGGAGCCGCAACAAGCTCGACCTCGACGGCGACGGGAACTTCACGGACCCCGACGAGCTCGACGAGGTCCGGACGCGCAACGAGGTGAACGAGCTCGAGGCACGCGACATCGACGACGACTTCACGTTGACTCATGACGCGGTCGGACCTGACCAGGAGCCCATACATGCGTTCGCGAGCACTGCTTCTCGTCGGGTTCTGCGCCTCGGCCGCGGCGGCGCCGGGCGACTCGGACGCCGTGGGATCGAAGCGGCTGTACGAGAAGGTCCTCGCCGACGCGATCGCGCGCGAAGGCGCCGCCGTTCGCGAGAAGATCACGCTGCGTGAGGATCACTCGACGTGGGAATCGGCCTGGCGCGTCGAGTCGCGGTACTACGAGGTGCGAACGACCCACAGCCGCGCGTTCGGACTCGAGGTCGCGCAGGGCCTCGACACCATGCTTGGGCACTTCCAGTCGATCCTCGACGTGGACTACGCGCCGCCGGCGAAGTTCCCGATCTTCATCTTTCCGAGCCTGCCCGAGTACAACGCGTTCGGCGAGCAGCACGGGCAGGAGCACTCGTCCTTCATGGGCGCGTTCTACTCGCTGCAGCACCCCGAGAAGGCGGTGGCCACGTACTACTTGCGCGACCACACCCTTCTGCAGATGTGGATCACGCATGCCGCCGCACACCAGTACGTCGCGGCCGCGTTTCCTCGCCAACCGCCGTTGTGGGTGGACGAGGGACTGGCCGCGTACTTCTCCCTCTACTGGGCGTACGGCTACGGCGTGGCCGAGCTCGAGCGGATCGAGTCCACGAACAAGTGGATCCCGCTGCGTCGACTCCTGACCGACGACTTCAAGGAGTACGAGGGGAGCGCCCACGATCGCTGGATGGAGCTGGGGATGCTGTTCACGTATCTGATGTGGGAGCGCGAGGACACCAGATCTAGCCCGGACGAGCGGGGCCGCCCGACCGAAGGCCCGTTCGTGGGCTACATCCGGGTCGTACTGAACGGAGGCAACCCGAGCGGACTGTCGGTGCATCCGTTGCTGACGACCGGCCGCGACCAGCTCGAGATCGACTTCCGGGCGCACGAGTTCGCGGCGCGTTGACGGAACACGCCGGCTCCGGCCCGCCGGCCCCTTGTCTCGTCGTCTGGAGCGTCGGCGTCGACGGGCTCGTTCACCGCCTCAGGCTTCGCAGCCACTCGTCGACGCGCGCGTCCGAGCCGTCGAGGCGCATGTACCGTTCCAGGTACTGAGTCGCTTTCTCGGCGTCCGGCAGGTAGTCGAGGTAGAGGACGCCGGCCGCCTTCTGCGCGAACGCGTCGTCCGTGAGGTCTTCCGCGGCGCGGCTCAACGGGAGCTCCGCCTCGTCATACCGTCCCGCGTTCATCAGCGCGACGCCGAGCTGCAGGTGCGCCTCGCTCAGACTGTCGTCCTCGTCGAGGGCGGCGCGGTACTGCTCGATCGCGTCGTCGACGCGGTCCTGCCGCTCATAGAGGATGCCGAGCAGCACACGGGCCGCGACGTCTTCCGGATCGAGCTCGACTCCGCGCTCGAGCGCGCGGATCGCGGCGGCGTCCTGACCCTGGGCCCGGAGCGCCGTGCCGCGGAGGACGTGGAGCCGACCGACGCTGGAGTGTCGCGTCACCGCGTCGTCGAGGAGCAGGACCGCTTCCTCGTAGCGGTGTCGTTCGACGAGGAGCGTCGCCAGAGAGAGCGCGGGCTGAGCCGCGGCGGGCTCGAGGCGGATCGCCTCGCGAAGCTGCGCGTCGGCCTCGTCGAACCGTCCCGCGGAAAGGTACGCCTCGCCGAGGATCGCGTACGCCTCCCACGATCTGGAGTCGTTTCGTTTCGCCTGGATCAACACGCTGATCGCACCGTTGACGTCACCGAGCTGGAGGAGCGTTCGGCCGAGGTAGATCGGCGCGAGCGTGGATCGCGAGTCGAGCGCGATCGCGTTCTCGAGGGACTCGCGCGCCGACTCGAAGCGGCCGAGACGATACTCGGTGGCGCCGCGACCGGTGAACGCTGTCGCCGACGCGCCGTCCGCGTCGAGCGCCTTGTCGAACGAGCTCAACGCGGCGGCATGCTCCTCACGGTCGAAGTGGATCCAGCCGACTTCGGCCGCCGCCGCCCCGAACGTGGGGTCGAGCTTCAACGCTTCCTCGCAGTCGGCGATCGCCGTGTCGAGGTCGCGGCGCTGGCGATACGCCTGGGCCCGCACGAGGAAGCCCTCCGCGTCGCGGCAGTCGAGGCGAAGGGCCTCTTCCGCGGCGACCAGCGCCGCCGTCGAATCACGATCGGCGAGCGCTCGCCGGGCTTGCGCGAGCAGCTCGAGGTAACGATCCTCGCTCGCGGTCCGCGCGGCTGGATTCTTGGCGCTGACGCGGGCCGGACGAGTCGACGCGTCCGGACGCCCGCCGGCTCCGGACATGGCGAGGTAGGCGCCGAGCGCGGCGACGACCGTCGTGACGACCACGATTCCGACGGCGAGGCCGAGTCGACGCTTCCTCGGCGGTCGGATGGCCGGGAGCACCAGCGTGGGCTCGGATCCACCGGAAGCCGCGGCGGGAGCGACGACCCTCCGCGGCGTCGCGGTCGACGTCCCGTCGAAGGTGACGCGATCGAGGGCCGCGATCATGTCCGCCGCCGACTCGAACCGGTCCTTCGGCTTCGGCTGCAGAGCCTTCCTCAAGATCGCGTCCAGCTCCTTCGGCGGCGAGAGCTCCGGATGCGCCTTCCGAAACGACGGCGCCTTCGCGGTCGCCCGCTCGATCAAGATCTCCGACACGCTCCGCCCCTCGAAGGGGAGCCGCCCGGCCATCATCTCGTAGAGGATCAGACCGACCGCGTAGAGGTCGCTCTTGTGGTCTGCCGGTTCTCCGGCGCACTGTTCCGGTGACATGTAGAGCGGGGTGCCGATGATCATCCCGGTCTGCGTCCGCATGCTCGCGCCGAGCGGCCGGTCGATCAGCTTCGACAACCCGAAGTCGAGCACCTTGATCGTGCGTTCGCCGGCCGGGCCGTCGACCACCATGATGTTGTCGGGCTTCAGGTCGCGATGGATGATGCCGTGCCGATGTGCCTCCGCGAGCGCGCTCAGGATCTGCCGCGTGAGCGCCACCGCCTCGGCGGCGGGCCGGGCGCCTTCCTCGCGCAGGAACTTCTTCAGGCTTCGTCCCTCGACGAACTCCATCGCCAGGTAGAAGAGCTTCCCCTCGCCGCGGTCGAAGTCGAAGATCTGAATCGCGTTCGGATGGGTGAACTGTCCGGCCGCGATCCCCTCGCGCTGGAACCGCTGGAGCGCGTCGTCGTTCACCTGCAGATCGATGTGGAGGATCTTGAGCGCGACCTTCTTCTTCAAGCGGACGTGCTCGGCGAGGTAGACCGATCCCATGCTCCCCGCGCCCAGCTCGGAAAGGATGCGGTACTTGTCGTTCAACGTCCGGCCGATGAGCGAATGGCCCGGATCCGCCACCTCGGGCGAACGGGTCCCGCAGGAGGGGCAGAACTTGTGCTCGCCCTCGATGTCGAAGCCGCAGTTGAGGCAGGTGCTCATGGTCGTGATGAGTCGGCAAAACATCGAATTCTAGTGTGGTGCCTCGGAAATCCAGGGCCGCATCCGTACCTGCGTGGGGCCTGCGCCGGCCGGTCGGCCGCGAGCACGGCCGCCCGCACCGGCGCCGGAGCGAGGCCGACCGGACGCCGGTGATGGAGTTGGATCCCGATGCGGATCGACGCCCGGTCCGAGGGTCGTCGAATCCGCGCAGCCCCGGCACGGCGGGCGAACGGGTCGGCAGCCGCCCGCGCAACGTGGTCGAGCCGATCTGCTCCAGCCCCGCGCCGTCCATCAGCACCGCCGCGAGTCGACCCATCCGATGGAGAAGGGCGGCGAAAAGCGCCGGACGGCGAGGTCCGCGGTTCCCGCCGTCGAACGGCCGTCAGACGGTCGAGCGTTCGGCCGGGCTCGGCAACGACGCGCGCGCGAGGTTCAGCGCGTTATGGATCACGCCGAGGTGGGAATAGCCCTGCGGCACGTTGCCCAACGAGCGTCGGGAATGCGCTCCATACTGCTCCGACAAGACCCCGGTCGGACCCGCGAGCGCGATCAAACGGGAGAAGAGCGCCCGCGCATCGTCGAGTCGATTCATCGCGATGTACGCGTCGATCAGCCAGGACGTGCAGACGTGGAAGCCGCCCTCGTGCCCCGGCAGACCGTCGTCCGAGTGATAGCGGTACACGGTAGGTTCCTGCAGCAGCTCGCGTTCGATCGCCGCGACGGTCCCGACGAATCGGTCGTCGTCCGCGGGAAGCAGGCCGGAGAGTCCGACATGCAACGTGGCGGCGTCGACGTCGTCGCCGTCGTACGCCGCCGTGAAAGCGTTCCTCGCTCGCTTGAAGCCGCGCGAGATGACGTCCCGCGCGATCCTCTCCCTCAGGCGCCCCCAATCGGCCGGGGCACGAACTCCGAGGATCGCCGCGGTCGCGAGGCCGCGATCGACGGCGAACCAGGACATGACCTTGGAGTGGACGTGATGGCGGCGCCCCCGCCGGATCTCCCAGATGCCGTGGTCGGGTTCCTTCCAGCGGCGCCGAACTCCTTCGACGAGGAACTCCACGAGCGGCCAATACGGGCGGGCCCGCTCGGCGTCGTGGAGGGCGAGGTCGTGGACGAGGTCAGCGATCGGGCCGTAGACGTCGACCTGGATCTGCTGCGACGCGCCGTTGCCGACCCGCACGGGCCGGCTCCCGCGGTACCCGGAGAGCTCTCCGATCTCGCCCTCGGCCCCCAGTGGTTCTCCCGACACCGAGTAGAGCGGACGGAGCCGATCGGGCGCGTCGCAGTCCGCGGCGACCCGGCGCATCCATTCGAGGAACTCGAACCCCTCGCGCTCCGAGCCCAACGCCAGCAGCGCCTTGGCCATCATCGCCGCGTCGCGCAGCCAACAGAAGCGATAGTCCCAGTTCCGAACTCCGCCGATGCGTTCGGGGAGGCTCGTGGTCGCCGCGGCGCAGATAGCCCCCGTCGGGCCATAGCAGAGTCCCTTGAGGAGCAGGGCGCTCCGCCGAACGAAGTCGGTCTGCACGTCCGGGAGGCGCAGGCGCCGGCACCACTCGGACCAGTACCGATCGGTCGCGGCCAGCCGCGCGTCCGTTCCTTCCGAGACGGGCTCGGAGTCGCCCGCGCCGAAGCGAAGGTCGAAGAGGCACTCTCCATCGGACAGGTCGACCTTCGCGCGTCCGACCAGGTGGTGCCCCTCCTCGACGATCTCCCAGCGGACCCCCGGCGACAACAGCGCGATCGAGTCGACGGTGTCCGTCGTCTCGATCCCGTCATCACGGACCCGGAGGCTGGTGTGCATGCGACCGAAGTCGAGCCGCGGCGCGAACTCGATCGTGAAGCGCCCCGTTCCTCGGAGGATCCGAACCAGGTTCGTACGACCGGCGGGAGTCGAGACCCGCTCGTCCGAGCACTCGAGGAAGTCGATCAGGCGCGCGTTCTGCCACTCCGTCTCGAGCACGAGCGAATCGTGGTGGTACGCCTGCCGGTGGGGGCTCTCGCCGTCGTCGTTGCGGATCGCGAAGAATCCAGCGGAGGGGCCGCCGAGCAGGTCGGCGAAGATCGCCGCCGAGTCGATTCGTGGAACGCACATCCACGAGATCGTCGCGTTCGGCGTCACGAGCGCCGCGGTGCGAAGGTCCGAGAGCATCGAGTGACGCTCGATCGGGACCGCGTAGGCCTCGGTGATGGCCTCGGCGCGAAGCTCGCACAACCTCGAGAGAGCGGTCGCGACGGCATCCACGTTCGCGAGCCGCTCCGTGGCGGCGGTGGCTCCTTCACCGACCTTGATGCCGAGGTCGGAGTCGCCGAGTCGTTCGAACGCGAACTCGTCCGTGACGTCGTCGCCGATGTACACGACGGCGGTCGCGCCGACCTGTCGTCGGAGGACGTCCAGCGCCCGGCCCTTGTCGGAGGGCACGACGCACAGCTCGACGACCATCTTCCCCTCGAGGACGTGGACGCCGTCGAAGGTCGCCGGACCCTCGAGGACCGCGGATCGGATGGCGCCGGAACGGCCGGCCGGCGCGCCGCGGTAGTGCAGCGCGACTCCGACCGGCTTCTCCTCCACGCGACAACCCGGATGCTCGGCCGCGATCCGGTTCACGTCCTCGATGAGCCGCGCGCGGAGGTCCAGGGCATCGCTCGGGAGGTCGTTCGAGTCGTCGACGTCGAACTCGGAGCCGTGGCTGCCGACGAGTCGGATTCCTCCTCCGGAGATTCCGGCGACCTGGGTGAGCACGGCGAGGCCGCGTCCCGAGATGACCGCCACCTCGGTCTGCGCCATCGACGAGAGCGCGGTGAGTGCTCCTACGACGGCGGGGTGCGATGAGACCGCCATGGGATCGTCGGCGATGTCGGCGATCGTCCCGTCGAAGTCGGTGGCGACGAGGAGCACGGGCGTTCGGGCGATTTCGTCCAGTCTGGCGTAGAGTCGCTTCATTCTTGCGCCGCCTCGAGGAATCGTCGGGTCCACGCGAACACGTCGTTCTTCTGCACGCTTCGGCGCATCGACCTCATGCGGGACCGCTGGTCGTGGTTCGACATGCCGAGCGCATGCTGGATCGCGAGCGCGACCCCGTCTACGTCGTACGGGTTGACCAGCAGGGCGGCGCCGAGCTCCTGAGCGGCGCCGGCGAACTCGCTCAACACGAGCACGCCGCGCTCGTCGTCACGCGCCGCGACAAACTCCTTCGCGACGAGGTTCATCCCGTCGACGAAGGGAGTCACGAGCATGACGTCCGCCGCGCGGTAGAGCGACACGAGTGCATCGACGTCGAAGCTGCGGTGGAGGTAGTGGACGGCGGCTCGTCCGAGCTCTCCGAATTCACCATTGATCTCGCCGACGAGGCGCTCGATCTGGGATCGGAGCCGCTTGTAGTCGGAGACGCGCTCGCGGCTCGGCACGGCGACCTGGACCAGCACGAAGTGCTTCGCGTTCACGTGGCCGGCCCGCAGCAGGTCCCGGTACGCCTTCAAGCGCACATCGATGCCCTTGGTGTAGTCGAGTCGATCGACGCCGAGCAGGACCTTCCGCGAGGGGTCGAGCCTTCCTCTGAATCGAAGCGCCCGTTTGACGACGGACTCCTCCCGCGCGAGAGACCGGATGTGCGCGAAGTCGATGGAGATCGGAAACGCGTCGACCCGGATCGTGCGGCCCTCGTACTCGAGGTGGATGCCGGTGCCCCTCGCGTTCGTGTATCGCCGCGCCAACTTCATGAAGTTTCGCGCGGCCGTTTTCGTCTGGAAGCCGATGACGTCGGCGCCGAGGAGTCCCTCCAGGATCTGGCGCCGCCACGGCAGGCGGGAGAAGAGCTCCGGCGGAGGGAACGGGATGTGGAGGAAGAAACCGATGCGCGACGTCGTCCCGCGGTCCCGAATGATCGAGGGGACGAGCTGCAGGTGGTAGTCCTGGATCCAGATGAAGGCGTCGTCGGCCGCACGCGACAACGCCGCCTCGGCAAAACGGCGGTTGACGTCGACGTACGTCCGCCACCAGGAGCGGCGAAACTCGGGTTCGCGGATCGCGTCGTGATAGAGCGGCCACAGAGTGCGATTCGAGAAGCCGTCGTAGAAGCCGGCGACCTCGGCCCGACTGCAGCTCAATGGGACGTTCGCGATGCCGTCGTGTCGGAACGGCGCGGTGTCGAGATCCGCGACGCCGGGCCAGCCGATCCAACAGCTCGCGCGGTTGCGCAGGATCGGCTGCAGAGCCGAAACGAGCCCCCCCGGACTCGTCCTCCACGTCGTGGTCGTATCGGAGGACGTGGTCGCGTTGGAGGACGTGCGACGGAATCTATGGACCGGGAGCCGGTTCGCCACCACGACGAAACTTGCGCGCGGCGACTCGGACCGCTCCGAACCCGTGGGTCGAGGTTCGGCGGCTTCTGCCGTGGCGAACATCGCCGATCAAGCCTCCCGCATGGCCTCACGCATCGGCGCGGGCGCCGAGTGTGCATGGGCGGGCGAACGAAAGCCGCGCGATGGCGAGGGACGCGGAATGTGCCATCACAACCTCCTCTCGTTGTATAGCGCTCCACGCCCGTGCATCCCGGGCCGGGGGGCCCACCGACCGCCGACGAAGAGTTGGACACGGTCGTGAGAGCCGCCTCACGGGCCGAGAGGCGCCGACCAAGAGTCTTGCCGGGTCGCGGAATTATTTTCCGGTGTAGCCGAGTTGCTCGAGGACCTGCTGCTGCTCGGGGGTGAGCTCCGCCGCGACGGAAGACAGCTCGCGTCGATCCGCGAGCCATTCGTCGAGGTGGCGCATCAATTGGCTCGCGAGCTCGGCGCGCTCTCGCGAGACGTCCGTCCTCATGAGCGGGTCCGATTGGACGTCGAACAGCCGGAGGCGCCCGTTCGCGTCGTCCCCGGGAGACTCCAGGATGCCGTGCACGCGATCGGTCCGGATGCCGGCGGAGACGTCGTGCGCGTGTTGGAAGTACTGCTTGCGCGGCGGGCCCGGAGGGATGGAGTCGTCGAGCGACTGAGGGCGCCCTCTCATGACTTGCGGGACTTCGAGACCAAGCAGCGCCAGGATCGTCGGAGCGATGTCGATCGTCTCGCACGGACGGCGCACGCGAAGGCCGCTCGGCCCGCCGGGCACCCGCATGAGCCAGGGCGCGCGGACCGTCGTGAAGTAGAGCCCTTCGTGCGTGTAGTAGAGGCCGTGCTCGCCCAGCGACTCGCCGTGATCGGCGGTGAAGACGACGATCGTGTCGTCGCGGATCCCGAGGCGGTCGAGCTCGGCGAGGAGCCGGCCGAGCTCGCGGTCCATCGAGGTGATCTCGCCGCGGTAGAGCGCGATCGGGTATTCGGGGTCGGCCACTCCCTGCAGGAACGCGTAGGGTCCGTCTTGCGGGAGGTCGGCGGGGAGCGCCGGAGCGTCGCGGCGCGCCTCGCGCGGGTCGCCGTCGTAGTAGAGCGCCAGGTCCTCGGCCGGTGGTCGGTACGGGACGTGCGGATCGTAGTAGTGCACCCAGAGGAAGAACGGCTGCATCCGGTGCGCTTCGATCCACGGCGTCGCCGCGGCGTTGACCTCGCTCGCCGGGCGCTTCGGTTCGCGCGACTCGAAGAATGCGTCGAAGCCCTGGTCGATGCCGACGACCAGCGGGTTGAGGACGGCCGAACCCACCGCCGCGGCGGTGGCGTAGCCGCGGGAGCCGATCCATTCGGCGAGCGTGATCGCTTCCTCGGCGAGCCGGTCCGCGTTGCTGATGACGCCGTGGTCCTTCGGATAGAGCGACGTCATGATCGACGTGTGCGAGGGATTCGTGGAGTTCGCGCTCGTCGTTGCGTCGTCGAACGTGATTCCGTCGTTCGCGAGGCGATCGAGGGTCGGCGTCCGCGTGACGGTGTCGCCGTAGCAACCGAGGAAGCCGCGGCGAAGCGTGTCGCACGTCACCAGCAGGACGTTCTTGCGCCGATCGCGCGCCACGGGCACGACGAACGGGGTGGTCACGTAGACGACGTCATCGATCGCCCGCGTCGCGTCGTCCAGCGAGAGCTCGATCGGTCCCTCGCCGTCGAGGTCGAAGGCGAGCTCGTGCCATCCGGCACGGGGCGGGATCGAGATGCTGCGCTCGCTCGCGCCGGTCCGCACGCGGATCGCGAGCGGCTCGGTCCGGTGCGCGATCGTCCGCGTCGGAACGCCGATCGCGAGCGACAGCGTGCCGTCCGCTTCGTGTCCGTCGACGGAGACCTCGAGGGTACGAGATCCGAACAGCGGGCGCGCGCGTCTGCGCTGGTCGTCGACGGAGATCGACGACCCTTGCGCGGAGTCGATCGCCGCCACGCGGGCCGCGACGGACGTCCTCAGGAAGGAGACTGCCTCGACGCGAAGGAGCCCGTGTCGCTCCACGACGCCGACGCTGACGTTCGTGATCCGATTCCTCCACGAGGTGGCGTTGGCAAGGTCGAGATCGACGTCGTGCCAGGCGTCGTCGCCCGGGAGCGTGAACGCGCGGTGCGCGCTCGCGCGGGAGGCACCGTCCGACGCCGTCCAGCCGATCACCATGCGCGCCCCGCCGAGGCTTCGCGCTCGGACACGAACTCGATCGATCTGGTCCGCTTCGAGCGTGACGGCGCGGCGAGCCGACGCGGTGGGGTTGGGGCCGCGGAAGAACAGGCTTCCGTCGTAGACGAGGACCTCGTCGGGTTCGCCGTCGAGCTTCCAGCCGCCGTAGTCGGCGCCCGCGAAGCCAAGACGCACGACCTCGGCCGGACGGGACGAGGCTTCGTCGACCTGGATCGGCGGCGCGGCGAGCGACGCGCGGCGGACCGCCGGCGCGCTCGGCGGGCGGCGCTGGCACGAAGCCAGCAGCGAGCCGGCGAGCAGAGTCAGGAGAAGCGCGGCGAGAGGCCGAGAGCCAACGAACATCGTGAACCATCACCATCGTCGAGTCGAGGTCGTATCGTAGCGCCCGGACCGTGGAGCGCGCGGTGCGTATCCCGTCCCGACTCTCCTCCTTGGTTCTCGGGCCGCGCCGCGCTCGACGACTCGGCCGATCGCGTCGTGGTCCGAAGGGACATGGGGGATGGAGCAAGCGCGGTTGGAATCGCGCCTTATGCCTCGTGCCCTCGCTCCACCTCGATGCAGAACCGAGCCCACGGCTTCGCTTCGAGCCGTTCCGCACCGATCGGGGCCCCGCTCTCCTCGCAGATTCCGTACACGCCTTCCTCGATCTTCTCGAGCGCGCGATCGATCTGATACAGGAGCTCGGTCAAGGACTGGCCGCGCTGCATCGAGAGGAGACGCCCTTCGACGTCGCTCGCTCGTTCACCCGGCTCGATGGGGACGTCGGGGTCGGCGGCGTCTTCGCGGCGGACGTCACCGGCGATCGCGTCGAGATCGTCCGCGACGTCGCGCCGCTTCTGGCGCAGAAGCTCCTGGAACCGGCGGAGTTCGGATGGATCGAACGGCGTGGGACCTGTTCTCATGTCGGCCTCCGAGCGGGATGGAAAGAGAGGGAGCGGGCCGCGGCGGCGAGCACGCGGGGATCGTCGGTCGGGGACGGTTCACAAGAGCGTGAACGTCTCGTGGTTCGTGAAGCTTCCGACTCCCGGTCCCGTCTGGAAGATCTGGTAGCCCTGGACGTGGCTCGTGAAACCGGAGAGCCCGGGCAGGTTCGGGATCGGGAACTGGAGCGTGGTCGATCCGCTGGCACCGATGACTCCGTTCGGAAGGAACGGAAAGAACGACGCGACGTTCAGGTGGAAGTAGCCGGCGGGAGCCAGGTACGTCGGCTGCGGCGCGAGCGAGGGGGACCAGAACAGACCGAACACGTCACCGGGCGTCCCGCGGAGGATGATCTGGAACGTGCCGCCCGCCGTCAGGTTGCCGGCCACTTCGACCTCGGGGATCGCGAGAGCGCGGATCGCCTTCTCGAGGTCGGGTCGGGAGCCGATGATCCCGCCGCTGCCCTGGGGCGTGCCCGTGCTCCTGAGGAGATCGCGAAGGAAGATCGGGTCGATGTCGGACTTGAACGCGGTTCGATGGATCGCGATCAAGTCGACGGCCGCGCCCGTCACGATCGGCGTTGCGCTCGACGTGCCGGAGAACGAGTTCGTGTATTCCAGTTGGAACGGCCCGCCGTCATGGAGGTCGCCGTACCCCGCCGTGGTGACGTTGTAGCCCCAGCCGTGCGACGTGAGGCGCGTGCCGTAGTTCGAGAAGCCCGCCTTGCTGAGCGAGCTGCCGTTCGACGCGCCGACGATGATCGCGCCCGAGTCGCGCACGGCGAAGAGGAACGCTCCGCCGTAGGCCGAGGCGTCGAGGTCATTGTCGCCGTTGCCGGCCGCGGCGATCACGTGGACGCCGTTGGCGGTCGCGGTCTGGATCGTGGCGAACGTCGAGGCGGCGTACTCGCACGGGTGCGGCCCGGGCGGCCCATCGAAGCACTGGATCTCGACGACGATCACGTCGCCCGGCTGCGCGGCGGCGGCCGCGTTCATGATCGACCCGGGGATGTTCGTCGTTCCGCCGACGGGGGAGTGAGTCGACAGGCGCACGTCCGCGTCGGGGCAGAGCCCAATGACGCCGAACCCGTTGTCTCCACCGATCATCTCCCCGATGACGGCCGTGCCGTGGTGCCACGGGTACGGGGCCGGCGTGTATCCGATGAAGCTGCCCTGCGCCTTGTGCGCGAGGTCCTCGTGGTCGTCGGTCCAGCCCGTCTCGCAATCGACGATCGTCACGCCGATTCCACGGCCGCCGGAGAACGTGTTCGCGTGCGCCGCGTCGACGCCGGTCGGAGCCGGCCCCGCGTAGCCTTGCTGCGACGTGAAGTCCGGAGTGGTCATCGCCGGAAGGCACAGGAGCAGGGCCGGCGGGATCGTCGGGTCGAACGGCAACGATGCGGGGTACGCGATCTCGACCGATTCGAGGGTGTTCAGGACGTCGCAGACGTCGGGCGCGCCACCGTGCGGAAGGTCGATGCAGAAGAAGAGGTTCAGGTCGTGCAGCTCGATGCCGCGGTGCGTTTCCCCCGAGCGGCGCCACGCCCGCAGCCATTCCTCGCTCTGCGCGAACGTACGTCGCGCGGTCGCGCCGAGCGATTGAACGAGTGCGTCGACCTGCTCCGCGGCGGCGTCCCGGCCGACGAAACGGCCGTCCTGCAGACGCACGTCGGTACCGTTCCTGAACTTGATCTCCACGATCGTGCCGGAGGAACCCAGCCCGGGCCGCGTCGACGCCGACTTCTCGAGCAGCGGCGAGGGACCAGGCTCCTGCGCGCCGGTCGCAAGGACGAGGAGGGTGAGGGCGACGCTTGGGCTCATGGCAACGCTCCGGCAAAGGCCCGAACTTCTGCGCCGGATCCTACCCGACCCGTCGGGTTCCGGATCGTCGAACGCACTCCGGGGGCCGAGGACCGTTTACGGCGGCTCGGCGGAGGTCTACGGTCTCGAGCATGCGGCTGTTCCTGATCCTCGCCGGTCACCTCAGCGTCGCCATCGGGGTCTTCGGAATCTTCCTTCCGTTGCTGCCAACGACGCCGTTCCTGCTCCTCGCGGCGTACTTCTATTCGCGGGGCTCGCGGCGCCTCCACGCTTGGCTGCTCGGCCACCCGCGGCTCGGTCCGCCGGTGCTGAACTGGTTCGAGCACGGCGTCGTGAGCCGACGGGCGAAGGTCGTCAGCATCGCCTTGATCGTGATCTCGATCTCGTATCCGCTCGCCTTCGGGTCGTTCTCTCTCGCACTGAAGTTCGTCGCGGCGGGCACGATGCTCGCCGTGATCGCGTTCCTGCTCACGCGCCCGTCGACCACGGAGGAGAGCCGTGCCCGTCGAGCGCGGCGGGACGCGCCGTCATCGATCCTCGACGATCATGAAGTGTGAGCCGACCGGGTCCGACGCGGGTGTGATGAAGTGCATCGCGAGGAAGTTGTGGTTCGCGTCGAACACGTGCAGCGAGTCGGTCGCGCGGTCGGCGACGTGCAGGAAGCTGCCGTTCGGAGTGATCCCGAGCTTGACGTCGAAGGGGACGCCGAAGCCGAGGGGAGTCGACTGGAGGAACGCTCCGGTCGTCCAGTCGATCCGGTACAACACGCCCGAGGGGCCGGGGCCGACCGAATCGGCGAAGAGGATCGTGGCGTTCGTCGGGTCTCGCGGATCGAAGTAGGCTCGCGTCTGCCCTTGGCCGAAGAGCGGGACGGCGGCGAGCTGCGCGAGGCTCGCCCGGTCGAAGACGAACAGTTCGGCCGGGATGGCGCCGGCGCCGGCAAGGACGACGACCAGGCGCGTGTCGTCGGGCGAGGGCGTGATGCGCGAAAGGAGCGAGACCGCGCTGGTGGAATTCGGAACCGTTCTCACGATCGGAACGATGGCGATCGAGGTCATCGTCACCGCGTCGATCGCCTCGACCTGCTCGCCCAGCGTGAAGTCCGCGGTGAGAGCGTAGACGACGTCGCCGCTCCGCGATGCCATCAGGTCGGTGATGAAGGCGCCGCTCAGCGCGAGCTGCGCGTTCGGCTGCAGGAACGACGTCGAGAAGCGGTCGCGATCGAACCGCTGGAGGACGCTCCCTCCCGTCACGGCGAAGCCAAAGAGTCGAGTCATCAGGATCGGGAGCTCGACCAGCGTCGGGCCCGTCATCGGCAACGATCCGGAGCCGGCGAACGCGGCCGGGACCACCGAGACGTCGTACGCGTCGATCCGATCCAGGACGCCCGCGTCCATGGAACGCGCGACGAGGAGGTCGCCGTCCGGAGCGAGCGCGAGTTGGTGGTTGAACATGGGCGGCAGCGGAATCGCTTCGATCAGGGGCGGCGTGCCGGTCGTCAAGCGGAGCGAGTCGTAGAGGGCCGCCTCCCGCCCGCCGGTCGGCGTCTTCTGCAGGACCACCACGCGTGGCGCTCGAACCGTGTAGGGAAGCTGAGCGCTGAGCGCGAGTCCGGCCGGCGCGGTGACGTCCGCCGCGACGCCCTGAAGGAACGTCGGGACGTCGACGAGAATCGAGAGCGCGGGCCCGAGCGAGCCGTGGATCGTGTACGTCCCCGCCGGGGTGGTCACGCCGAGGAAGATGGCGGGGTTCGGTCCGACGCAGAGGGTGGCGCCGGGAATCGGCGTCGGTCCGGGAAGGACGTCGGCGAGGATCGCGCACGGAGTGGATCCGGGGACGTTCGCGAGCACGAGATCGACGTCGTGGTCCCACAGGTTGCTGCTGGCGTCGAGCGCCGGGAGCCCCAGCGACCCCGGCTGCCCGCAAGTCTGAGCGACTCCTTGCGGAGCGAGGGCGGCGAGCACGACGATGAGAACGACGGAGTGGCGCATGGAGCCTCCTGAGGCTTGAACCGAGAAACGAATCCTCTTCGAGATCGAGTTGCCGCGATCGCTCGTCGTACGTCGGGAACTCGGCTCTTTTTTTGTCCGCCCGGCTCTTCTCCGCGAAGAGCCACGCCTCCCGGCGGCGCGCCGGACGCTTGCGTTGAGCTACACTCGGATCGTCATGACTCACCGCCCCTTGTCGCCGGAGGAGCTGGTCCTCCAACTCGATCGGCTGCGCTCCGTCGCGCGGCGGATCGAGTCCGACCCGCACTGCGCCGACGATCTCGCGCAGGAGACGCTGCTCGTCGCCCTCGCCCGCCCCCCGTCGCTGCGCGGCGAGCCGTTCGCGTGGTTGAGCGCCGTGCTGCGCCGCCGGAAGCTGTTTCGAGACCGATCGGACGAGCGGCGGCGACGTCGCGAGCAGGCGTACTCGCAGAACCGGCTCGCCAGCGACGGCGACGGGGACACGAGGCGCGCCGAACGGATCGAGGGCGTCGTGCGCGTCCTCTTCCAGGTCGAGGAGCCATACCGTTCCGCGCTCGTGGAGCGATTCCTCGAAGGCCGGACGCCGCACGAGATCGCGGAGCGGCATGGAGTCCCGGTGCGGACCGTGCACACGCGGGTGACACGCGGTCTCCGGCGCTTGCGCGACCGACTCGATCCGCCGTCGCGTGAGGAGGCCCGCCGGCCGCCGACCTGGATCGCGTACTGGTCGCGGCGGTCGCCGCGCTTCGCGACGCGGGCGGCGTCGCTGGTGCTCGCGGCGGGAACGGCGCTGCTCGTGATCGGCGGGGCGTTCGTCGAGCCGGCCGAGCCGCCCGCCCACGAGCGCGCCGGCGTTTCGGCGCCGCTGCCAGCGAGCGATGGTGCGGAAGACGTCGCGTCGGCCGGCGCCGCGGTGCGCGCCGTCATGCCCCACGCGGCCGCGGTGGAAGAGCTCGAGGGATCGCCGCCGCGTCCCGTGGAGCGGCCGAACGGCCACGTCGTCGACCAGCGGGGCGCCGGCGTCGGTGGAGTCGAGGTCCGCTTCGAGCCCGGTCGCATGACGTCGGCGCCGGGGCGTGCGCCGAGTTTTCTTCCGTCATCGGGAGCGCGTCGATCGGTGACCGCCGCGGACGGCTCGTTTCGCATCGAGCGCCGGGCCGGCGAGACCGGCCGGTTGAGCGCCTTCGACGCCGAGTTCGCCGCGGTGACGACGGAGTGGGTGTCCTTCGAGCAATCCTCTCCGTATCGATTGACCGTGGCGCGACGCCGGCCCCTCGCGGGGTTCGTCAGCGACGCGGACGGATCGCCGATCGCGCGCGCGCGCCTCCGCCTGCTTCCGCCGCCCGCCGTCGCCGCCGGCCAATCGCGCCCCGAGGCGACGTGGGCGACGGTGGAGCTCGAGTCGACGTCGGACGACGAGGGGTGCTTCCGATTCGAGGACGCGTTCGACCTCGCCGGGGTCGAGATCCACGCCCAGGCCACCGGGTACGCCGCCACGACGATCCGGCTCGACGGGTCGGTGAACGACGTACGGATCGGCCTGACGCGGCTCGCGGGCGAGGACGACGTGGCACTGCGCGGGCGCGTCGTCACCCCGGACCTCGAGCCCGTCGAGGGGGCCGTCGTCGCGTGCGGGGAGACGTGGGCGACGACGGACGAGCGCGGGGAATATCGGCTGATCGTGCCGAACGACCCGCCGCCGGGGCGCGTCACGGCCGTCGCGAAAGGGTTCGGTCCGGCGACCGCGCCATCCGCTCCGGGGTCGGACGCGTTGCTCGTGCTGTCCGATCGAGTCCGGTCGCTGGCCGGCCGCGTCGTCGCGGCGGCCGGGCGGCCGGTCGCGGGTGCGTTCGTGCTGATTGCCGATCCGACCCCTTTCCTGCGGACCGAGCGGGTGTCGTGGTTCACGGAGAGCCTCGCGTCGGCGGCCGGCGACGCGGTGCCGGCGACGACCACCGACGGTGAAGGCCGCTTCGTCCTTCGTGGCCTGCTGGCGCGGTCCTATCGCGTGCGAGCATTCGACGGTGCGAGCCTGGCCGCGGCCGACGCCGTCGCGGATCCGTTCGACGCCGAGATCGTGCTCCACCTGCCGCCGCGCTCCGCGGACGCGCGACTCCTCGGGCGCGTGGTCGATTGCCACGGGCGTCCGATCGCGGGCGCCGACGTCCGACCGCGTCGCGAGGCGCTTCACGTCGCGTTTCCGTCCGGACCGCCCGCGCGGTCGTTCGTCACGGCCGCGCCCGTGGCCACCGCGGCGGACGGGAGCTTCGAGTTCGCGGCCCTCGCGCAGACCGGCTGCGAGCTGCTCGTGTCCGGGTCCGGCGTCTACCCGGTCGAGTGGTCCGTCGAACGAGCGGCCGGGTTCGTCGAGATCCGCGTGGCGCGTCGCGCGGTGGTTCGCGTCGAGATCGCCGAGATCCCGACGGATCAGGACGCGTACCTCGTCGTGCTCGACGCGCGGCGCGAGGTCGTGACCCTGCATGACCAGTTCGTAGGCGCCGACCCCGCGACGCACGCGCGCCGCGTCCGGAGCGTCGCCCTCTCGCCGCGCAGCGAACGACGGCTGGCCGTCCCCGACGACGCGTGCGAGGTCGTCGTGTGCACGCGGTCCGAGGTGCTGGCGCGGCGCGTGGTGACGATCGATGCGGCAAGACGGAACGACCTGCTCATACAGGCCCAAGGCCGACGATGGTCGATCGACGACCGAAGTCGCGACCCTCGCTTCGCTCCCCCCGTCCCGCCCGTCGTATTGGATGCAAGATGACCGTGACGTCCCGCGCGCCCACGCTCGTCCTTGCCCTCTTCTCCTTCCCTTTCGCCTGCGCGGACGCACGCGTCGGCTCCGCGGCGCGGCGGCTGGAGGTTCCATCCGAGCTCGTCGGGCAGGCGGAGATCTCGCGGTACGCCCTGACCCAGAACCGCTACGGCGAGGACCGCGAGGGGGAGGCCGGCACCGGCCGGCGCCTCGACCTCTCCTCCGCAAGGCCGCACCGCACCGCATCGAGCACTTCGAGGAGTTCGCGGGCTCATCGTCCGTCGCCCGCGGCCGGTTGACCCGCTGCGTCGTGACGGACGACTGGAACCAACACGGACGTGAGTTCGACGACTGACGCGCGAAGCTCGGTCTGTCCGACCGAGCCGCCCGACCCAAGCCGCCGCTCGCCCTTGGCCCCCCGCGATCCCGCCCCGCGAAGCGCACTGGCATCGACCTCCGAGATCGGTTACAAACTCGCGCCATTCACGGACGGAGCACAACCATCCGAAGGGGGCATACCATGCGCAAGTACCTCGCCGTCTCGCTCGTCTGCATCACGGCGTTCGCGCCAGCTTTCGCACAAGCACAAGAAGGGGGAGGCGACGCCGCGCCGCTCCAGCTCGACTACGTGACCGGAACCGTCACCGTCGGCGACGATCTCGCGACGATCCAGCTCCCCCAGGGCTACCACTACCTCCGTGCCGAGGGAGCCCGCTACGTGCTCGAGGATCTTTGGGGCAATCCGCCGGATACCGGCGTCTTGGGAATGATCGCGCCGGTGGACGTGGCCGTCGACCAGGACGGCGGCTGGGCGATCTTCGTGTCGTACGAGAAGGACGGCCACGTCGACGACGAGGACGCGGCGAAGATCGACTACGAAGAACTCCTCGAGTCGATGCAGGCGGACACCGAGGCGAACAACGAGTACCGCCGCGAGCACGGTTATCCCGCCATTCAACTGCTCGGGTGGGCGGAAGCGCCGCACTACGACGCGACGGACAAGAAGCTCTATTGGGCGAAGAAGCTCATGTTCGAGGGGAGCGGCGCGCCGACGCTGAACTACGACATCCGGATCCTGGGTCGCGAGGGTGTCCTCGTCTTCAACGCGGTCGCCGGCATCGACCAGCTCGGCGTCGTCGCCGCGGCGAGCCGTGAGATCCTCCCCGCGACCGACTTCACGCCCGGCAATCGGTACACCGACTTTCGGCCCGGCGTCGACAAGGTCGCCGCGTACGGAATCGGAGGTCTGATCGCCGGCAAGGTCCTGGCCAAGGCCGGGCTGTTCAAGCTCGTCGCCGCGTTCATCAAGCCGATCATCGTCGGAGTCGGCGTGCTCCTGTTCGGTGTCTTCAAGTTCCTGAAGCGCGACAAGGGCGAGCAACCCGCGGCATCTTGACGGACGGGGGCGATTGGAGCCGAAGCTCTACACGCGATTCGCCGAGTGGTGGCCGTGTCTCTCTCCGCCGGAGGAGTACGAGGCGGAGGCCGCGTTGTACGGCGAGCACCTCGCCGGGACCTCCGCGACGCGAACCGTCCTCGAACTCGGCAGCGGCGGCGGAAATACCGCGTCCTACCTGAAGCGGCGCTTCCAAATGACGCTCGTCGACCGGGCCGCGGCGATGCTGGACGTGAGCGGGAGCCTCAACCCCGAGTGCGAGCACGTTCTTGGCGACATGCGAACGATCCGCCTCGGCCGGCGCTTCGACGCCGTCTTCCTCCACGACGCGCTCTCGTACCTCACCAACGAGGCGGATCTGCGGCTGGCGCTCATCACGGCGGCCGTCCATCTCGAAGCCGGCCGGCGCGCGCTCCTGGTCCCCGACTTCTTCAAGGAGACGTACCGGCCGGGAACGACCGAGGGCGGCGCGGATCGTGGAGGTCGCTCGCTCCGCTTCCTCGAGTGGTGCCACGAGCCGATCGACGGCGGCTGCTCGGTCGAAGTCGACTACGCGATCCTCTTGAAGGACCACTCCGCCCCCGTCGAGGTCGTTCACGATCGCCACGTGCTCGGGATCTTCGCGCGCGAGACCTGGCTCGCCGCGTGTCGCGACGCGGGGTTCGTCCCCGAGATCGTCCGAATCATCAATCCGTCTACGCAAGAGGAGCAGGAGTTGATCGTTTGCCGCTTCGATGGATGCGCGCGGCCCGGAGGGTCTGGAGAATGAAGGCCCGAAACGACCTCGCCGGATTCTCGGATGATCTCCCTCGCACTCGTTCTCGTCGCGCTGCTGTTCCAGGCGGATGAGTCACCGCTTGCGGCGTTCGAACGGGCCTCGCCGCAGCGGCGCCTCGAGCTGATCGGGGAGACCGACGGCGCGGCCCTGTCGGAGATGGCGACGCGGCTCTGGGAGAAGGCGCGTCGAGCGGAAGGGCTCGACAAGGCCGAGTGGTTCCACTGGGCGGCGGTCGTCTACCGGCGAATGGATGCGGCCGACGCGGAGTCGCTGGCGCTCTTCAACTCCGTGCAGGCGTCGCTCGCGGCGGGTGACGCGCGATCCGTGCGCGCGCGGCTCGAGCCCGAGATCGAGCGGCTCGCTTCCACGCCGTACGGCCCGTTCCTCCTCGCGATCCTGGAGAACCGCGTCCGAGACGACGGCGACACGATCGAGGCGCTCCGTTTGATCGAGCGGCTCGAGCGCGGCCTCGATCCGGAACGGGTGCCGGACCACCGCTACCTCGCCTGCTTTCCCGTCAGCGAACGCCTGAGCCTCTACCTCCAGCTCGGCGTGCCGGATCGTGGCTACTACCTGCTCGATCGGCTCTGGAACGAGGAGGGAAAGCTCGCGGGCGCGGGAGTCCTGACCGACGAAGTTTGGCTCGCGAACCGGATGGTCGCCCTCGACTACCGCCTCGCCGTCGACGAGTACGAGGAAGCGATCGCGGACGCCGACCGCTTCCTCGAGGACCGAGCTCGATCCGCTCGGCTCGGCGATCGCGTGGCCGCGCTGACGTACCGTCGCGCCGTCGCGCTCGCGATGCTCGCCGTCGCGGAGCCCGGTCGCGCGCCCGCCGCGGCCGCCGCCCTGCGGACGATGGCGGAGGCATCGGCGCTCAGCTTCGAAGAGCGGGTTGCCGCACGGATTCGGCTCTGCGAACTCGAGGCGACGCGCGGTCGATTCGACTCCGCGGCCGCGGAGCTCGTCCGGATCGAATCGGACGCCCGCGACGAACTCGGCGAGGTCGGCCTCTCCACGGCGCAGCGCGTCTCGTTCCTGACCGCGCAGGCGCGGCTCGCGCTCGACCGCGGCGCCGCCCGCGACGCCCTGATCGAGGTTCGCGACGCCTACGAGGAAGCGTTCGATGCGTTCCTCGAGGCGTGGGCGAGCACGCCGGAGCTGCCCGGCGGCGTCGGCTTCCTCCATCACGACGAACGGGGAGCGGTCGTCACCGAGCTCATCCGCCTGGCCGTCGCGATCGACGGGCCGGAGTCCGGCGGGACGTTCGCCCTGAGGAAGGTGCAGCAGGCGCAGGCGATGGGCAGCCTTGCTCGACGACTCGGCGCGAGCGAGAGCGACCTCGCCACCATTCGTGACCGTCTGCTCGAGAACGACCGGCACGTGCTCCTCCTCTACGTGGCGGGCCCACGGATGTCGCATCTGTTCGTGCTCGATCGGTCCGCGCTGCAGGTGGTGACGCTGGCGTCGCTGCCCGAGTTGACCGCCGCGCGCGACGCGCTCGTTCCGTTCTTGACGTCGAGGCTGGATGGAAGCCAGCGCGACGCGCTCGCGAAGCTGTCGGCCGGGCTCACGGCGACCTTCCTCCCGCCTGAGGTGTCGAGGCGGATCTCCGAATGGTCGGCGATCACTCTGTGCGGAATCGAGTCGATCGGCGCGGTTCCGTTCGAGCTCCTTCGCCCGGCCGGCGGTGCGCCTCTCGGAATGACGCACGCGATCGACTACCTCCCCTCGATTCCGCTCGGCATCGCGCTGCAGGACCGCGGCGACGAGCGTGGGGCCGGCCCGATCGATCTCCTGCTCGTCGCGTCGCCGGCGCCGGCGCGGGAAGAGTCGGGGAAGCGGCGAGCACCGATCCCGTTCGGCGACGACGAGCGCGAGGCGGCCGCTGCCGGTTACCCCCGCGAACGCGTACGTCTGCTCGAGGGCGAGCGGGCGACGATCGAAACGGTGGCACGGGAAGTCGACGGCTCCCCCGCGGTCCTCGAGTTCGTCTGTCACGGCGTCTACGAGTTCGCGCGGGACCGCCCGCCGGGGCTCCTCCTCGCGGATGGCGAAGTCCTGTGGAGCGAGGAGATCGAGCGATGGACGTCGCCTAGGCTCGTCGTGCTCGCTGCCTGCGACGCGGCGCGCGGTCCGCTCCGGCGCGGGGACGACGGCGTGCAGCATCTCGGCGGCGCGTTCATCCTCGCCGGCGCGGAGGGCGTCGTCCTCTCGTCGGTCGATCTCGAATACGAGTCGACGCTGGCTCTCCTGGAGCGGTTCCACGCGGCGCTTCGCGGCGGCGACTCGCCGGCGGAAGCGCTGCGGCGCGCACGCGTCGGGCTCGCGGCGAGAACGGAGTTCCAGGACCCGTGGTTCCACTCGATGGTGCGCGTGGCGGGGCTCGGACACCGTCCGATCTTCCGCGACCGATCGTTCGAGCCGGCGCGGACGACGGGTCGGTGGTCGGCGCTGGTGGTGCTGCTGCTGACCCTGCTGATCCTGGGGGGAGCCGCGGCCGCCGGATGGAGGCTCCGGCCGGAGAGGCGGCGGGCCGCCGGCCGGTAGCGGTCCGCCGCGGGAACGATCGCGATCCGCGGGATCAGTCGCCGCCGCCCGGCGGGTCCGGCGGTTCGACGGGCGTCGGGCAGTTCGTGGCGTTCGGCGGACATGGAACGGGAACGACGCCGCCGACGTACGTGGGGTCCTGCAGGCCGGGAGCCACGATCGGGACCGTCGTTCCGTTCCCGATCTCCTCGACCGCGCTTTGGCCCTCTTTGTTGACGGCGATCGCGTAGAGCAGCGGGCCGCCGTCGAGGATCACGTCATCGTCCGCTTCGACCATGCGGAGTTGGAAGAAGTAGAGGTCATCGAACTCATACGTGAGGTTCTCGATCGCGAAGGACAGGGTCACGGGCCAACCCTCGACGTCCACGAGCGCGTAACCGACGGCTTCCGGGTCGATCGGGCTCGCGAGGTCGGCCTTTCGGAAGACCCAGCATTCGAGCGTGTCGCGGTTCGGTGGGATGAAGACCGGAGCATCGATCGACACCTCGAGGACGTTGACCGGAGCCTCGAGCGGGAACTGAGCGCTGATGATCTCGACCTTCTGCTCGTCGTGCGGCGTGACCGGGTTGAAGCTGACGAGGAGCTCGGGGCTGGTGCCATCCTCGACGGCGTAGACGATGTCGCTGTCGCCGTCGCCGTCGACGTCGGTCAGGGCTGGCGTGTGTTGGTTCAGCGGGAACGGGTCGTAGTTGTCGATGAGGGTCGCGCGGACCGGGACGAGCATGGCGTTCGGGTCGTACGCGCTGTACGTCGGGGTGCCGGTCGTCGCGATGAACAGGACCTGCATGGCGCTCTGCCGGTGGCTGACGAGGAGGTCCGGTTCTCCGCTCGCGAAGAGCTTGCCGCTGGCGATTCCGGCCGGATCGAGGATCGTGCCCAAGGACACGACGGGCTCCACGCCGGCGGAGTCCGCGACGTGGAGCGTGTACAGCTCCGTGCTCGGCGAGAACTCGAACCACGCGGCACGATCGTTCGAGCCGGCCCGCTCCAGCGTGGCGAGCCCGCCCGCCGTGTCCGGCGAGGCGATGGAGACGACGAGCGTCACCGCCGGGCCGTCGTCGAAGACGTACAGGCCGGCCTCGGTCAGGAGCAGCACCTCGGCGCCTCCCGACCCGTCCCATTGCGCGGGGGAGACGTCGACGATGATCGCGGGAGCGGTGAACGCCGCAGCGGCCGTGAACGGGGCCGGCGAGCCGGACGCGTTCCGGATGAGGCGAAGGATCGATACGCCGTCGCTCGCGACGCCGACGATGTCCTGATCGCCATCGCCGTCGAGGTCGGCGGCGCGGACGTGCGTCGCGCCGGCCCATGCGGTGCCGCCGAACTCATCGGCGAAAGGGTCGGGGTCGAAGCCCCAGAGCTTCAGTCCGGACGCGTCGACCGTGGCCAGGCAGTCGGGTCCGCTCGAGGCGTCGACCTCGTAGACCGCCAGGTCGTTGAAGGAGCCGGGCAGTGCGTCCGTGACGGAGTACACGCCGACCCCGAGCACGTAGACGATCGAGCCGCCCCGCTGAAGTGCGGCGTCCGGGATCGCGTCTCCGGTGAAGTCGCCGTTCACCATGCGGCCGAACGAGGCTGAGCCCAGTTGCGGATCGACCGGGAACCGAAGCTCCTCTCCGACGTGAATGGGTGGGCTTTGAGCAAGGAGCGGGGACGTGAGGTACGCGGTTGCGAGCGCGAGGAAACCAGCCAACCGGGGAAGCAGCATGCGAGGAAGTCTCCATGAGTCAAGTCACGACGAGAGGCCGGCGCTCCACCTGTCGCAACCGTGGACCAAGAACAGTAACTCGTTTCGTGTCGCGAGGCACGTCGGTCGTTTCGAGGAAACGGCCGAGGGCGAGAGACAGGGACGATCGTGAGGAACGGATTCCAACCGATGCTGGGTCAGCGATTCTTCGCGGACGTGCGGCAGCCCGGGCGCGTGGGGGCGTACGCGGGGCACACGGGGCCGTCCGGCGCTCGGCGACCGGTGGATTATGATGTCGAGCACCTGGCGGTTCGAAAGGCGACGCGATGACGAATCCGACCGACGCGGACCCGGGGCTCTACGACGAGCTCCGGGCGCTCGCGGTTCACTACATGGACCGCGAACGACGGGACCACACCCTGCAGCCGACGGCGCTCGCGCACGAGGCGTGGATTCGGCTTCGCGGCGGCGACGCGTCCGGGGTGTCGCCCGAGCGCCGGCGGGCGTTCCTGTCCGCGGCGGCACGCGTCTTCCGTCAAGTCCTCGTCGATCACGCGCGGCGCCGCGGCGCGGCGAAGCACGGCGGTGGCTGGCGCCGCGTCGCGCTCTCGGACGAGATCGACCTCGTCGAGGACGGCTCCGTCGACCTCATCCAGCTCGATGAAGCGCTCGAGCGGTTGGTGCGGCTGAACGAGCGGCAGGCACGCATCGTGGAGCTCCGCTTCTTCGGCGGCCTTACCGTCGACGAGACGGCGGCCACCCTCGGCGTGTCGCGGCGCACCGTGCTCGGTGATTGGCGGATGGCCCGCGCGTGGCTGTTCGGGGAGCTGACGGATGGAGAGCCGCGTTGAATCCCGCGCGCTACGCTCGCGTTCGCGAGCTGTTCCTCGAGGCGATGAACCTCTCCGATGACGAGCTCCGTCCGTACCTCGACGCCGCGTGCGGAGAGGACGCGGCGATCCGTCGCGACGTCGAGGCGTTGCTCCGACACGAACGCGCCGCCGGACCGTTCCTCGACGAGCCCGTGCTGCGCGACGCGAACGCGGCTCGAGGGGCGGCGGGAGCATTCCCCGGCTATCGCGTGGAGCGCGTGCTCGGCGAGGGCGGAATGGGCGTCGTCTACCTCGCGACGCGGCGGCGGGACGGCCAGGCGGTCGCGTTGAAGGTCCTGCCGTACGGCGTCGTCGATCGCCGCCTGGCGCGGCGGCTCGAGTACGAGGCCGAGGTGCTGGCGCGGCTGGATCACCACGGGATCGCGCGCGTGCTCGAGGTGAACGTGACGTGCGACGACTCGGGCCGGCGGCCGTTCTTCGCGATGGAGTACGTCGACGGGAGTCCTCTGGACGCGTACGCAGCCGATCGCGACCTGGACGCCGGGCAGGCGCTCGAGCTGTTCGCCAAGGTCTGCGACGCGATCGATCACGCGCACCGCCACGGCGTGGTGCACCGCGACCTCAAGCCGGCGAACGTCCTGGTCACCGGGGAGGGTGTGCCCAAGATCCTCGACTTCGGCGTCTCCCGCGCCGTCGAAGGTCGGCCCGACGACACGGCGCTGCAGACGCGGACCGGGCAGATCGTGGGAACGCTCGCCTACATGAGCCCGGAGAGGATCGATGGAACGGGAGACGCGGGCGACACGCGCTCCGACGTCTACGCGCTCGGGGTGATCGCCTACCAGTTGATCGCGCGGCGTCTCCCGCACGATCTCGGTTCCATGTCGATCACCGAGGCGGCGCGCGAGCTGACCGAGCGCCCTCCGGCCGCGCTCTCCCGCGACGGCCGCCCCGTCGACGCCGACGTCGAGACGATCGTGCTCACCGCGATGGCGAAGTCACCGGAACGCCGCTACTCGAGCGCGGCCGAGCTCGCGCGCGACGTACGGCGATTCCTCTCGGGCGAGCCGATCCACGCGCGCCCGCCGTCGCCCCGCGACGTCCTCATGCAGCTCCTTCGACGCCATCGCGCGTGGGTGCTGGCAACGGCGGGATTCCTCCTCCTCCTCGTCGCGGCGTCGGTCGTGGTCGCGGCCCTCTACGTGCGCTCGAAGGCGACGGAACGCGCGGCGCGCGAGCGCGCGGAGGAAGTGCTTCGGCTCTCGCTCTCGTCGACGCTCGACGAACTGGTTCGACGCGCGGACGCGCTCTGGCCGGCCGTGCCCGCGCTCGCGGAGCCGATGCGGGCTTGGATCGCCGAAGCGGAGCGGCTCGGGGTCACCCTCGACGAGGTCGACGGCGGCTCCGGACTTCGGGCGCAGCGAGCGCGGATCCGCGAGCGGGCCCGGCCGCCGACCGCGGACGAGATCGAGGCGTGGAGCCACCGCCACCCGGATTCCTCGGAGCTGGCCGCGCTCGCGGAGGAGATCGCCTGGAAGCGCGCCGTGCTGAACGCGCGCCGGGGCGAGGACGCGGAGATCGAGCTCGACGACGTCTCGAACATCCTCCTCGACGCGGCGGTCCTGAACGAGATGGCGTGGCCGCTCGTCGATCCGGACCGAGCTCGCGCGGGCGGGGAACGCCGCGGGCTCGCGCTGGCGCGCCGGGCGTACGACGCCGCCGGCGCCGATCGCAAGGCGTTGATCGGCGACACCCTCGCCTGGGCGTGGTTCGCGGCGGGGCGCGACGATGAGGCGCTCCGCACGATGGATGAGGCATGGATCCTGGCGACCGAAAGCCAACGCGTGGCGCTCAGAGCGAACCGCGAGCGGCTCGTTCAGGCGGTGGCGCGTGCGCGAAGCCAGGACGGGATGCAGGCGGCGGTCCGCGAGATCGAACGGCTCGCGGCTCGACGCGAAGAGCTCTCGGGGCGGACGGCGGAACGACGCGAGTGGCGCTTCGACGATCCGCGGGACGCCTGGTGGCACGATCAGCTCGACGCGCTCGTCCATGCGATCGAGCGCTTCGTCGATCCGGACGACGGCGTCCTGGCGGGCGAGGCCTCGTCGCTGCGGCACGGCCTCGGCATGCGCCGTCGCCTGCGCGAGGCGGAGACGATCGCCGCGCGGTCGGTCTCCGGCCCCGAGAACGAGGCCCGGTGGTCCGAGGCGATCGCCGCGATTCGTGTCCACCCGCGCTACGACGGGCTGGTGCTGAGCCCCCAGATCGGGCTCGTTCCGATCGGTCCCGACCCCGCGTCGACCCTCTGGGAGTTCTGGCACGTTCCGACCGGCGACCGGCCCGAGCGAGACTCCGCGGGCAAGGTCGTCGTGGCCGAGGAGACGGGGATCGTCCTCGTCCTGCTCCCCGGCGTGGTCACCTGGACCGGCGCTCAGAGCCGAAGCCGCGACCTGACCCGCTACGACCGCTTCGCGCAGCGGAGCGAGCACCCCGTCCGGGTCGCGCTCGACCCCTTCTTCCTCTCCAAGTGGGAGATGACCCAAGGACAGTGGCGGCGTCTGACGGGCACGAACCCCGCGGTGTATGGACCGGGCTTCGATCTCCGGGCGGGCAAAGGCGCTCACGACCTTCGACATCCCGTCGAGCAGGTGACGTGGAACGAGTGCGCTCGCGTGTTGAGCTGGGCGGGCCTTCGGCTCCCGCGCGAGGCGGAGTGGGAATACGGCACGCGTGGGGGAACGGAAACGGTCTGGTGGCCCGGCGATCGAATCGAGGACCTCCAAGGCCGCGTGAACACGAGCGACCGCACCGCAGGAGACTTCCTGCCGTGGGACGTCGACGAGGAGCTCGACGACGGCTACGTCGTTCACGCTCCGGTCGGAACGTTCGCGCCGAACCCGTTCGGGCTTCACGACGTGATCGGGAACGTCGTCGAATGGTGCGCGGACGGGTTCGTGGACCTGGAGATCGCTCCGTACGCGAGCGAGCAACCCGTGTACGGCCTCGCCCCCGTTCCCTATCGGGCCGCTCGAGGTGGCGCGTTTGCCGGCGTCGCGGTCATCGGTCGGTCCGCGATCCGCCTGCGGTTCTCGGATCAGACCATCTTCAACAACCTCGGGCTGCGCCCGGCGAGGGCGTTCGACCCGGCGCGGTGATTCCGTGAACCGAGTGGCTCGCGATGGCCGCCGGCGAGTTTAGCCGTCTTCGGCTCAGGTCGCCGCCCGCTGGAATCCGAAATGCGGATCAAGGGCGAGCTTGGAAATCGCCCACGTTCCGAGCACACAGCATCCCCACAGAACCCCCTCAGAATCAAGGAACCCGTCATGCCCATTCGCATTCAGATCACGGTGGAGCCTGGAGTCGTCGACCCCACGCAGTTCCCGCACGACCTGGTCGTTCAGGCGATCGTCGAGAACGGCTTGGGCTCCAGTTCGGGCGTGGTCGACTATGACGTTCAGCTCGACGTCAGCCTCGAGCACCTCGAGGTGTCGGCGACGACGGAACCGGCCGCCGACAGTCGGCATCGTTTGATCGGTCCGTCCGCGGACGTCGGGTACGTCGAGATGCGATTCGCCGACGTGCCGTTGGGCGGCTCGACCAATCAAATCCGGGTTCCGGTGAAGGCCGACGCGGCGCCGGTCGAAGTGCCGATGTTCGCGCGCGCGGAATCGAAGGAGGCGACTTCGGGCGCGCCGGCCGGCACGCTCTACGGGTTCATGGAGACGCTCGTCGTTCCGTCCGTGTCGATGGTCGGTGCGAGCTAGCGCGGGCCAACCGAGCCAACGGACTCGTCACCTGATTCGCGCCCCATGATTCGCCCCATGATTCGCCCCATGATTCAAGGACAGGCGGCGTCGATGGTGTCGAGGATGGCGATCGACTCGCTCTGTCCCGAGTAGCGTTGGCGCAGGCCGTGCAGGCGAACGAGCCGCCTGGCCAACGCGCAGTCCTTGAACTCCGGGATCCTCGATTGAACGAGTGCTTCGGCCAGGTTGAGTGCGTTCGCCGGGTCGAGTCCGTCCGGCCGCTCCGCGAGGGCCGCGACGTCCGGCCAGACGTCGGCCGCGACGTCTCGACGACCCAGCGTGACGGCGATCGCGAAGCGCGACACGTCGATCAACTGGGTTGCGTTGGGCAGTACGCCGCTCTGCATGCGACGCCATGCGCGTAGCCCCGGCGATTCCGGCGGCGCGTCGGATCGAGCCGCGTGGGCCGTCTCGAACTCGACCAGAGCTCGATCCAACTGGCCGCTCAGCCACAATCCCTGGCCGACGAGGCTTCGAGCCTGCACGAGGTCGGGATCGATCTCGACCGCCCGGTCGAAGTGGGGGAACGCGTCCTCGACGGGTGCGCTGATCCACGCGTCCATCCCGCGATCGAGCTCGCGCTGCGCCGCGACCAATCGACCGGCGACCGCATGGTTCCCGTCCAATGCCTCGGCGAGCGACTCGATCGCCCCGGCTTCGTCATCGGCCCGTTTGTACCAGGCGAGTCCGGCGAGCACGGTCGCGATCCCGTTCTCGAGATGAGGATCGATGTCGCGTCCTTCTCGGACCGACCGGGCCGCGTCGTCGAGGCGCCCGACGCGAAGCAAGGCGAGCGCGAGGTTGACTCGAGCCGCGCCGTCGAGCGGATTGTCGCGCGCGGCCCGCGTCAGGCATTCGACTGCATCGGAGTCGCGCCCGAGGTTCAGGTAGATGCGCCCCAGGCAAGAGTCGAGTCGGATGCGCGCGAGGGGATCGAGATCCTCGCCGTTGAGCGCGTCGAGCATGGCCGCCGCCTGCTCGTAGTCGCCGCTCAACTCGTGGAGCCTCGCCTCGACGAAGCGGTGGGTCGGGCTCGAACGGCGCAGCGAGTCTCGATAGCGGAGAAGCGATTCGCGGGCCCGCGGGTCGCGCAGCTCGCGACGACAGCGGAACTGCGCCAAGTAGGCGGGGAAGAAGTTTGGGTCGCGGCGAACCGCCTCCGAGGCGAGACGTTCGGATTCGCGCCAGTCACGAGCGACCATCCGTGCGAGCCCGGCGCAGAACAGCTCGCGAGCGGTAGCGCTCTCGTCGGTTCGCTCGACGAAACCGCGCTGCCTCGCGTCGTCGACCGCTCGCGTCGCCTCGTTCCATCGCGAAAGCTCGGAGAGGACGAACGCGAGGTGGAGGTAGCCCTCGGGGTCGTCGGGGTCGCGGTCGATGGCATCGCGGAGGCCGCGGATCGCGTTCTGCAGCTCGCCGTTCTCGAGGTCGATGCGCGACTGGTCGAGGAGGAAGCGGATCTCGTGCTCGCGGATCGCGTGGGCCTGGGCTCGGTTGGTCTGGTAGAGGCCGAACGCGAGCAACGCCACGACGGCGAGCCCGACGGCGAGGAGCTCGAGCCGGCGCCGGGAGAGCCACCGGCGGTAGCGGCGTATCCGGACGGGCGGGTGCCCGAGCGGCGTCTCTCCCCGCTCGATGCGACGAAGCTCGTCACGGATGGTCGCCGCGGTGGGACGATGCTCGGGTCGTTTCTCGAGCGCGTTCAGGACGAGCGCCTGGAGCGCGTCCGGGACGTCCGGACGGAGTCGCTTGAGGTGAGGCGGCTCGTCCTCCGCGACGACGCGGCGTTGGCCCTCGATGGTATCCGCCTTGAACGGCGGCACCCCGGCGAAGAGCTCGTGGATCGTCGCGCCGAGGGAGTAGACGTCGCTCGCCGGCCCGATGGAGCCGTTCCTCCCTTCGAGCTGCTCGGGCGACATGTACCACGGAGTCCCGAAGATCGCATCGGTTCCGGTCAACGACGAGTCGCGCGTCAGGTCGCGCGCGAGCCCGAGGTCGATGAGGAAGGCGTGCCGATCCGCGGCGCGGACGAGCACGTTGCGCGGCTTGACGTCGCGGTGGATGATGCCGTGCTCGTGGAGGTAGGCGAGGGCGTCCGCGACCTGAGCGGCGACGGCGACTCGATCGGAGAACGAGAGCCGGGCTTCTCCGGAGGTGACGTCGCTGAGCGCGAACCCGTCGATGTACTCGATGGCGATCAACCAGGCGCGCCCGACGCGGTCGACGTCGAGCACGGGGACGAGATGGGGGTGGAAGAGAGCGCGGCCGATCTCGGCCTCGCGAAGAAAGCGGCGGAGCTCCTTCTCGCGGATCGCGACGCCCGGGTGGAGGACCTTGAGGGCGACCCTCCGACCTGGCGCATCGTCTCGCTCGGCCAGGTAGACGGCACCCGAGCCGCCTTCCCCGAGCTGCTCGAGGAGCTGGTATCGTCCGAACCGATCGGGAGTCTCGTAACTTGCCACTATCCGAGGGATGCGAGGGGTTCCTGGGACTCGAAGGTACCGAGCGGCGGTTGGTGGAGGATCGGAAATCAGGTTCCCCTGACCCAAACCCACGCAACGACGGGAGAACGACCGGTGCACCGGGGGGGCAGGATGCGAAGCGCCGGCCATGCGCGGCCGTCGCCCACTCGCTTCGCCCCGGGCGTGAGCGACGAGCTGGCCCCCGTGCAGCCCGATCTCCGATCGGCCCGCCGCTCGGAGATTCGGGCCGCCGACCGCGCTCCCTACGGCCCGCCCCGGCCCGCAGGCCAGCTCACTCGGATTCTGTTTGCTTCGTGGTGAGGTCGTGATTGCCCGTGAACGACCACCAGTCAGTGCGGTTCTTCATGCGTTCGCGAATCTCGTCCGGCACGAGCTCCATGTTCGTTCGATTCTGCCAGCCGCCGCCGAGCGCGACTCCGCATCCTTCGCGGCCACGGTGTGATCCAAAAGGTCACCGGAACGCACCGGTATCACGTCACCGCGAAGGGACGCCAACTCATTGCGGCTGTCCTCGCGGCAAACGCCGCCTCCCTATCCAAGCTCAAACAGTGCGCCTAGGAATCTTGAATTCCGAATGAGCCTCTCCTGCGGAGAGGCTCAGTGGGCCTTGGTGACGATGTACGCGACGTCCCCGCCGCGGAGGATGCGACGGTAGAACGTGTCGTCGACCTTGTATTGCGTCGAGCCGTCCTTCTCGACCGTCTCGTAGTCCGACGGCAGCGTGTCGACGATCGCTCCGAACGGCGGCTCCACCACCCGGTACACGACCTCTCCGGAGACGAGGACGCGCTGGTAGTAGATGCCGGCGCGGTAGACGTAGGTTTTGCCCGTCACGTAGAGCTTTTGACCGTCCGGCGGAGGCTCCGCGAACTCCGCGCCGAGATCGCCGCGCGGCACGGCGGGGACCGTGCTCTCCTTCAACGTATGCTCCGTCTTCACGCTCCGTCGTTTGTCCGCGGAGCTCTTCCTCGATTCCCCGGCGTACGAGTCGCCGGCCGTGCGGTTCCACGGCATGCGGGACTTCTTGCCGTGTCTCAGCGAGCCCCGGCCTCCGAGGGCGTCGGTGGCCGAGAGGGCGGCCACCACCACGATCAGCGCCACGGCGACGAAGGTCGACCCGGTGAGCTTCATCGTCCCTTCTCCCCGGCCTCGCGCCCGATGACGTCGATTCGCTCGTAGCCCTCCGGCGCTGCGAATCGGAACGTCGCCGGATCGACCGTGTCGAGCCGGCGGATGTCGCGGAGGGTCACCGAGTACTGCGGGTAGCCGGGTTCATTCTTGTACGTGATGACCAACCGGCGCGGCACGGGAACGTCGCCTGCGTCGATCCAGATCTGCCAGTCGACGTCGTCCTGGCGAAACGCCAGATGATGACAAGGGTGTCCATCGACCGCGTGCATCCCGACTCGGAACCCCGAGCGCACGCGCTCCGTGAACAGCGTGAACGGATCGGCGGAGAAGAGGTCCGCGAGCGGCAGGTCCATGTCGTAACGGTCGACGAGGAACTCGGTCGCCTTGTCGATCGTGTCCGGGACGTCGACCTTCGCATGCACGGCGTGTTCGTGGTCGGCGATGCACAGCGTGCGACCGTCCAACCAGTAGGTCCGGTTCCTGATGTCGCCCTCGGTGTGGACGTGGAGCTCACGAGGCCGTCGCATTGTCGCGGTGCCCCGTTGCGAGAACAGGAGCTTCTGGCCGTCGTCGAGGACCTCCTCGACCGAGCTCTCCATCTGCAATCGAAACGCGGAGAGGCCTTCGAGGTGGTCGCACATCGCCTTGATCACGGCGGTGACCTCCGAGTCGACGGGCGTCGCGCCCGCGCTCCCCTCGGTCTTGGACAACCCGACGACACCGACGGCCGCCGCGGCGAGCGTGGCGAGGATCGTGCCTGATCCGATCTTCATGGGACGCAGGTCCTTTCTGCATGGGGCGCGTCGTCGACGTCGGAGCGCGGACGCCCGCGGGACGGAGGGTCTCGCGGGGACGGTAGCCGAGGTCGCGGAGGACGACAAGGCGGTGGCGGCGAGTCGGCGGTCGGAGTCGAGGGTGGGCGCCCCGAGAAAAGGCGGTAACGGCCGCGCCCGCGCCGTCTCGAAGGGCTCACCAGAACCCGGGAGTACGTACCCCGGACTCGAACCCCTTCACGCGGAGTCAGATCCATGTCGTTCCCGATCCGATCTCTGGCCCGAGCCCTCGGCACGGCCGGTCTCACCCTCGCTCTGTCGACCCCGACCCTCGCCATCGACCTCGTCGGTCTCGACGCGTCGACGTCCGAGTTCCACCTCCTCGACACGAACACGAGCTCGGCGACGCTGATCGGCACGGTCGCCGGCGGGCCCCCGTTCGGTTTCGCCGCCATCGACCGTGGCTCCGACGAGAAGCTCTACGGCGTCGCACCGGGCTTCGTCTCCGGGTACAGCGTCTACGTCATCGATGACCAAGCGATGACCGCGTCGCTCGTCACCACGGTGTCGACGTCCAGCAAGGGGGACGTCGGGATCGCGGTCGATCCGGCGACGAGCTCGGTGTGGATCGCGGGATACGTCGGGCTCTCGCTCAAGGTCGAGATCCACGAGGTCGACCTTTCGACGGGCGTCATGACTCCACGCGGCGTCCTCGTCGGCACCGTGTCGGGACTCGCGTTCGACGGCAACGGCGACCTCTACTCGACCCTCTTCGGCGCGTCGGGCCCGGAGCTGATCCGCATCGATCGAGTCGACGCCGGGAACTCTTCGTTGGTCGGGCCGATGGCGGGAGTCGACGCCCCGTACGGACTCGACCTCTCCTCGGACGTCACGTCGGGCGCGGTCCACGTCTTCGTGCGCGCCGCCGCCGTCGTGTACTCGGTCGACACGGCGACCGGCGCCGCAACCTCGATCAGCGCGGCGATCGCGGGCGGCGCGTCGCTCCACTCGATCGCCGAGATCGCGGCGGGATGCCCGTCGGCCAAGGGGTACGGCGCGGGCTGCGCGGGGACCGGCGGGTTCGTCCCGGCGTTGTCGTGGACCGGCTGCGCGAAGCCGAACGCGGCGGTGCGGGTCGACGTGACGGGAGCGCTCGGCGGCAGCTCCGCGTTGCTCCTGTTCGGCGGCGGCGAGGCGAACGTCCCGGTCGGCGGCGGCTGCTCGCTCCTCTTGTCCGGGGTCTCGCCGGCCGGTCTGATCGTCCCGCTCGGCGGCGTCTTGCCGGGGACCGGATCGGTGTCGCTGAGCGCGATGCTCCCGGCCACGATCCCGAGCGGAGTCTTCACGATGCAGGCGTTCGTCGCCGACCCTTCGACGGTCACCGGCTACTCCGCCTCGAACGGCGTCCGGGTCACCCTTCCCTGAGCTTCGCTTGACCGCGAACCCGAACGGAGTGCCCCGACGGCGCCCGGTCCGACGCCCACCGCGGACCGGGCGCCTTCTTGCTTGGTCCGCGCCGCCATGGCCCGCGGTCATCGAGGGGCCCTCGCGAGCAGGAACGCGAGGAGCGCCACCGCGGCCGCGAACAGGGACGCGCGCCGAGCGAGCCGCAACGGGTCGAGCGGAGCGAGCGCGGTCGCGAGGTCGATCTCGGTGACGACGCCGACGGACCACTCCGGGAGCCAACGCCACGCCCCGGCGACCTCGACACCGCGCGCGTCGGCATAGCCGCCCGCGTCGACACCGTCCGTGCCTCGGCACGCCTCCTCGACGGCGCGCGTGGGTCGGCCGTCGGGCCGGCGGATCGCGGCGAGCAGCTCGAGGCCGCGGTCGGGCAACGGCGTGAGCGATACGCCCGCCGCGTCGATCACGTACGAGGCTGTCCCGGCGTCGACTCGAGTCGACCCGACGGCGGCGGCGAGCGACCCTTCGCCGAAGACGACGACGCACCACGCGGCGCCGACCGAGGCGGCGAGCGCGAACACCCGCTCGTCCGTGCTTGGCTCGTTGCCGCGGACGAGCGCTCCGCGCGGGAAGGCAAGCGGGGTGGTCGCGGCCGAGGATCGCTGCAGCCTCTCGAAGAGCTCGCGACCCTCCTCGCTCAAGGCTCCGCCCGGTCTCGGCGGTTCCCCGGCCGGGGCGGCCACGAGGATCTCCGCGTCCTCGCTCAGCAGCGCGTACCCGAGGTTCCCGCGAGGCAGGCGCGGTGCGATCGCCGCGTCGACGGACTCGACGTCGCCGTCCCGCCGGTACCGCGCGATCGCGGCCTCGACCTCGGGCGACTCGGTGACGTCGCGGAGGCGCGCGGCCTCCAAGTCCAGCCGGCGCTCCAACGCGGCGCGGGCCTCCGTCACGGCGGCGTCGAGCGACGCGATCAAGCGGCGCTCGTGGTGGCGCTCCGCGAGCTCGAAACCGACGGCGACGACCGCGCAGAACGCGGCCGACGCGCCGAGCAAGACGGTCGAGACGCGCCGCGGCCCGGCCGGCGCACGGGGCGCGATCAACGTCCCTTCGTCGTGGTGCGCGAGGAGCGACTCGACCTCGCGGCGGAGCGCGTCGTCGTCGCCGCATGCCTCCGCGACGTGCAGGTCGCGCTCCGCGGGCGGAAGCGAGCACGCCGCGAGGAACACCTCCCGCACGCGGGCGCGGTCGGGGCCGCTCAACGCTCGTCGCGCTCCGAGAGCTCACGGCGGAGCCACGCCCGCAGCATCGTCCAGTCCGCCTCGACGGTCCGTTTCGACACGCCGAGGACCTCGGCCACCTCCGCGACGTTCAACCCCCCGTAGAAACGGAGCTCGACGATTCGCGCCTGGCGGGGATCCTGCTGTTCGAGCCGCCCGAGCGCCTCCTCCAGCGCGATGACGTCGTCGTCGCGCTCGGGCGACAACACCGCCCCCTCGTCGAGGCATAGCCTCCGCGCGCCGCCCCCGCGTTTGCCGCGCGTCCGGGTCCGCGCGTGATCCACGAGGATCCGCCGGATCGCGCGCGCCCCGATCGCGAAGAAGTGCGTCTTCCCCCTCCAGTCCACGTCCTTCTGATCGAAGAGCTTCAGGTACGCCTCGTGCACGAGCGCGGTCGCCTGCAGCGTGTGATCCGGTCGCTCCCGCTCGAGGTGGCGTCGCGCCAACGCACGGAGGCGGTCGTACACGAGCGGAAGGAGCCGATCGGCCGCCGCGGCGTCGCCGGCCGTGAGGTCCCGGAGTGCCCGCGTCACCTCGCCTTCGTTCGGGGTCATGGCGGCGCGTTTCCCCGATGGGCTCGCCGCGATCGGTGCCGCGCGCGAACGCGCAACGGCCACCGCGGACGGCGGGCGCGACGCCACGCGGACGCCGTCACCGGCGGCGACGAGGGCTCGGTGGGCCAGGCCTTCATGCGGATCAACATACCGCGCCCGCTCCCGCCGGTCGCCGGCGTCGCCCTTCCGACGTCCGCGCTCGCCCCGAAGGTGGGTCTCTTCGTCCACCGGATTCCGCTGCGGAGTCTTCCGGAATCCATCGCGTCGACGGCCGATCCCCAACGGAGGAACGACCGATGACGACCCTCGTCCGACCCATTCCCGCCGTCGACGTCGGCGCCGTCCGCGACGAGCTCGAGCGGTACGTCCGGCGCTCGTACGGCAGCCTCCTCCGCACCGCGATGCGGGTGCTGAAGCACGTGGACGACGCCGAGGAGGCGGTCCAGGAGGGCTTGCTGGCCGCCACGCGCGCCCTGCATCAGTACAACGGCCTCGCCAAGGTGTCGACGTGGACCCACACGATCGTCCGAAACGCGTCGTTCTTGAAGTGGCGGCGGCTTCGTGGTCTCGAGCCGGGCCAGGACGACGTGCTCCGGCGCGGCGCCGACGAGGACCCGCTGGACGTGGAGGGTCCGGCGGCCGACCCTTCGGCCCGGCTCGACCGCGAGGAGACCTGCCGCCGCGTCCGGGACGCGCTCGAGGTCCTGCCGGTGGATCAGGCGCGGCTGATTCGGTGGCGTCACCTCGACGGGATGAGCTACGACGAGATCGCGGACCGTTCGGGCATCGGCGTCGGCGCGGCGCGAGTTCGAGTCCACCGCGCGCTCTCCGCGCTCCGGGCGCTCGTCGAATCGGGATCGCCGGCGTCGCGGCGTCCGTCGTCCTGCGCGTGAGTCGCTCGATCAGCCGCAGCGAGCGAGCTCCGCCCCCGTCTCGTCGAGCGGCCCCGACGACGCGGCGAGTGCGTCGAACGTCTCGTTCAGGATCTGCCGCACGCGCTCTCGCGTGAGCCCGACTCGGTCGCCGATCCGGCGCAAGGTCCACGGCGCGCCCCCGTCCAGCCCGAACCGGAGGCGGACGATCTCCTGCTCGCGCGCCGCGAGCCGACCCACGACACTGCACACCCACGCGCGTTCATCCCGCTCCGCGACGCCGTTCGACCGCATGTCGACGTCCGCGTGGCGGAGGGCCGCGTCGCGCGCGTCGTCCGACAGTCGCGTCGGCACGGCCTCGGCCGGCGCGTGCTTGGGCACGCGCACCGCCGGCGCGTACGCCAGCGCCCGCCCGATCGACTGGCGGATCCACCAGCTCGAGTAGGTCGTGAAGCGGAACCCGCGCTCCGGGTCGAAGCGGTCGATCGCCTTCATCAGTCCGACGTTGCCCTCCGCGATCAGGTCCTCGAGCGGGAGGCCGCGACCGCGAAACCGCTTGGCCACGTAGACGACGAACCGGAGGTTCGCGCGCGCGAGCTCGTCGCGCGCCGCGAGGTCGCCGGCCCGGGCGCGGCGGGCCAGATCCCGCTCCCGGGTGGGGTCGACCTGCGGCTCACGGGACACGTCGGACAGGTAGCTGTCGAGGGACGTCGATCCGGACATGGCAACCTCCTTGTCGTCGTCTCCGTTGGAGGTCGCGGCCACGCGCGCGTTACGACGTGTCCGCCGGTCTTCCGCCTCCCCCGCCCCGCCGCGTCGGTATGTTGGTGGTCATGGCACGTCTTGCCGGCGGCGACTCTCCGTCGACCGAGTCGTTCTCGACGACGCGGACTCGATCGTTCCTCCCCGGGCCGTGGCGGTTCGCGCCGCTCGCGGGCGCGCTCCTGCTCGGAGCGGTCGGCGTGGTCGTCTTTCGCCAGGTCGAGCGCGCCGCGAAGGACGAGCTCGCGAAGCACCTCCTCGCGCTCCTCGGCAGCGCGGAGTCGGGTCTCGCGCTCTGGATGGAGTCCCGCACCGAGGCGGTCGAGACGCTGGCCCGTGCGCCTCTGCTCCTGGAGGCGGTCGAGCGGCTCGTCTCACGCGCGGAGACGATCGAGGACGCGGCGACGCTGGCGGAGACCGCGGAATCGCGCGCGGTGGCGGACCTTCTGTCTCGCGTGCTCTCGCTGGGTTTCCACGACAGCGCCGTGTTGCGCGAGGACGGCCTCATGCTCGCTTCCGCGACGGGCAACATGGTCGGGCGGCGCGTCTTGCCGGAAGGGGTCGAGGCGCTCGCGCACGTGTTCGCCGAGGGGACGGTGCTCAGCCACCCGTTCCGGTCGCGCCGCGCGGTCGAGGACGACGACGGAGTCCTCCGCGTGGATGTCCCGATCATGTTCGTGGCGACGCCGCTGCCGGCGAGCGAGGGCCGCCGGCGCGTGGCCCTCGCGCTGCTGGTGCGGCCGAAGGAGGACTTCGCGCGTCTCCTCGAGTCGGCCCAGGCCGGCGAGACCGGCGAGGTGTACGCGTTCGACCGCGACGGGCTGCTCCTCTCGCAGAGCCGTTTCGACGACGAGCTCCGCGCGAGCGGGCTGCTGCCTCCGGACCCTCGCGTCGAGTCGCTGCTGAACCTCCGGATTCTCGACCCCGGCGTCGACCTCACGACGGGAGCGTCCCCGGAACGTCCGCGCGACGAGCTGCCGCTGACGCGCATGGCCGCGGCGGCGGTCGCGAACGCGGCGGGCGTCGACGTCGACGGCTATCGCGACTACCGCGGCGTCCCGGTCGTCGGCGCGTGGACCTGGCTCGACGAGCACGACATGGGGTTGGCCGTCGAGCAGGATGAGTCCGAGGCGTACGCGGCGTTGACGGTGTTGCGGACCGCGTTCGCGGCGCTCTTCGCGTTGCTCGTCCTCGTCGCGGTCGCGCTCCTCGTGGCCGGACGGCTCCTCCACGTCGCCCTCGGGCGAATGCGGCGCGCGATACGGAAGGCGGAGCGGCTCGGCCAGTACACGCTGGAGCACAAGCTCGGCGAGGGCGGGATGGGCGAGGTCTGGCTGGCGCGGCACGCGATGCTCAGGCGGCCGACCGCGGTGAAGCTCCTCCCTCCCGAGAAGAACGACCCGGCCGCGATCGCGCGCTTCGAGCAGGAGGTGCAGCACACGGCCGAGCTGTCGCACCCGAACACGATCACGATCTACGACTACGGCCGAACGTACGACGGGATCTTCTACTACGCGATGGAGCTCATCGCCGGGACCGACCTGAAGTCCCTCGTCGTTGCCGAGGGTCCGCTTCCGCAGGCGCGCGTGGTGCACATCCTGCGACAGGTCTGCGGATCGCTCGCCGAGGCGCACGCGCGCGGACTCGTCCATCGCGACGTCAAGCCGGCCAACATCATGATTGCCGCGATAGGCGGTGAAGCGGACGTCGTGCGCGTCCTCGACTTCGGGCTGGTGAAACAGGTCGAGAGCGTCCCGGACGATGCGGCCGCCGGCGGGACGATCGCCGGCACGCCTCTGTACCTCGCGCCGGAGTCGATCGTGTCGCCGGCGTCGACCGACTCCCGCAGCGATCTCTACGCGCTCGGCGGCGTCGCCTACTGGCTCTTGACGGGGCACCCGCTGTTCGACGCGGAGACCCCGATGGAGTGTCTGACGCACCAGCTCGAGACCATGCCCGTGAAGCCGTCTTTGCGCGGCGGAGTGTCCGTCTCCCCTCGCCTCGAGGCCCTCGTCATGGCGTGCCTGGCGAAGAACCCCGCGGAGCGCCCGCAGTCGGCGGAGGAGCTCTCGGACCGCCTGGCGGCATCGCTCGACGTGGCCTGGACGCGGGACGACGCGCGGCGGTGGTGGGGAGCGGCCGCGGCGCGGCGCGTCGTGCCACCCGCCGGAGTCGACGACGCGGCGGAGGTGACACGGACGATGGCGGTCGACGTGGGCGACCGGTGAATGAGCGGCCCAACCGGTCTGTCGGTCCAAGTACAGGGTTGCGCTCCCGCGCCGCTCCGTTTCTCGCGGGGAGGGCGTGAATCGTCCGGCTGAGCTTCTTCGGAGGTGCGCCGTGATCCAGGTCACGGCGCAGCGGCGGCGCAGCGTCCGCGTAGGATGGGGCCATGCGCGCAGTGATCGCTCTCATCGCCCTGTTTGCGCTGGCGGCAGTCCTCTTGCTGCATGTCGACCCGGAACCGCCGGCGGTGGCCGCCGGGGAGCCGGCCGCGACGTGGGCCGTCGCGCGGCCAGGCGCCGCGCCCCGTCCCTCGGCCGCGTCGGAACGGCTTCTGGTGACGTCACCGGACGGGAGCGCACCCGCAGGGGAGCAAGCGATCGGACCGGGCGTCGGGCCGTGTACCGAGGTGGTCGTGCGGGTCGTCGACGACCGCGGCGCGCCGCTCACCGGCGTCGACGTCACCGCGGAAGTCGCGGACACTGACGAGCCGCGCCCGCTCGACCCGACGAGGCGCAAGGGGTTCACCGGGAAGGACGGCACCGTGCGCCTGCTGCTCTTCGACGCGCCGTTCGTCATCGGGGCGAACCGGCGCGGGACGCTCGCCGGCCTCACCACCGAAACGCGGACGGTCGCGGTCGGCACCGCGCCGGCACGACTCGATCTGATTCTGCGGCGCCTCGCCGGAACCCTGCGGGTGGAGTTGAACGACGACCTCGGCGTTCCGATCCACGGGCACACCGTCCATATCGATTTCGAGCAGCGCAAGCTGGAGACGGGCCATGACGGCGTCGTGACCTTCGAGGACCTGCCGGTCGGCCTCCTCCACGTGTGGCCGTCGGGTCGCGGCAGCCACGCCGTGCCACGGCCTTCGCCGCTCGCGGTCGAGCTGCTCGCGGGTTCCATGCACGTCGAGACGTACGTCCTGCCGAGGCTCGCGGAGATCTGCTGCACCCTCACGCCAGAGTCGCATGCAAGCGCCGCGACTGTCTTCATCACCAAGCTCGAGTCCGCGTGGAGGGGTGGGGGAGCGCGCACGACCGACGGCAGCAGGACGTCCTTCGAGGTGCCGCCGGGGACGTTCTTGGTCGACGGTTCGTTCGGCGCCGAGGACGTCCTCGGCACCGCCGCGCCCGTCCGGGTCAGCGTCCGACCGGGCGAGCGCGTAGAGGTGACGCTGACGGTGCAGCCGCTCCCGGGCGTCGTCGCCGGCGTCGTCGTCGATCCCCTCGGGCTCCGCGTCGCCGGCGCGCGGGTGTGGGTCGTTCCCGAGGGGCTGCTATCGAGGTTCGGCAAGTCCGCCACCGCCGACGCCGGCGGTGCGTTCCGCGTCCGCGGCATCGCCGACCGGCCGCTCAGCGTGTTCGCGGAGCACCCGGGCATGATGACGGCCGACTTCACGCGGCCGGAACTCCGCCTGCCCGGCCCGGCGCACGGCGTCGTGGTGCAGGTCCCGTTCGCCTACACGCTGCGCGCCCTGGTGGCCGATGGGTTCGGTCTGCCGCGGCTCGATCGCACGGAGGTGCGGCTGCGACGCGTGCAGGACGGCATGGGACTCACGTGGTTCGCGGAGGGGGGCGAGGCGACGTTCACGGATCTCCGCGCCGGCGCGTACGAGCTGTACGTCCCGAACGTCGACGGCAGCGATCGCCCCGCCCACCGCGTGGACCTCGGGGAGCACCTCGCCCCGTCGCGCACGGCGGAAGTCCGGTTGAGCCTTCCTTGACATTGACAGGCTGTCGAGGAACTCCTTCGGGTCTCGCCTGCAAAGCACGACGAGGAGCGTGCCCCAGCCGGTGGGAGGGTTGGGGGCCGAACGCGCACGCGAGAGTCGCGCGACGATCCTTCGCGGGCGCGGAGCAAACCGCCACCGTGCAGGCGGAGTCCGACGGGGAACACCACGTGGTCGTAGCTGGTGCGGCGCCGCGAGCGGCCCGGCGCCGATGGCGTCCGGTGCGCGCGAGTCTGGGGGATTTGCGCGCACCGGATCGAGCCGGTTTCGCGGATCGGCGGATGCCCTACCAGACGACGTCGAGCATGAGCTCTTCGTTCACGCCCGCGAACTTGAGATGGACGTCGGCGCCGTTCACGAAGTAGCTGGTCTTGGTCGCGCTCGTGAGAGCGGCCTGACTGATGACCTGCTTGGCGTTCGGGATGGCGAGGCTCGGGGACGATCCGGCGTTCTCCAAGACCAGGTAGACCGTGTCCGTGGCTTCGACGTCGTCGAGAGTCAGCGTGACGTGGTTCTGCCCGGGAGCCGAAGAGGCCTGGACGAAGTCGAGGCTGTACGTGAAGTTCGACTCGACGATGACCGGCCACTGCTTGTGGTCGAACCGGCGGAAGCAGTGCAGGTAGACGGGGGTCCCCGGATCCGAGAGGGTCCCTTGGGCCCAGACGTTCGGGAGTCGCGCGATGGCGACGTCCGGAACGGACGCCGCGGAGATCCCGGGGTGGCGCAGGATCACGTGTCCGTAGCGCAGAGCGGAGAGGCGGGCGAAGCTGTTCTGCAGCGGGTACTCGACGCTGGGAACGGACAGCAAGGGATGGTTGCCGACGATGCTGAGTCCCGGGACTGCGTACCCCGGAATGCTCGCGAGGGACCCGTCGACGTCCCGTATCACGACCCCCCAGTAGAACGGAGCGTGGACGTTCCCGGCGCTGGTGTCGGCGCAGTTCGGCGGAGCGGCGATCAACCCGGCGTGGTCGGGAAAGAACACGCTCGAGTTCTGAGTGGGAGGCGGCGCGTGCGTCAGGCCGCTGAACAACGCGTTCGCATGAAAGGCGGCCGCGCCGCTCCCGACGCTGACGGCGCCGAAACCATAGATGCCAGACGAGAAGTTCTCGAAGTGCGACGTCTCCACGCGCCCGGGTCGATGCGGTTCGGGGCACTCGGTTCCGGATCCGTCGCCTCCTGGAACACGGTCCCCGTGATGACGATCTCGTCCCCGGGTTCCCAGTCGACCGGGTCGGAGACCGCGATGGAGGTGGACGTCCACGTGATGTCTCCGTCGAGGCGAGTCCAACTGACCTTCGGCTTCCCGTGGAGGTGAATCGTGCCGCCCATCATCGCCATCAGGAACTTCGTCCCCGCGATCCCGAATGGGGTCGAGTAGGGCGTCGCCGTCAGAGTCAGCGTGAAATCATCGAGGAAAGGCGTCGTCTCCGTTCCGACCTCGAGTCGGCCCCCCGCGCCGACGACCTGGACCCAGTCGGACTCCACGGTGATGTCCCGGTTCGAGGCCAGGAGCTCGCCGCGGACCTCGATGGTGAAGGCCGAGCTCGACCCGGTAAGGGCCACGACCACGCCGAGGGGAACGACCACGGTGTCGGTCGCCGTCGGAACCGCGTTCACGTCCCACGTGGCCGGCAGGTTCCAATCGTGGATCGGCTCCACCATCAGCTCGTCGATGAGAGCGATCTGAGAGCCGGTGACGTCGAGACCGGCGACCCGGACGGTCGACGTGGTGAGCGTATCGAAGGTGATCGGCCGCGAAATGTACTCCAGGTACTCGATCCCGGTCGGCTCCCACTCCGCGACCTGCGTCCCATCGATGGTCACGCGGAGGACCTGATGGTCGTTCCCCGGCGATTGCGCTCGTTGCGCCGCCCTCAGTCGAAGACGCCACGTCCCGGCCGCGAACGCGTACGGCGTCTCGACGCTGGCATCTCCTTGAAGGAAGCCGACACGCTGACCTTCGGGCGCGTTGGGGTTCAGTCCGGTGACCACGGAGTTGTCGTAGCTCACGCCCGACTGTCCACTGAGGGTCCATGAAGCCCATTGGGGCCCGGGGCTGGAGTGACCGTGGTAGAGCACGCCGCTCGTGACGGCCGGATCCTCGAAACCCGTGCTGGTGACGTCGGGGAAGGCGGTGGGAGGCAAGTTGTTCACGGCCGTGACGATCGTGGGCGCGGCGTAGCCCGTCACGGCCACGAGCGACGACAACAGCGGAATGAGCAAGAGACGATCTCGAGGGATGGACACGTTCGGTTCCTTTCCTTTGCGAGAGCCGTCGCGCCAGCCGAGGGAGGAGGCGTCGCGACGCGCGCGGACACGTCGAGCGAACGAAACCGCGGCCGACGCGCGGCGTCGCCGCTGCGAACGGCACGCCGGCGCTCACGAGGCCGCGGAACGATCTATCGCCCACTTCGTGTCGACGTCGGCGCGCGCGAGCGGACGGAATTCGGAAACCGATTCGGCGCTGCGGGTCCGTGGGGAGGAGTTCTCTGCACGCAAGTCACGATCACGCGACTTCTGCATCGAGACGAGCGGCAATGGCGACTCGTCGACCTGACGATGAACGGTCAGTCGCTGCAGATCGGGATCTGCAGCCCCTGGCTGTGCGAGAAGCCGCCCATCGAGGATGGGTCCGCGACGACGAGCTGCGGCGCCTGTCCGGCGACTCCGGCCCCCGACGGGCCGTAGCTGCTGACGCCGGGCCGGACCGTGACCGGCAGGCAGCACGGCAGCGGTCCGGTCCCGGTGGAGAAGTCGATGAACACCGCGTGCGCGCCGACCGCGAGATCCGGCGTCGAGCCGAGCGCCGGGAACGGGAACGAGAAGGTCCCGGGTCCCAGGACGATGTCCCCGGTCGGCGAACAACCGGACGGCGGGGGAGTGCCCGGGCAACCGACCGGCATGATCGCTCCGCCGCACAGCCCGTAGATAGGCCCGATGGCGACGCCGGTCTGGTTCTGGACGGTGACGAACACTCCCTCTCCCTGGCAGATGATCGCGTCAGTAGGTAACGGTGATACCGGGGGCGCACGTCACCGTGGCCGTCGTACCGCCGCCGACGGGGGACGCGAGCGACAGGACCAGGACGGAAACGACGGTCGAACGCATCGTGGAGTCTCCATTGTGGCGACGAAAGTGGACAGCACGCGACGAGTCACGCATCCTTCGTGCCACGTTCGCGCACCCGCGGTGCCCGGCGGCCGCGGGTCGATCCCGCTCAATCGACGTCGAGGAGCTCGTACAGCGCCGGGACGACCGTGCGGTAGTTGCCGTCCTCTGCGTAGCCGACGTTCCACCGGCGCGTCGAGCGCGCGCCGATCTGACCGAGTGCGAGGAGCGCGGCTGAGCGGAGATCGACGGCCGAGCTCGGCTCGGTGCGGATGACGTCGATCAGGTCGTCGATGGCGGCCGGATCGCGGATGAGCCCGAGCGAAAACGCGGCGAACGCGCGTTGGAGACCAGGGATCGCCTCCGTGGACCGCAGGCGCGCGCGCTCCGCCGGCGTGTCCCGGACGATGTCGAGCAACACCGGCGCCGCGGCTTCGTGCCCGAGGACTCCGAGTCCGAGGATGGCGAACTGATGAACGAGTGGGTCCGGCCGCCCGAGCGCGGTGACGAGATCGTCGAGCACCACCGGCGTGACTTCCTCCCGCGCGACCCGCGCGAGCGCGAAGACCGCGAGGGCCACGACCTCCGGGTCCTCGTCGGAGAGCGCGCCGCGAAGTGCGGGCACGATCTCTTGCTCGACCTGTTCCGTCGTCGGGAGCCGCAGGTGAGTCAGTCGCGGTCGCGAACCAAAGCAATGCGTCGTGAGCCGAATGGAGTCGTTCCGGTCGATCGGGGCCCGCTCGAGCACGCCCCCTTTGTTGTTCTCCCACCAGAACTGCCACTGCTCGAAGCCGGCCGAGGGCTTGCACGAACTCGTCTTGCTGCCGGCCGTCGCGGTCGGGGAGGTGACGGCAGCGACGAGCGCGAGCACGACGATCACGAACGACTCTCGTATCGGACGTGCTCCTCGCGGGCTCGAACCGCGGTCATGCTACCCGTTCTCGTCCAACTCCAGAACCACGGGCACGATCGAACGGTAGTTCGACCCTTCCGCGTAGCGTACGTTCCACGGCAGTTCGCTGCGCTCACCGATCGCGCCGAGAGCCCGGCCGGCGGCCGCGCGGGCCGCGGGGAGCGCGGTTTCATCATCGAGGAGCGCCCGGAGCGCTCCGACCTCGCCGAGCACGCCGCTCCGGCCGACGGCGCGGGCCAGCGAATCGATCTCCTCGCTGCTCGTCGATTTCCGCCGCTTCTCCAGCCGCGACGGCACGTCCGCATCGACTCCGAACAGCCCGAGCGCGGTCACGACCTGGGCTCGAAGTCGGGGATCCGCTTCCTCGATCGCGAGCCGGCGCAGCGTCTCGAGCGCGTTCGTGTAGCGCATCATTCCGAGCGCGACGGCCAGGTGGCCCTTGAACGCGTCGTCCTCGGTGGTGAGGAGCGTCTCGTACAGCCGCTCGCCGGCCGACGACACGGTCAACAGGCCCAAGGCGATCGCGAAGGCCGCCTTGTGCGAGCGGCTGTTCGAATCGTCGAACTCGTCCTGGATCGCCACCGTCAGCTTCACGCGGTCGTGCGCGTGCGCGTCGTACTCGCGCCCGAGCACCGCCAGCGCGAGGCTCGCCCAGGGACGGTGCGCCTCGATCTTCGGCCGGGTGAGCTGGTCGAGGAGGAACGCGTGCATCCGATTCAGGACGACGGTGTGCGCCTCCGAATCCTGCGCCGCCGCGCGGGCTCCGATCTCCGCCAGCGCGATGAAGGCGAAGTGCCGCGCCTGCGCGTTCCGTCCCCGCTCGATCTTTTCATACAGAGCTTCCAGCCCGTCTCCATCGGTCGGCTCCGCGAGCCGGCCGAGGGCGATCACGCACGACTCCTCGAGCCGAGCATCGGACGTCCTGTGAACCATGAGTCGCAGCAGTTCGGGGAGCGCCGCTTCCGCCGCCGCGCCGAGGCGCGCGAGCGAGATCGGGATCTGTGCCCGCGTCGAACGATCCAGTGCGCGGTCGTCGAGCTGCTCGAGGAGGAACGCGACGATCTCCGGCTGCCGTGATTCGACGAGGCCGAGCGCGAGGATCGCGGCCGAGCGGAGGTCGATCTCGGAGTTCGGCTCGTTGCGGATCGTGTGGACGAGCGGGTCGATCGCGGCCGGCGATCCGATCAGCCCGAGCGCGAGCGCCGCGTTCGCGCGGATCATTCCCGGGATCGGGCCGCGCTCCGTCGTCGCCGTCCGCTCCTCGGTCGAGCCGCGCAGGATCTCGATCAGCACCGGGGCCGCGGCTTCGTCGCGAAGCGCGCCGAGCCCGAGGATCGCGGCGCGCTGCAACATGACGTCGGAGTCGTCGAGCGCCTCGATCAGGTCGTCGCGAACCGCGGAGGCGGCGTCGGCGCGAGCACAGCGGCCGAGGGCGAGCGCGGCGGCAGCGGCAACGCCGGCGTCGTCGCTGGCGAGGGCACGCCTCAGGGTCGGCACGATCTCCGGATCGACCTCGCGGGACGGCGGCGGCGGGCGCTTCGTCGGACCGGCGCGCGGGCGCAAGGGGCCGAACGACGGCCCGTCGTCGACCCGCGCGCGTAGATCGGCGAGCCACCGATCCTGATTGTGTTCCCACCAGAAGTGCCACGCCTCCAACCCTTCGGAGGGCTTGTTCTTCATGCCGAGACCTTTGCCCGGCGTCGCCGCTGCCTTCGTCTTTCCGCTGCCGGTCAGGAAGCCCGACGCTCCGGATCCCGTCGCCGACGACGGCGAACCGGGGCCGGCCCCCGGGGTCATGGGTCCGGATGGCGACCCCGTGGATCCGCCGGTCACCGGTCCCCGCCCAGGCCCTGATCCCCCGGGCGTGGTCGGCGCCGCGGCTCCGCCGCCCCCCGCCGACGCCAGACCGTCCCGCGATCCGAACACGCGAGCCGGTGGCGGCCCCGGCATCGACGCTCCCCCGAGCCCCCCTTCACCGCTTTCGGTCGGATCGATGCGCCCGCTCAGCCCGGCGTCTTCGGTCCACGCCACCGGGTCGCCGCCCATAGCGTTCGTCTCCGCGCTTGCCACGGCTTGCTTTCGCGGCGGCGGCTCGAGACCGAAACGACGGTAGTCGTCGTCCGTCTCCAGGATCAGCATCGACGTGTACGGCGTCAACACGCGGTGCGCGCGGCTCAGCTCGATGATCTCGTGCTTCAGCTCCTCGGCCTCGCCGTGCCACCAGATCTCGTCCTGGAGGAACTCGATCCGCCGCTTCGCCCACAGTCGCTCGATCGCGCCGCTTCCCGCCGCCGCGACCGGAAGGTCGAACGTCGCCGCGATCTTCACCACCTCGCCGCCGTAGGTGCCGCTGACCTCGATCGTCAACGGACCGGGCTCGCGGTAGCGTCCGACGAGCTGCACCTGCCCGCCCGCGAACAGGTCGCCCGGCTTCTTGGGGAACAAGCCGTGCGCGCCCGCCCCGTCGACGCTCACGCTGAGATCCGAGAACACCGGCTCGCTCACGCGCGCCAGGAGGTCGCTCACCTTGGCGTCGAGCTGCGCGCCCGCATGCACCCGCTCGGCCGAGCCGCCGGTCTTCGCGGCGAGCAGGTTCAACAACACGCCGTCGATCTCGCTCTCCACGCCGAACGCGAAGATGCGCGCACCACGATTCGCGGCGAGCGCGTTGGCGATGATCGTCTTCGGGTCGCGCGCGCCGACCGTGGGCACGCCGTCGGTGACGAAGATCACCCGCAGCGGCCGCACCTCCTCCGGGACGGCCGGCGTCGCGGCCGCGTCCCGCAGCGCGATCTGCAGCGCCGCGTCGATCGCGGTCCCTCCAACCGCCTCGACGTCGTCGATGTACGCGAGCGCGCGCCGCCGGCTCTCGTCATCGATCCGTGTGAGCCGGCCGAACATCGGCACCACGTCCGAGCTGAACGTATGGATGTCGAACCGATCGCCGGGCCGCAGCGCGGCGATGAACGAACGCATCGCCGTCTTCGCGGTCGCGATCTTCGCACCCTTCATGCTCCCGGACGTGTCCATCACCAGCACGACGTCCTTCGCGAGCACGCGGTCCGCGGCGTCCATCCCCGGCGTGAGCAGCGCGAGGTAGGTGCCGTCGCCCTTGCCCGTGCGCTCCGCCGCGACGGTGAGCCCGAGCCGCGTGGCGCGCTGGGTGTAGCGCAGCTCGAAGTCGCGGTCGAGCCGGCCGCGGATCTCCTCGAGCCCGACGACGACCCCGTCCTGCTTCTCGATGACGTCGACGTCGTGCGTCTTCGAGTGCACGCTCACGATCGGATCGGACGAACGGATCCGCGCGGTCAGGGTGAAGTCGCCCTCCACCCGGCTCGCGTGCGCGTCGTCGATCGCCAGCGGGTAGACGTAGCGGCACACCCCGCCCTCGACCGGAACCACCTCGTCGTAGACGAGCTCGATCGTCTGCGTGCCGTGCGCGGGAACCGGGAAGACGCTCATCTTGAACGTACGCCGGCCGATCTGCTCGAGCAGCGCCGGATCGCGCTTCGTCGCCACGATCGAGTCGTAGATCTGCCGCGCGCGCTGCTTCTCGACGACCACCGCGCGCCGGCGTTGTGCCTCGGTCTCCATCCAAAAGTCCGCGACGCTCGCGGCCTCGGGCAGCGGGAAGACGTAGACCGCCTCCTTGATGACGTTCGATGCGTTGCGGAAGACCTGGGTCACCGTCGTGCGCGCGACTTGGTGGTCGATGACGACGTCCACGCGGTGCGAGACGATCTCGAGCGCTTCGCCGTGGGGAGTGCGGAGCGTGCCAGCCGCCGGGGCGACCACGGGCGATCCGAGCAGGATCATCGATGTGACCAAGAGGAGGTTCGTTCGACGCATCGTTCGTCTCCGTCGCGAGGACACCACCATCGACTCCGGAGCAACGAGCGCGCCGTTCCGACGATCCGCGGAGAATCGGCGATTCGAACGGTTGCGCGGTGAATCGCGCCGTCGACCAGTGTCGTCGACGTAACGCGCGCTACCCCATCGCCACGCCGCGCGAGCGGGGTCGGACTTCTTCGTCGCGGGCTCGTCCTCCCGGGCGAGGCCCGTGCGGAGCCCTGTCCGCGCCCCTCACTTCGGTGATGGGATCCCCAAGCACCAGACCGCCTCCTGCGATCGGACGAACACGCATTCGTCCACGATGGCGGGCGTCGACCAGGTTTCCTCCTCGAGGTCGGAGATCGACAGCGTCGCGAGCCGTTCGTCGCCGGACAGAACGACGAGCACGCCGGAACGGCTCACGACGAGGAGCTTGCCGGCCGCCGCGACCGGCGAAGCGAAGAAGTTGTCGCTGACGCCGATGCGCTTTCGTCTCGCGACCTCTCCGGTGGAGAGGTCGAATGCCGTCACGATCCCGCCGTGCTTGATCGCGAGGAGCGCGTTCGCGTACACGATCGGCGTGGCAATCCCGAGAGCCCCGGCGTGGCCGCACTGCTTCCAGAGCACGTGACTCTCGGTCACGTCGCCGCGACCGCCCAGTCGGATCGCGAAGAGACCGCCTTCATCGCGGGCGGTCGCGACGATGTACTCGTAGTCCTTCTCATCGATGAGCTCGTCGTCATCGAGATCCATGGTCGAGAACGCGTCCTCCTCCTGATCGAGCTCGGGCCACTCGACCCGCGAAACGAGACCATCACCGTCTTGGTCACGCTCGGCGAGAAAATCGGACCACGGACCACTCGCGAGGATCCGCGTCTGTGGCTTGGCGGTGGCGCTCACGAAGCAGTCCGAACCGATCACCAACGGGACGTGCTTCACCTCATACCCCGCCCCCCGCACCCACCAGGCCTTCTCACCGTCGCTCACGGAGTAGCCTACGATCTCGGACGACCCGGAGACGATGACCTGCGCATCTCCTTCGCGGGGCGCGTAGATCGCCGGAGTGGCGTAGCCGTGCCGCGCCGTCGGGCGCTCGGTACGCCAGCGCGTCTTCCCGTTCGCGCTATCGAGTGCGATCAGATACGAGCCGACATCTTGATCGACGAGCTGGATCACCGTGTCATCGTGGATCACCGGTGAAGCCGCCATCCCGTGCGGAATGTGGAACGGGCCGAGCGCGCGGCGCCATACCTCTGTTCCTTCGCCGTCGTACGCGATCAACCCGACGTGGTGGAACATCACGTAGATGCGCTCGCCGTCGGTCACCGGAGTCGGCGCCGCCGAAGATCCTCGACCAGGTGGCACTCCGTCGTATTCGGCGGCGCGAACCCATCGCACCGCGCCCGTTCGACGGTCGAGACAGATCGTCTGGAGTTCCTCCGCCGTGGCCGCGGTGACGAAGACGTTGTCTCCCGCGACGATCGGTGACGAATACCCCGGAGGAACCTCCGTTCGCCAAACGACGCTCTCGGCCGGGTCCAGGGACGCCGGGAGGTTCGTGCCCAGGGCGATGCCTGTTCCATCGTTCCCCCGAAATCCGCCCCACTCCGGTGGGTCTGCGAGCGGCGCCGTGATGCCGACGAAGAGCAGAATCCCGTTCGTGATGTTCATCCAAACTCGTTCCATCGACGACGTGTGCCCGCTGCCGCCAACCGGCGGTGACTCTCGATGCTACCCCACCAGCGTGGCACGCCGGAACTGCCTTCTTCCAGCCGTACGACGGGTCCTACGTCCTACGTCCTACCCGAGCATGGAGATGGCGAACGGGAGATCCGCCGTGAAACCGTCCCACATCCATTGAGCAAGGCGTCCGAGGCGCGGAGGAGCGTCGATGATCACGGTGTCGCGTACGCGGATCGCTTCACGAAGCACTCGACGGCGCGGGTCGAGACCGGCCCGAAGCCGTTCGGAACGTCGCCTCCCGTCATCACGCGCAGATTCAGGGAACGAAACTCGTGCGACGCTCCGTCTGGCTCGACTGCACCGCACAGAACCTCGGCCAGGCCGGGGGCTCGCGGCACGCCGAGTCGATCGGCGAGGAAGGGGGTTTCTCTGCAATCGAGGAACGCGAACGGCGATTCGATCGAACGCCCCGTTCCCCGCTACTTCCGCACGACACGCGATCGGATCGACCGTAGGGCCGTTGCGCACGCCGGCCTAACGACGAACGTCGCCGACCATCACCGACGATTCTCGAGCTTCGAAGCGGTTCGTCGCCGCGCGGTCGGCGCGCGGTCCGCGTTCCCCGCGGTAGGATCGGATCCGCTACCATGAGCGGCCATGACGGCCATGCGAGACAGGCGGCACCGGACGGCGGCGATTGCGTCGATCTTCGTGGTCGCCGCCGTCGTGGCGGTCGGTTCGCTTCGGCTCGGCGAGCCAACGAGCGCCGCGCGGCAGGACGAGATCGCCGCGTCCGCGTCGCCGGCGTTCGACGCCGAACCGCGCGTCGCCCGCGCGGAGACCGCGGCACGCGACACGACGGTCGCCCCCTGGCGTGTCGACGTCGACGCGGACGCGATCGACGACGCCGACGCCGACGCGGGAGCGCCGCGCGACGACGCTCCCCCGAACCTCGTCGTCCGCGTGACCTACCGCGGCGAGCCGGTCTTCGAGGGGCTGCGCGTTCTGTTCGTCCTCCGCGCCGACTGGGACGCCGCCCCCGAGCGGCACGCTCGCCGCGACGGGACGTTCGTCTATCGCCACGCCCCGGCCGGCCGGTACCCGGTCGCCGTCCTGCGGGACGAGCTTCTCCTCGGCCAGCGCGACGTCGAGGTCGTCGCGGGCCGGACGAACGAGGTGATGATCGATCTCCAGCGGCCCTTGCCCGACGCCGAGACGATCGCCGCGTCGGCCGCGACGGGGAACGTCTGCGGCACGTTGATCGGCCGCTTCGACGCCCGCTACGACGCGCTTCGCGTGTCCGTCGAACCGCGGCACGATCCAAGCGTGCTCCCGGGGATCGTCGACCTTCGCGCTGGCGCGCGGCGCCGCGTGGTCGACGTCGACGCGACGGGCCGGTTCCGCGCGGAGGGTGTCCGTGCGGGACCCGCGCGGCTCGAGCTCGTGCTGCCCGACAGCAAGCTCGCATCCGACGCCGTCGACGCAAGCATCCCCGCACCGGTCACGGGGTTTCCCGGATCGCGGGTCGACCTCGGCGACGTCGTCGTGCCGGCGGGCGGCACGGTCGACGTCGCGTACGACTTCATCGATCGGCTCCCCGGATGGTTCCGGCTCTTCATCGAGGGCGGCGAGGCCCGCGACGATCTGATTTTCTCCGCCGAGGGCGAGGGCGCCGAGCCTTGCGGCCACTTCCACGGCAACGTCGGCCGGCGCGCGCAGGCCGAGTTCGGCCCCGTCCCGCCGGGCCGTTGGAACGTCACGATCCGGCGTCGAGACTGGTCCTACGCGATGCCGGGCCCGATCTGCGTCACCGTCCCGCCCGGCGGGGTCGCGCGGGTGGCGATCGACGCCGCGGATCTGTACGCGCCGGTTCCCGACGACCCCGCGGACGGACTCCATCGTGGGACCGAGTCGGACGCGCGATGAGCACGTCGGCCGCGGGCGGTGGCACGACATCGGGCTTCGGAGACTTGTGCGCGACGGAGCACGGAGTACGTCCGCCGATCCCCCGAAAGTCGCCGCGATTTCGTCCGAACTGGGGACGTTGCGCTAGTGGTGTGATTCAGATTGTTGGTGGATTATCCGGAGGTCATCGTCGTCGCTGGCAAGGCGCGACGACGACCGCGTATTCGAGATACGTCGAGGAGGAGCAACGCAGCAAGCGATGACGAGGGCCCCGGAGAAACG
>CAZYQW010000078.1:0-26850 GCA_964649825.1 uncultured Phycisphaeraceae bacterium | reverse complement strand
GCTGCCGTACCCAACGCCCCCCGGCCAGCGCCAGCGAAGCGTCCCGCACCAGCAACCACCCCCAACATCGTCGACGCATGCTCCCTCTTCGTCTTTTTCTCCCCTCTTGGAGTGCACGCCCACCGCTACCCCAGCCCACGGCGCGGGATCCGCGACTCGGGACCGTTGAGCAAGCGCAGCGAAGCGATCGAGCGCAGAGGACGGCCCCCGTATTCCGGGGGGCCGTCCTCGGAGCGTGTCCCGAGACGCGGATCCCGCGCCGTGGGCGTGGTCAGCGCCCCTGGACGCAGTACCCAACGCCCCCCGCGTAGGGCCAGCGAAGCGCCCCCGCGTAGGGCCAGCGAAGCGCCTCCTTTCACCGAAAACACCGCGCACGACTCTCGGCCGAGTAGGATTCCTCGTTGACTCAAGCGTCTCCTCTCGAAGAGGTGTTTCGATGATTCCTCTGCTCCTGGCTCTGATCGGTCTGCTCGCGCCCGCCGGCGCGGGTGCCCGCGACGACGGCGGTCCCCCACCGATCCTGGCCGCGCTCGAGACCGAGCTTCGCCGGTCCCTCGAGGGCTTGACGGCCCGCGAGGAGCACCCGCTCTACTTCCTCTCGTATCGTGCCACCGAGACTGAGTCGGCCACCGTGGTCGGTTCGTACGGCGCGCTCGCGAACGTCGATCGCGACCACTCGCGGCGGCTGGACGTCGAGGCTCGCGTCGGCAGCCCCGAGCTCGATTCGACCCATCAGATCCGCGGAGAGTTCGAGTTCGGCGCCACTCCGTCGTCGACGCAGCTCCCGCTCGAGGACGACGTCGACGCGATCCGCGCCGCCGCGTGGATGGCGACCGACCGCGCATACAAGGCGGCCCAGGAGCGCTACCTCAAGGTGAAGACGAACGAGTCCGTGAAGGTCAAGGCCGAGGACGCCTCCGCCGACTTCACGCTCATCGAACCGTCGACGTACAGCGAGCCGAAGGCGAACCTCGACGTCGACGTCGACGACTGGTCGGCGCGCGTGCGCCGACTGTCCGGACTCTTCCTCGAGCATGCGTTCATCTTCGACGGCTCGGTGAGCCTGCAGACCGAGAGCGAGAACCGGTACTACGTGAGCAGCGAGGGGACCAGGCTCCAGTTCGGCCGCTCGCACTACCGCATCGTCGTTTCCGGAGAGACCAAGGCCGACGACGGAATGGAACTGTCGTTGAGCGAGACGTTCGAGGCCCCGAGCGCCGATCTGCTCCCCGACGAGGCGTCGATCGGGGCGGCGGTGCGCTTGGTCGCGGAGCGGCTCGGCAAGCTGAAGGACGCGCCGATCGTCGAACCGTTCGCGGGGCCGGCGATCATCATGAACCGCGCATGCGGCGTCTTCTTCCACGAGATCTTCGGGCACCGCATCGAAGGCCATCGCCAGAAGAACGTGGACGAGGGGCAGACGTTCACCAAGAAGGTCGGCACCGAGATCATGCCGCCGTTCCTCTCCGTCCACGACGACCCGACCCGCCGCCGGATCGGGAACGTCTTCTTGAACGGCTTCTATCTGTACGACGACGAGGGCGTGCCCGCCGAGGACGTGCCGCTCGTCGTGGATGGTGTGCTCGAGAACTTCGTGATGAGCCGGTCCCCGATCGAGGGGTTCCCGCGGTCGAACGGCCACGGACGCTGCGGACCGGGCCGCTCGCCGGTCTCTCGTCAGGGCAACCTGATCGTCACCGCGTCGGTGCGGGTTCCGTACGTCCGCCTGAGGGAGATGCTGATCGAGGAGATCAAGCGGCAGCAGAAGCCGTACGGCCTGATCTTCTACGACATCTCCGGCGGCTACACGACCACGCAGCGCGGCGGGCCGCAAGCGTTCAAGGTGATCCCCCTCTACGTCGTGCGCGTCTACTCGGACGGGCACGAAGAGGTCGTCCGCGGCGTCGACCTCGTGGGGACGCCGCTCGCCAGCATCACGAAGATCATCGCGGCGGGCGACGACGACGCCGTGTTCAACGGGAGCTGCGGCGCGGAGTCGGGCTGGGTTCCCGTCTCGGCCGTCGCACCCAGCGTGCTGGTCTCGGAGATCGAGATCGAGAAGAAAGCGAAGAGCCAGGAGCGGCCGCCGATCCTGCCGCCGCCTCTATTCGACGATCCGGAGGACGACGATCGTTCGACGCACGATCGAGACGACGAGGAGGGCGATCGATGAAGCGCCACGTGCTCGGCATCCTGTTCATGCTGCTGGCCGGCGGCGTCGCGACCGCCGCCGATGAGGCGGACGGTGAGGTCCTCCGCGCGATGAAGGACGAACTCGCCCGCAGTCGCGAGCGCCTGCGCATGGACGACCTCGACCCGCCGTACCGAATCGTCTTCACGGTCGACGAGACGTCGGGCTGGGCCTGTTCGGCGACGTTCGGAGCGCTCGCCAGCCGCGGCGGCTCGACCGGCCGGCGCGCGGCCGTCGAGATCCGCGTCGGCGACCCGACGCTCGACAACACGAACTTCGTCAACCGCTACTACCTGACCGGGCGCGCCCAGCGCGTGACCCTGGCCGACGATGACGACTACGCGTCGGTCCGGCAGCGCCTGTGGCTCGCGACGGACGGAGCGTACAAGACGGCCGTCGGCGACCTCGCCGCGAAGAAGGCGTGGCTGCGTACGAACCAGGTGACCGACCGACCCGATGACCTCATCGTGGTCGAACCGACGGTTCGCGTCCTCGAGCGCCATCGACTGAAGAAGGACGAAGAAAGGATGGTCGACCTCACGAAGCGGCTGTCCGCGATCTTCCGCGACACCCCCGAGATCCAGGGCTCCCGCGTCGAATTCGACTCGGGGGTCGGCGACTCGACGATCCTGTCGACCGACGGCGTCCACACCCGCGACGGCTACGCGTACGTGCGCGTCATCGCGAACGCGTGGACGCAGGCCGAGGATGGAATGCCGCTCGGCGACGCGGTCGTCGTCTACGCGGAGGACATCGACTCCCTCCCCGACGAAGGCGCGCTCGAGAACCGCGTCCGCGCGATGGCCGACCGCCTCGCGAAGCGGACGCGCGCCCCGCGCGCCGAGGAGTACATCGGACCGGTCCTGTTCGACGACGAGGCGGCCTGCTTCGTGATGCTCGAGCTGCTGGCGGATCGACTCTCTCAGCCGAACGAGCCGCTCGGCGCCGGCGACGCCGGGACTCCGTTCAAAAACCGGCTCAAGAAGCGCGTGACGCCGCCGTTCCTCTCCATCGTCGACGATCCGACGCTCACCGAGTGGAACGGAAACGTGCTCCTCGGACACAACCCGATCGACGACGACGGCGTTCCCGGCGAACGGGTCCTGCTGGTCGACGAGGGCCGCCTGCGTTCCTGGTACATGAGCCGCATCCCGACGCGCGAGATCAAGACGACGAACGGTCACTCGGTGAACGGTTCCGGCGGTCCCGCGAACGTCATCGTGTCGTCGACGAACACGTTGAGCCGCGACGAACTGCGCAAGGAGCTCATCCGCGTTGCCGCGGACCAGGAGCTCGAGTACGCGATCCGTGTCGAATCGATGGCGCGGTCCGACGTATCGATCAGCGGCGCGGGTGCCGGCGGGCGCTATCGCAACGGGAGCATTTCGCTGTCGTCACCCGTCGCCGCGTATCGCGTGTACCTCGACGGCCGTGAAGAGCCGATCCGTGGCGGCGAGTGGCAGGGCGTCACGCTGCGGACGCTGCGCGACATCTTCGTGACCGGCGACACGCCGTTCGTCCTGAACGCGTGGCGCAACGGCGAGTTCGTCTCGGTCGTCTGCCCCGCGCTCTTGATCGAGGAGCTCGAAATGAAGAAGCCGGCCGAACAGGAGGCACGGCTGCCGTACCTCGATCATCCCTACTTCTCCATCGAGTGATTCGAGAACGCGGGACCGCGAATCCGAGGATCCCCGTAACCCCGCGGCCGCGCTCGCATCCTATGTCTCGCTGTCTCGCGGAGGTTGGACGATGAAACGAACCACCTGGGCGGCCCTGCTCTCGGCCGCCGCCCTCGCCCCCTGGATCGGATGCGGGTCCGAACCGGGGCACCACGAACCTGGCGCGAAACCGAAGGAGGTCACGATGACCGAATCCTCGACCGACCGCGATGATGAATGGCGCGCGAAACTGACGCCGCTCCAGTACCAGGTGACGCGTGAGAAGGGAACCGAACGGGCCTTCACCGGCGCCTACTGGGACAACCACGAGAAGGGCGAGTACCGGTGCATCTGCTGCGACGCCCTTCTCTTCGAGTCGGACGCGAAGTTCGATTCCGGGACCGGCTGGCCGAGCTTCTGGAAGCCGGCCGATTCGGAGAACGTGAAGACCACGACCGATGTCTCGCACGGAATGCGACGCACCGAGGTCACGTGCGCAAAGTGCGGCGCCCACCTCGGCCACGTCTTCGAGGATGGCCCCGATCCCACCGGGCTGCGGTACTGCATCAACTCGGCGTCGCTCGACTTCGAGAAAGAGACCCCGTAGCGTAGATCGCGCCGAACTCTTCCCGCGCTCCTCGTCACGCTATTCGCCCTCCAGATCGAGCCGGCGCAGCATCTCGCCGACTCGCCGTCGCCCCCGGTGAAGCCCGACCTTCACGCCGGCGACGCTGATGCCGCACTCGACCGCGATCTCCTCCTGAGTCAGCCCGCGCGCGTACCGGAGCATGAAGAGACGGCGCTCGCGCTCGGGCAAGTCCGCCACCGCCGCCCACATGTGATTCTCGTCCGGGCGGCCCCCGCCGTCGCGAACCATCGCGGCCGCGATGTCCCTCGACTCGTCGAGCTCGACCTCGCCCCGGAACCGCGTGACGCGCACGCGATCGAGGGCGGCGTTCTTCGCGATGCGAAGCACCCACTTCAAGAACTGCTCGCCTTGGTCGAGCCGGCCGAGGCTTCGATGCGCGCGGATGAACGCCTCCTGCGCGACGTCCTGCGCGGCGTGGAAGTCACCGACGACCGACTCGATCGCGACCACGACGCGGCTCCAGTAGGTCTGGACGAGACGTCCGAACGCGTCGTCGTCGCCTCCCTTCGCGTCCATCACCCATTGCCCAATCGCGTCGCTCTTCATCGCCGCACCCCCGGTTGCTTCATCGCGTCGAGACGACGCCGCGCTGCACGCGCCCGCCCCCATCAACGCAGCGGGTCGCGGAGTCTCACACCCCGGGATCAGGAAAGTAGCGATCAGGAAAGGAGCGCGGAGACCGCCTCGCGGACGCGCCTGATCAACTCATCGTTCAACTGGCGTCGCGGGCGCCCCTCCCCCTCCGTCACGTTCGGGGCGTGGATCGCTGCACCGACGCGCACCGTGACGGCGTGCGGTCGCAGAAAACGCGCTCCCTTCGGCAACGCTGCGCGCGTCCCCATGACCGCGACGGGAACGATCGGCACACCGGCGCGCATCGCGATCGATGCCAGGCCCGGTCGGAACTCGCGAAGCTCGCCCGACTCGCTCACCGCGCCCTCGGGGAAGATGCCGATCGAGTACCCCGCCGCGAGCGCCGCCACCGCGCGCTCCATCGCGTCACGATTGCGCGCCTCGCCATCGACTGGAATCGCTCGCATGAACCGGAAGAATGGGCGGAGCAGCGGGCGGTCGTACCACGTGCGCGTCATCAAGAAGACGATGCGCCGCTCCGAGATCGCCCCCTGCACGACGAGGGGATCGAGGTAGGAGGCGTGGTTCGGGGCGATGATGCACGGGCCAGGAGGAAGCTCGCCTCCCTCGCGCCGAAGACGCAGATAAGGAAAAACCGTCGCTCGCGCTATTGCACGAAGGACCGCGTACCCGATGCGATTCAGGGCCCCGAACCGCTCGCCCGCGGCCGGTGCCAAGGCCGCGGAGGTTCGCACCGCGGCCGGTCTCGTCGCCGGTCTCATGGAATGGACGCCGCGCGAGGCGTTCCTCCGTTCAGGAGTGGGTTCGAGTTTTCGCGCGGCACGCAGGCCCAGACGCGGCCCCGGATTCCAGAAACGCCACGCTAGCCTCCGCGGGCCTTCTCCGCCCAGTCCGAGTCCGGGTAGAGGCTGATGCAGCTACCGAGCAACTGTCGCGCGCGTTGCGCCGCGTCCTCGACGCCTTCGACGTTCTGGAACGCCTTCCCCGCGCCATACAACGCCTCCGCCTGCTCGGCGTCGACGTCGGAGTAGGAGACCCGCACGCGAAGGTGGGCGAACAGCGAGGTCTTCCAGTCGGCCTTCGACACCGTGCCCTGGTTCCGGATCGCCGTACCGAGGCCGTTGTACGCGCCCGCGATCACCTCGCGCGACGACCCAGCGCGGTTGTCGAGGATGGTCTGGAAGTACTGCTTCGCCTTGTCGTACTGCTTCGACGCGATGTAGACCCGGCCGATCCTCAGCTTCGCCTGGTTGGCGACCATCGGATAGTCCTTCTCGGTCTCGGTGATCAGGCGCTGGTAGCCGTCGAGAGCCTGCGACGAGTTCTTTCCTTCGTCCAGGATCATCAGGTGAAGGTCGGCCTCCTTCTCCCAGCGGCCGCCATACCCGCTGCTCTTCAACTTCTGGAAGCCCTGTCGCGCTCGATTGGCATCGCCCCCGCGCAGAAGGGAGAGCGCGCGGCCGAGCTGGGCGTGCGGCACGTAGCGCGACTGCGCCATCTCCGCCATGAGCTGATCGAACGTGCGGACCGCCTCGGCGAAGTTCCCCGCGCGCTGGTACGACTCGCCCGCCTTGAAGACGCATTGGGCCTTGAGCCCCTCCTTCTTTCGGGCATCGGCCGCCGCGGCCAGGAAGAGCGGGGCCGCGTCCGCGTAGTACCCGCCCTGGTAGTTCTCGACCGCGAGCTGGTACTCGTCCGACGTGTCGGAATACTCGACTTCGAGCACCTTGTCCGCCGGGTACGACTGGGGCTGGCGGATCGACGGGAGCCGATACTCGACCTTCTCGAGGGTCTCGTCGGTCACCGTCACGTTGTCCTGCTCCTTGCGGCCGTCGGCGAACTTGATGGTGTCCGCCCAAGTGGAGCCCCCGAACACGACGATCGCGGCCAAGGTCGTAGAAACGCTGAGTTTACGCATCGGATCAAAGGTCCATGGGTCGGAGACGCCGGCGGGAGTGCACCGGGAAGACAACGGCGTTTCGCCAGCCCGGTTCGGGGGCCGGGTGAAAGTTTCGAAATCTAGTCCTCGGCGTCGAGGCGGTCAAGATGACGCCGCCGGCGGCGCCGGCTCCCGGCGCAGCCGGATCAGCTCGGCGAGCACCGAGATCGCGATCTCGTCCGCGCTCTGGGCGCCGATCGGGAGTCCGATCGGACAGACGATTCGACCCACGAAGGTGGCTGCGACCCCATCTGCGGAGAGGTGCCGCCGGAGCGTCTTCAGCTTCGACTTCGAGCCGATGAGCCCAAGGTAGCGGGGATGCACGGCCCGGGTCGCCAGCTCGCGCAGCACGACGAGGTCGTCCTTGTGGCCACGCGTCATCACCAGGACGATGTCGTCCTCGGTCAGATCGAGCTGGCGGATGGCGTCGCTCCACGGGCGCGCGATCCGCTCGGCGGCGGCCGGGAAGCGCTCCTCGGACGCGAACCCGTCGCGATCGTCCACCACGATGAACCGGAACCCGACCGGCACGCCGTGGGCGCAGACGGCGCGCCCGACGTGTCCCGCCCCGAAGAGGAAGACGTTCGGCATGACCACCGGCTCGATGAAGATCTCGATGCGACCGCCGCAGACCAGTCCGGTCTCGGGATTCTCGTTCTCGTTCAGGTCGACCGAGAAGCGCTGCGCGCGCTCGGTCACGATCACGTCGCGGCCTCGCTCGATCACTTCGGCCTCGACGCAGCCGCCGCCGACCGACCCGAAGAACCGCCCGTCCCGGCGGATGAGCATCTTCATCATGGACTTGCCGGGCGTCGATCCGAGCGTGCCGATGACGGTGGCCAACGCAGCCGCGCCGCCCTCTCGCTGGATGCGTGCGAGCTCCTCGTAGATCTCGCGGGTCGGTGACACTGCCAAGACTCCGGGTGAGCGCTGAAGCCCGTCATGATAGCCGCGCCGCTCACGAACCCGATCGCCATCGCGGGCAGTCATCGGAGGGTCGGAGGCGGCCCGCCGCGACCGCACGCGTGATATGCTGCGGCGATGATCCACCTCGCGCTCGCACCGTTTCTTCTCGTCGGCGCCGGCGACCCGGTCGTCGAGCTCCGCGTCGACCTGCAGACGTCGGACGGGAAGCAGGCCGTCGTCGCGTACCAGCCGGCCGGGACGTTCGAGGACGCGCTCGGCGTTCCCGTCGCGACCGACCTGAAGTTCGAGAAGGCCGCCGGCAACAAGCCGACCCGCTTCGTCTTCCCCGCGGATTGGGACGGCGACGGCAGCGACGAGATCGTCACGGTGCGTCGCGAGACGTCGAAGAAGCTCGGACCCGACCTCCGCGTGCGGATCTACGAGCCGCCCGTCACGATCGACGCGAACGCCAAGCTGTCGGCCAGCAGCACGAAGGCGACGCTGGGCACGGACGACGGCGACGGGGCGATCCTCCAGGTCGGCGCGCTCGACCTCGACGGTGACGGCAAGGATGAGGCGTTCGTGATCCGCCAGTGGAGCGACGGAAGCCAGAGCCTCGAGATCCGCCGGTTCCCGAGCGGGAAGAACAAGAAGGTGAAGAAGCCGATCGCGTCCGACCCGACGTTCGGCGAGGCGAACGTGGACGGCAACCGGGCGGCGTGCGGCGCCGACGTCGACGGCGATGGGAAGCACGAGCTCGTGGTCATCCGCCGCGGCCTCACCGGACCCGACCGACTCCTCGTCTTCACGCCGCCCACCACCGTGGACGGCGAGACGGGCGACCCGATCCGGTCCGACGAGGACATCACGCCGAGCGACGGCGGGACGAACGTGCACCTGGCGCGCATGGACCGTGACGGCGACGGCAAGGACGAGCTCGCGCTCATCCGCCAGGCGACTCTCGGACCGAAGCGACTCGAGGTGGTCGGCCCGCCGCCGGGCGTCGCCACCGAGCTCGGCGCGATCGAGTTTCTCGAGCCGAACCTCGTGGTGAGCGGCGACCCGCATGACGTCCGCGCCGTGTTCGGGCTGCGCGGCTACACTGCGGTGCCGCCGAAGCCTCCTGCCGACCTCTCGGGACAGTACGTCGCGACGTTCATGCACGAGGTCCTGGGAACGCCCGAGCAGGTTCATCCCTCCGGCACTCTCACCGCGATCATGTCCGGCACGAACACGTTCTCGATCATGCTGCCGACGTTCAACGTGTTGAACGGCACGTATTCGCAAGCGGATGCGACGATCGACTTCGACGCCTTCGGCACCGTGTTCAAGCTCGATGACCTGGCGACGGGGAACAAGTACTGGCTCGACTTCAGCGCCGGGTCGGTGACCGTCAACGAGGGCACGTTGACCATTTCGGGAACCTACGTGGGCACCAAGGACCCGCCGATCGGCCCGAACGAGCCGGTCGCCTTCGGGACGTTCACGTTCGTGAGGAATTGACGCTCCGCGTCGACTCGCGGGGGCCGCTCGACCCCGCGCGGTACGCGATCACGAACGGCGCAGATCGGCCAGCACACGCGTGAGCGCCTCCTGGATCGCGCGCGTCTCCGGGTCGCCGCCGCGATCCCGCGCCTCGAAAGGGTCGTCCACGACGTCGAAGAGCCGGCCGTCGTCGTACAGCTTCCAGCGCTTGCCGCGGACGCACGCCGATTCCCGCAGCTCGGACGCGGCCCATTCGCGGGCGCCGGCCGCGTTCCCCTGGAGGACGGAAAGGAAGCTCCGGCCATCGATCGGAACGTCGCTCGGCAGCCCGACGCCGGCGAGCTCCGCGAGCGTCGGCAGGAAGTCGCTCAGGTCGACCAGCGCGCCGTCGACCCGCCCCGGCGCCACCACGCCCGGCCAGCGCGCAATGAGCGGCACGCGAGTGCCCGCCTCCGAGAGAACCCCCTTCGCGCCGGAGCGTGCCTGCCCGCGGAACCGGACGTGGATGTCGGGCGGCGTGCCGTTGTCGGCGGTGAACACGACGAGCGTGTCGCCCGCGAGACCAAGCTCTTCGACGCTCGTCACGAGCCGACCGACCAGGCAGTCGAGGTACTCCACCATCGCACGGAAGTACTCGGGGCCCGACGGCGGGTCCTTCACGACGGCCCTCGCGTCGAGCTGCCGCGGCGTCGGCTGGAACGGCGGGTGCGGCAACGCCATCGGGTAGAACGCGAGGAACGGACGGTCACGATTCCTCCGCATGAACTCGATCAAGTACTCCGTGTAGAGGTCCGGCCCGTACGCGTGCGGGATCTCGCGCTCGATCGCGCCGTTCTCGACGATGCTCGGTCGCCAGTAACGCGACGTCTGCACGAGCTCCGCGCCGTCCTCCGACGCCTCCATCCAGAGCCAGCAGCAGTACTCGTCGAAGCCGCACTCGAGCACGTGATCCGGCCGCTCGTCGAAGCGGCAGAGCTGCCACTTTCCGGCGACCGCGGTCCGGTAGCCGGCCTGCTTCAGGAGCCGCGCGAACGTCGGCTCGCGTGGATCGAGGAACCGCGGCCCGGTGGAGTCCGGCTCGAAGCGCGATTGGATGTTGTCGATCCACCCCGTTCGGAACGGGTAGCGGCCCGTCAGGAGCTGCACGCGCGACGGCGTGCAGAGCGGCGTCGAGTACACGTTCTCGAACCGCGTTCCCTCGTCGGCGAGGCGGTCGATGTGGGGCGTGTCGTAGCCGACGCCGCCGTAGCGCCCCAGGACGTCGATACCGAGGTCGTCGGCGACGATGAGGAGGACGTTCGGAGGTGCGCCGGCCGGACGCCGGGCGCGAGGGTCGGCACACGACGCCACCGCGGTCGACGCGGCGCCGAGCGCGACGCGCGTCAGGAACTCGCGCCGCCCCAGCTCGCTCGAACGAGGATCGCTCATGGAAGCGGCGGCTTCTCCCACGCGTAGTACCCCTCGGGGCTGATCGACACCACGTCCTTCCCCTCCGGGAGCCTCCCCCACTTGTCGTGGAACCGCTTCATGTTGACGTGCAGCCACTGGTTCTCCGACAGGGCGTGGTCGTGGATGATCCACACGTCTCGCGTCATGACGGTGCAGAGCCCCTTCTCCTGAATCGTCCACATCCAATCGGTATCCTCCCACTGCGAACCGAGGTACCCCTCGTCGAAGCGCTGGTCGCCGACGCGCGCGCGCGAGTACACGAAGCACGTGCCCGGGATCGACACCTCCCATAGCTCGCCCGGCTTCATGTCGTAACGAGTCATCTGCGGCGCGCCGTTGGGGAACGACATGAACGCCGAGACCGCGCCGTAGTCCTCACGACCCGCGAGGACCGACACGAGGCGCGACATCCACCCGGCGGGGAGCAGGACGTCGTCGTCCATGAAGAACGTCAGGTCCTGCGTCGCGCGGTCGAGCCCCATGTTGCGGTTCTTCGCGACGCACTGCTTCTCGCGCGCGATGACGAGCTCGTACGGGAGATCCGCGGTGGTCCGGATCGACCAGATCGCGCGCCGCAGCAGGTCGGAGTCGTCGTAGGCCGGGATGATGACGCTCACCGCCTGGCCTTCGAACGCTCCGCACGACGCGGCGGCCGGGACGGCCGGCGGGTTCAACTCGGGCATCGCTCGCTCCAGCGGGATGATCGGGGAGCAGAGTTATACGTCACGGGCTCCGCCCGGCTCAACGCTTCGTTTCCGGCTCCTCGCCGCGTCGAGCGAGGATCTCCCGCACCCGCCGCACGAGCTGCTCGGGCGTGAACGGCTTCTGAAGCCACTCGACGTGCTCGCCGGCGATACGCCGGCCGAGCCCCTCGTCGGGCGCGTATCCCGAGATGAGCAGGACGTTCGAGCACGAGCCGATCGCGCGGATCTCATCGGCGAGCTGCGCGCCGCTCATCCCGGGCATCACGAGGTCGGTGATCAGGACGTCGATCGCGACCTCCGCGGTGGTCGCGAGCTCGAGCGCCTCGTCGGGACTGGCCGCCGCGATGACGTCGAACCCGTACATGCGAAGGGCTCGACGCGTCGATCGCAGGACCGCGTCGTCGTCCTCGCACAACAGGATCGTCGCGGTCCCTTCCCGCTCGCCCGTCGTCGCGACCGCCCCGATCGGCGCCGCCGCGCTCGCGTCGACGACGGGAAAGTGCACTCGAAACGTGGCGCCGTGGCCGGGTTCGCTCCGCACGGTGACGTGACCTCCGGACTGCGTGACGATCCCGTGCGTCGAAGCGAGGCCGAGCCCGGTTCCCTTCCCGAGCGGTTTGGTCGTGAAGAACGGCTCGAAGATCAACGGGAGGTCGTCGGGATCGATTCCGTGCCCGGTGTCGGAGACGCTGATCACGACGTACCATCCGGACTTCGCGGTCGGATGCTGCCACAGATCGTCGATCTCCACGTGGACGCGGCTGGTCTCGATCGACAGACGCCCGCCGTCCTCCATCGCGTCGCGCGCGTTGATGCACAGGTTCAAGACGACCTGCTCGACCTGGCCGACGTCGGCGAGGATCTTGCCCGCGTCGGGCGCCAAATGCGCCTTCACCTCGATGTGGCTCGGAATCACGCGTTTCAGCAGCGCCTCCATGCGGCGGATCACGTCGTTCACGTCCAGCAGCCGCGGCTGCAGCACCTGCTTGCGGCTGAACGCCAGGAGCTGCGCGGTGAGCGCGGCGGCCCGCTCGCCGGCGGTGCGGATCTCCTCGATGCATCGCGAGATAGTGGCCCGGTCCGGCTCTTCCTCGGCAAGGATCATCTCCGCGATCGCGGCGGATCCGAGCAGCGCAGTCAGGATGTTGTTGAAGTCGTGCGAGATCCCACCGGCCAACCGACCGATCGCTTCCAGCTTCTGCGCTTGTCGGAGCTGATCCTCGAGACGCTGCTTCTCGCGATGACCTTGGTTGCGACGCGTCACGTCGCGGCCGATGCCGCGAAACCCGGTGACGCCGCCGTCCCGGTCGCGGATCGACACCCCGCTCGACTCGACCTCGACCTCGACGCCCGCCGGGCCCGCGAAGACGATCCCGACGTCGGCGAACGCTTCCCGCGACTCGAGAAGGTCGGCGAACAGCATCCGGACGCGCGCCGCCTCGTGGGCGGGGACGAGGTCGGTCAGCCGCGTCCCCACCACCTCGTTCGGCTCTCGACCGAGCAGCTCCGTCGACCGCGGGCTGCTGTACGTGACGCGGAGCTCGCGATCGACCTCCCACACCCAATCGGTCGTGGTCTCGACGAGCGCGCGCAGGCGCGTCTCGCTCTCCTGCAGAAGATGCTCGGCCCTCCGTCTCTCGGCGATCTCGTGGCGCAGCGCGCCGAGCTGACGGTTCGCGCGTCGCAGCCGGAGCCGGATCAGAGCGTGGAGGAACGAGACGGCGAGGACGCCGTACAGGAAGTACGCCCATCCCGTGCGATACGGCGGCGGGCGAACGTCGAACGCGAAGGCGGTGACGGCGCCCTCTCGTCCGCGGACGTCGCGCGCCTGGACCTCGAAGCGGTACCGCCCCTCCCACAGATCGGTGAAGTCGCGGTGCGTCTCGCGCCTCCACGGCGTCCAGGTGCCGTCGTACCCGACCAGGCGCGAGCGGTACATCGTCGAGTCCGCTGCCCCGAAGGAGGGGAGCGCGTACTCGAAGCGGATCGAGTCGTCCTCGTACGAGAGGCTCGGCTCGACCGTCGGTCGGGCGGCGCCGGCCGCGAGCGTGCGCTCCGACGTGGAGACGCGCCGGATGAGGACGGCGGCGAGCCCGTCGTCCGCGGCCGACGAAGGGACGGGCGCGCGACGCAAGAGGCGTCCATCGCCGCTCCCGGCCCAGAGCACTCCGTCGGGATCGACGTAGGTGACGAGCACGTTGGAGAGGCGCGCGTCCGCGAGCGGGTACGAGATCCGCCACCTCCCGCTGCCATCGTCCTCGGCCCGCGCGGTCCGCCCCTCGCCCGTCCAGAACCAGAGCGGGCCTCGCGCCTCGTCGACCGCGACGTTCAGGATGCCGCCCCCGAGCCTCGCCAGCTCGGCGCCGAGACCGTCGTCGAGGACGAACTCGTCGCCGACCGGCTCGTAGCGGTAGAGACCGTCCGGAGTCCCGACGAACACGCGCCCTCGCCAGGCGAACGGCTCGAACGAGGACGCCGGCGGGAGCCCCTGCTCGGGCCCGTAGTACCTCTCGCGCGGCTCGTCCCCCGCGTCGTCGAGCGCGACGCGGACGACGGCCGTGCGAACGCCCAAGTCGGACCAGGCGAACCAGAGCCACGGTTGCGCCGGGTCCCCGATCAGGTCGTTCGGCACGCCAGGACGCGGCGCCTGCCACACCACCCGCGGGGGGGCTCGCTCGTCGTCGGTCGCGATCGCGCGGATCCCGTCGTAGACTCCGACGTAGAGCGTCCGCCCGTCCACCGCGGCGAGCGCCTCGACCGTCGCGCGGTCGAGGCGCGGCGACGCCGCGAGACCGTCGTCTCCGACCTCGAACAGCCCGCCGGACGTCGCCGCGAAGAAGCGCCCCCCCACCGTGGCCAGGTCGTGGCACTCGACGTCCGCGTCGCCGACCGTCTCGAACCGCGCCGGCGCGTCCGCCGCGTCGGACGGCATCAGGCGGAACAGCCCACGGCCCGTGCCGACGTGCAGTCGGCCCGCGTGCCGCGCGATCGCATGCGGCGTCCCGTGCAGCCCGAGGTGGCGATCGAACGTCTGGATCGACGAACCGACGTCCACGCGCACGAGGCCGAAGTCGAGGGGAAGCCACACGCCACCTGCCGAGTCCTGGCACACGGCGCCGTGGATCGTGGCGATCGGCAGCTCGTGCCCGAAGTCAGAGACCACTCGATCGATCGTGCCGTCGGGCTCGACCAATACGAGCCCCGTCGCCTGGTTCGAGATCGCGACGCGGCCGTCGCGGAGACGAATCCCGTTCACCGTCAGCGTCCCCGGGAGACGCGTCGCGAGGGCGCCCTCGATCGGCCGCACGCCCTGCTCGTCGAAGCGGAACACGCCGCCGAACGTCGTGCCGATCAGCAGGCCTTTCTCCCCGTCGGACAAGACGAAGTTGATCTCGCGTTCCGAGGCGGCGAACGTCTCGGTTCCCTCGAGCCGGCGGAGCGCATCGTTCTCGAGCACCATGAGCCCGCGGCCGAGGACGCCGACGAGGATGCGCCCCCGGACCTCGGTCAGGTGGCAGAACACCGCCGGGTGCTGGGCGTCCGCTGGCGCGGGGATGACCTCGAGGTCGCCGCCCTCCGCGGAGTTGGACGTCCAGCGATAGAGGTGATGGAAGCCAACGAAGTAGACGCCGCTCGCGGTCGCGACCGTCACGCGGATCACTCCCACGTCGTCTGCTCCCGCCGGCAGCCGCTCGACGAACGACTCGAAGCGCGGCTCCCCGTCGCCGCCGGCGACGACGCGGCCGAACATTCCGTTCGCGCCGACGAAGATCGTGCCGTCCACCCCGACGGCGAGCGAGAACGCGGGCCGACCGAACAACGACGTCAAGCGCCAGCGCTCGCCGTCGTACGACAAGAGCCCCTTCGTGTTCGCGACGTGGATCACGCCGTCGGGTGACTGCACCACCGCCCAGTTCTGCTGGTGCGCGCCGTACTCCCGCTCGTCGAACGCGCGCGCGAGATCGACGCCTCGCTCGCCGTCCGAGGCGACGGCGCCGCTCGTCATGACCCACGCCGAGACCATGCGCCAGAAGGCTCGCGTCGCAGCCGTTCGACGTCGGGTGCGCGTCAAGAGCAACTCCTCCTTCATTCACTCATCGTGACGGAGCCGAGCACCCATGCAGGAACCACTTCCGGGTCGCGAGGCCCAAGACAGGAGCCCATTGTCGCGCGGGCCATCACAACAAACCAATGGGAAGATCTCGATCGGAACCGGAGGCCATCGCCGGTGACGCAAGACGGTTCGCTACCCGAGCGGCGGTCTCATGACGTCGCCTTCAATGACGTCGTCTTCGCGCGCTGGCTCGCGCGCCGCGCGCCGACCAGCGCGATGCAGATCAGCAGGAGGAGCGCCGCGGCGGCGGCGACGACGGCCGCCGCGAATCGCGGAGGCACGTAGGTGAACTCCACGACGTGACGACCCTCGTCGAGGTGCACACCGAGCAGCGCGTGATCCACGATCTCGACGTCCGCGTCTCGGCCGTCGACGGTCACCCGCCAGCCCGGGTCGAACGCCTCGACCAACACCGCGACGCCGGGCCGATCGGCCGCGAACGTCAACCGATGCCGATCGACGCCGTGCTCCGACGCGACCGGCGGCGACCACGCTCCACGCTCCCCGATGGGGCGGCGCGGCGGCCGCTCGAGCAGCACGGTCTCGTGGAGATCGAACGTCGGCGCGGCGAGCAGCGAGAGCCGCTCTTCCGGGTCGGGAACGACGCGCGCCCCCGTCGCGAGGAACGCCCGGGGCCCCGCGGTAGGCCGCCCCAACCCGCCGAGACCCTCCTCGGGCCGCGCGAACAGTTCGGGCAGACCCGACCGCGAGGGAAGGCTCGGATCGGCGTGAACGACCGTGTCGACGTTCAGAAGGTCGAGCAGCGGATGATGAAGGCTCTCGACCCGCCGAAACGGCTCGGTCACGCGCGGATCGCGGCGGTCGAAGCGAGAGCCTTCGATCAAGTCCAGGAGCTCCGCGGTTCGCGTCGGCACCATCGGCACCATCCCGAACAGGCTGCGGATCCCGTGGATCGTCGCTGCGGTGCCGGGCAGGAGGTTCGGCGCGGTCCCGAAGATCACGACGCGTCCCGGACGCGCCGCGACGTCGCGCGTGACGGCGGTCGCCGGAAACGGTTCGGTCTGCGGCGGGAACGGGTTGAACCCGCGCGCGAGCAGCGTGAGGTCGAGCGCGAGCAGGAGCACCCCGCCCCATCGCAGGAGCGGCAGGCTCGGCGCCGCCCGGAGCACCGCGAGTCCCGCCGCGAGCAGCACGACCTGGCGCAGGACCTGGCCGCCGAGGTCGGTTGCGAACACGGCCGCCTGCGGGTCCTCCCACGTCTTCGCCCACCACGGCACGGCAACGAGCCCGAGGATCAACAGCGCGCCGCCCGCGGCGGGGACGGGAGTCCGGCGCTGGCAGCGCGCCTGGTAGACGATCGCGGCCGTGAGCGGCAGAAGCCCGCCCACCACCGCCAGCGCGCGCTTCACGTTCGCCGCGGCGAGACGCTCGAACCCCTCCCACAGCGGCGCGAGGTGCGGCCCCGCGATCGTCCCGGCGAGGACGATCCCGGCCGTCGCGAGCTGGGCGAGCGCGCGCCGATCGACGTCTCGACGCAACGCCCCGAAGAGGAGGAGGAGGACGAGCGCGCCAGGGTAGAGCGCGTTCTCGACCAGGTTGTTCTGGAGGGCGTCGGGGAAGAAACGGCGCTGCGGCAGCCACTCCTCCATCGTCGGAGCGGGCGGGTCCGGCATGCTGAAATCGGTGGGCCGGCCGAAGAAGTTCGGCAGCAACGCGCCGAACAACGCCCCCGGCGGCAGCCCACGGCGAGCCGTCGCGGCCTGCACGTCCGGCTCGGCGCGGAGGCAGACCTCGTACGCAGCGGCCGAGAGGGCGAGCTGCGGCGCCGCGAGCCCGACCCCGAGCGCGAGCGCGACCGCGTGCGCGGCGAGGTTGCGGAGCGAGCGCGCGTGGCCGTCGAGCAGGAGGACCAGCGCGCTCGCGGCCGACAGCACCATCCCGACCTGCGGGAACCCTGCGACCAGCACGAGGCCGGTGAAGAACCCGCCCTCGACGATCGCCCGCGCGCGCCGCCCGCGCCGCAGCCACTCGATCGCGGCGATCTGCCCCGGCCAGTACGCCATCGTGTAGAGGATCGGCGGCGAGTGCCAGTGCGTGTACATCCATCCCGACGTCGCGTAGCCGATCGCGCCGAGGGCGGCGGCGGGCGGGTCGAGCCCGAACAACCGGCCGAGCCGGTACGCGAGGAACGCGGCGATCGCGAGGTGGAGGAAGAGCATCCAGTCGATCGCGGATACCGGTTCGAGCCCGTCCACGATCCGCGCCACCGGCGAGAAGAGCGGGAACGGCATGTTCGCGGCGATCGGGTAGCCCATGAGCTGCCCGTCGTCCCAGAACGGTCCCGAGTCGCCGCGGAGGAGCTGCCGCTGGCGGATCATCCCCGGCAGGATGAAGCCGTCGAGGTCCGGCGTGACGAGGTTGACCGGCTCGAGCTCGCCGGCCGGCGCGCGCGCCCACGGACGGATGTCGACCCGCGGGTCCTGGCTGCCGAACGCGAGCGTGGTGCGGTCGAGGAAGAGCGCCTCGAAGAGGATCGCCGCGGCGGCGGTCGCGCAGATCAGGAGCGCGAGCGCGTGCTCGCGGAGCGAAGGAGGGGCGGGCGGAGGCGGCGGATCGGAGGACGGCATCGCGGCGGGATTCTATCCGGCTCCGCGAGGGCGCGAGCGGCCGACTCACTCCCCTCGATCACGATCCGGGCCCGCCAGGTCGCGCAGCTTCTTCATCCCCTCGTAGAGCCGCGACTTCACGATCGAGACCGGCAGTCCCAGGACCTCGGCGATCTCGTCCCGGCCGAGCTCCTCGACGTAGCGCAGGCGGAGCACTTCGCGCTGCTCGTCCGACAGCCGCTCGAGCAACGCGCGCGCCCGCGTTGCTTCCTCCTCGCGCGCGAGCCGCGTCGCCGGGCCGGTGACGCTCGCCAGCAGGTCCATCCCGCTCCGGAGGGTCGCTTCATCGATCCGTCGCGCCCGCCCGCGGAGTTGGTTCAGGCAGTGGTTGCGCGCGATCGTGTAGATCCAGACGCGCGGCCTCTCCGGCGCCACGTCCACGCCAAGGAGCCGGCGGAACACCTCCTGGACCGCGTCGTCGGCGTCGTTCGGACCGACGTAACCCGCGCAGAACCGCGTCAGCTCGCGCCGCAACAGCCGGACGAGGCGCTCGCTCGACGCGGCGTCCCCGCGCCGCGCCGCGGCCAGCAGGAGGGAGATCGTGAGGTCCGTGGCATCCATCGAAAGAGCGGGAGCGAGCGAGAATGAACGGGAATGAGCAACGCTGAAGGAGCGAGGCTCAACGCGCCACGCTCGCAGCGGTCCGGATTCTCCGTCGTTCTACTCGATGCGCGGCGCCGACGACACCTCGCGACGCCACGACGCCGCGTGACCTCCCGGCGGGAAACTGGAGAAACTCTCCGCCGCGGCCCGACGAGCGGGGTCTCTTCGGACGGAGGCCACCCACCATGAACGTCATCGCCGTTGGCGCGATCCTCGCGCTCGCGCTCCAGACCGGCTACCCCAAGCTCGCGCCGTTCACCGCCGTCCGCTGGACCGAAGCGGAGACTCCCGAGGTGCAGGTCGACGACGAGTGGTGCGGGCTCGAGCAGCTCGACGGGCACGAGGTCCCGAAGATCCTCGAGTTCTGCCGCCGCCAGTACCGCGACCGGTGGCAGAAGCGGTTCGGCGAGGACCTGGTCCAGGTCCTCACGGAGATGGGCCGTGAACCGGGGCCGTCGGTCACGATGGTCCTCGTCGACCTCGAGACGGCGAAGCGGACCACGCGGAAGGACGTCCCGATGACCGCGGAGAACCGCGCGAGCGTGCTCCGTCACGGCATCGCGGGCGACCCCCGCCGCCAAGCCGTGCTGGAGGAGGCGACGCGGCGGGTCCAGGCCTCGTCCGAGCCGCTCTCCCGCGCCGCGGCCGTCGAGGACGTCCAGGACCTCGTCGCGGCCCTCGAGCGGAGCCACTCCTACTTGAAGCTGAAGGGCGTCGACTATCGCGCCGCGGCCGCCGAGCTCACGTCGTCGTTCGGCGAGCTCGTCACGCGCGACGACCTCGCGGTCGGGCTGATGCGGTTCCTCGCGCGCTTCGGCGACGGGCATACGCGCCTGGACGAGAACCCGAACGACTTGCTCGGACGGCAGTTCCTTCCCTTCCTGATCGAGTTCTCCGCCGGCCGCCCCGTCGCGTTCTCGGAACGTCGCGACCGGCTGGTCGATGCCAAGTTTCCCTACGTCGTCGCGCTCGACGGCCGCCCGATCGAAGACTGGCTCGCCGCCGCGCAGGTGCTCGTAGCCGACGGCTCGACGCAGTTCCGTCTCGGCCACGGCGCGCGCTTCCTGCGCCACCTCGCGTGGGTTCGCGAGCGGCTCGGGGTGCCTGCCGCGACCGAGGTAGAGGTGACGCTCGGAGCCGAGAAGGGCCGGCGGACGAAGACGATCCGGATGCCCGTGGCCGATCGGAAGCCCATCTACGGCGACTGGCCTCGCACCACGAGCCGGGTGCTGGACGGCGACGTCGGCTACCTCCGGCTGCCGGACATGGCGTCGCTCGCCGAGAAGCCGGAGCTGGCGCGCGAGCTACGCGAGTGGATGGACACGTTCAAGGAGACGCGCGGACTGATCCTCGACGTGCGCGGCAACGGCGGCGGCACGCGCGACGTCCTCGCGCTCCTGTTCCCGTACTTCCTCGATCCGAAGGGGCCGCCGCGGGTCGTCAACGTCGCCGCGAAGCGCCTTGCTCCCGGAGAGTCGCCCGACGCGGAAGGGTTGCTCGCGAACCGTGCCCTCTACCGGCGCGACTCGCCCCGCCACGCCGACGCAGCGCGCCGAGCGATCGATCGTGTCACGCGGACGTTCCGTCCGGAGTGGACGTTGCCGGAGGGAGAGTTCAGCGACTGGCACTTCTTCGTCCTCCACCCGACGAGCGAGGGCGGGACGTACCACTACGAGAAGCCGGTGGTCGTACTGATCGATCCGAGCTGCTTCAGCGCGACCGACATCTTCGTCGGAGCGTTCCTCGGCCACGAGAACACGACGCTGATCGGAACGCCGACGGGCGGCGGCAGCGGTCGCTCGGGACGCTGCACGCTGCCCCGCAGCGGCCTGCGCGTACGCGTCTCGTCGATGGCGTCGTTCCTCCCGAACGGCGCCCTCTACGACGGCAACGGCATCGCTCCGGACGTCGTCGTCCAGCCGGCTCCGACCGACTTCATCGGGGCCACGGACGTCGTGCTCGAGGCGGCCGTCCGGCACATCCTGAAGAAGCGCTAGCGGCGTGATTCAGAGATCCGGAGAGGAGCGCGGCGATTCGCGCTCCCGCGCACCCGCTTCGAAGTGCGACCCCAGCCGGCCGCGCTCGTCCCGTGCGAGCCGCGAGAGGTACGCCTCGGCCTCGGCGAAGCGCTCGAACCGCTGCTCGTCGGCGCGGAACGTAGGAGAGTGGATGACGCGCCGTCCGGCCTCGTGAGCGATGCCGTGCTGCCGATGCAGGAGCTCGTGATAGACGACGAAGTCGACCACGAAGTCGGGGACGTCCGGACGATCGAGCGTACGCGAGATGCGGATCCGATCCGTAATGCCGGAGTGCGAACCGAATCGCTGCACGGTCTCGCCGTCCGTCCACTCGAGGACGGGCCGAAACGCCTTCCCGCCGAAGTACCGCCGGTTGACGCGCTCGAACGACTGGCCCAGGTCTTTCGCCGCCCCGTGCGCCGACTCCGCCCGGGGCTGGGCGCGCGCGTCGAGCGATCGCACGAAGGTCGAGAACCGCTCCGAGTCGGCCGCGGCGCGGATCGCGTGGACATCGGCGTCAGTCGCTGTCCCCGCGAAGACCGACGCGAGGTGGGCACGAACGACGTCGGGCGCGCTCACGAACCCGACGTGCGCCGTGAACTGACCGGTGCGACGGTTGGCCCGGTAGAGCACGCTCGCGTGTGCGAGGTGGACGCGAGCCTCGCGCGGCACCTGCGGCGCGAGAATGCGAAGCGCGCTCGTGTAGGCGGCGACCGCGTCCGGTTGGGCGAACCAATCGATCCAGCACCACGCGCGCCGCGACCGCTCGGACAGGTCGGCCGGCTCGCCGCCCTCGCTCCGACACGCATCGCGGATCGCGTCCGAGGCGTCCCGCGCGACGTCGGCCTGCCTCCGCGTCGCCGCCGCCCCTTCGACGAGGACGTCGCGCGCGCGCCACGCGCGGTCCGCCAGGTCCGTGAACGTCGAGACGACGTTCTGCAGCTGGAGAACCCGGCGGGCCGGCGCGACCGCGACCTCGCCCCGCGCGAGGCGCTCGAGCTGCAGCAACGCGGCTCGCGACGGCGCGGGCAGTGCAGCCGGCGCCGTCCCGTGCGTCTTGCACGTCTCGTGCACGTGACTCACGATCTCCCGCGCGTCGCGGCGAGCCTGCTCCCGCTCCACGTCGGTCGTCGCGGCCGCGAGCCGCTGCTCGACGCGGTTTCGTGCCCGGACCAGTCCGCGAAACCGGAGCTTCAGGGGTGCGTCCCGTGGGTCACGACGACCACCGTGTGGATCCCGCCACGAACGTAGAAGTCGCCTTCGACCCACATCCAATGGGGGCGCGACGCGGCGACGAGGTCATCGAGGATGCGGTTCGTCACGTCCTCGTGGAAGTGCCCCTCGTCGCGGAACGACCACATGTAGAGCTTCAGCGACTTGAGCTCGACGCAGCTCTCGTTCGGCACGTAGCGGATGCGAAACGTGGCGAAGTCGGGTTGCCCCGTCTTCGGACACAGGCAGGTGAACTCCGGGATCTCGAACGAGATCTCGTAGTGCCGGCCCGGACGGGGATTCGGAAAGGTCTCGAGGTTCTTGGATGGCTTGGTGGTCATCGTCCCCCAGGATGTGACCCCCGAGCCCGGTTTTCAAGCCAGGGGCGGCATCGGTTTCGAGCGCGTCAGTAGCCCTGGGCCCGGTCGACCAGGCCGAGCGGCGTCTCGCCCGCGAGCAGCCGCCGCCGGTTCTCGAGGAACGCGGACGCGGCTTGCAGGGGAGTCGTGACGCCGGCCACGTGCGGCGACGTCATCACGTTGTCGAGCGTCCAGAGCGGCGACTCCTCGGGCAGCGGTTCGACCTCGAACACGTCGAGGGCTGCGCCGCCCAGCCGCCCCGACTCGAGCGCGGCGACGAGCGCCGTCTCGGCGATCACCGCGCCGCGCGCGACGTTCACGATCCAGGCGCCGCTCGGCAGGCGGCCGAGCTCGGTCGCGCCGATCATCCGCTCGGACTCGGCGGTCCTCGGCACGACGAGCACGAGCACGTCGGTGTCGGGCAGGACTTCCGCGAGCCGCTCGACCGGGTGGACCACGGCGACGCCGTCGACGGGCGCCCCTCGCCGGCTCACGCCGGTCACGTTCGCACCGTTCGCGGCGAGCCGCCGCGCGATCGCTCGTCCGATCTCTCCGAGCCCGACCACCGTGACGCGAAGCTCGGCGAGAAGCCGCGGCGTGACCGGACGCCACTCTCGCGCACGTCGATCGACGGCGAACCGCGGCATCGCCTGCGCGATCGCGAGGCAGCGCGCGAGCACGTATTCGGACATCGGCGGCCCGAACGCGCCGACCACCCGCGTGACGATCGTGGCCGGTGGAAGGTCGGGAGCGGCGAGGATGCCGTCGACTCCGGCACCCGTCGATTGGATCCAACCGACCGCGTCCAGGTGCCCGCGAAAGCGCGCGGGGACGCGGAACGTCAGCAGTGCGTCGCGGCCCGCGAGGTCGGCGAGGGTGGCCCGGTCGGGGTTCGCGACCCGGACGTCGACGTCGGCCGCGCCCTCGCGCACGAGACGAGCGATCGCGTCGCCGTCGCGGCTGATGACGAGGAGCCGGTTCCACCGCTCAGCCATCGCGTCCTACCGCCGATCCGGTCCGCCGCGCCTCCGCCGCGGCGCAGATCGAACGCAGGAACCGCATCCCCTGCGCGAACGCCATCCCCGACTGGAGGTCCGGGTGGAGGGAGAGGATCTGCTCGAGGACGACGCCGGCTCCGTCGCGGATCTCGCTCTCCGACGTATAGACGACGATCGCGCCGCCGTCGCGATCGAACGCCTCCCAGCACCATCGGCCCCCTTCCAACGGACCCGTCAGCCCCGTCACGTCGATCCGAGCCGGACCGACGAAGTCGTACCGCAGCGAATACCTCAGGTTCTTGAACGGGAGCTCGAGCTCGAGGTCGAACGTCACCGTGTGGGCCGTGCGCCCGAGAACCTCGGCCGCCGCGACCTGCTCGACGACGGCGGGATAGCCCTCGACGTCCTCGAGCACGGCGATCACGTCCGCCGCGCGCGCGGACGTCCTCGTCGACAGCACGACGCGCGGCGGGCGCCCGGGCTCCACCGGCGGAAGGACGAGCGCGGCGAGGCTGCCGTCCGCCGCGGCGAGCGCGCCATCCAGCGCCGCCGTCGACCCGAGACCGACGAACGCGGCGTCGACGGCGTCACCCCCGCCATCCGTCGCGCAGGCGCTCGCGAGCAGGGTCACGAGCAGCGCGAGCGTGCGATCGATCATTCCGGAGAGCCCTCGTGGAAGATCGGGATCGGCTGCCGCTCCTCGTCCACCGCGACGTACGTCACGTTCGCGCAGGTGACCGCCTCGCAGTTTCCGCTGTCGCGTCGCTCCACCTCGACTGCGACGCGGACGGTGACCGACGTCCGGCCGACCCGCTCGGTGGTCGTGTAGAACGACACCATGTCTCCGACGAAGACGGGGGCGAGGAACACGACTTCCTTCATCGCCTTGGTGACGAACAGTTTGCGCGAGACCCGGCGCGCCTCGACCACCCCCGCCAGGTCGACGTACGAGAGGATCACGCCACCGAAGATCGTGCCGAGCCCGTTCGTGTCCTTCGGGAGCATCGACATCCGAATCGCGAGAAAACGGTCGTTGTCGCTCATTCACGTTCTCGTCCGTGTTCGCTCGGGGAGACCCTCGCTCACAATTGTGTTCGGTCGCGCGCGAGAAGTTCCGAGAATAGCGACGGAAGGCGGCCGCGCGAGTTCCAAGCCGCGATCGGCCCGCCGGCCCGAAGAACGATGAAACCAGCCGACGACGCCACTTCTCACGCCCCGTTCTCGGTCGCGGCCGTGCTGCAGGCGCTCGACCTGCCCGCGGTCGTCGTGCACGGCGACGTCATCGCGTGGGCGGGAACGACGTTCGCGGATCAGCTCGCGCGAGACGGGGCGAAGACGTCCGACCTCACGAACCTCCGCTTGAACGAACCGTCCGAGCGGCTCGACGACTCCGTGCGCGAACTGCTCCGCTCGGTGCCGGCCGAGTCCGCCGTCCATTTGCGCGCGGTCCCGATCTGGCCGCGAGACCGGCGGCGCAACGTCAACGTCGTCACCGTTCCTCTGACCGGCGGGAGCGTGCTCGTCCTCCTCCCGGACGCACACGAGGAGGACCACGCCGAACGGAAGCGACGTCGCGACGATCGGCTGCAGAGCCTCGGCGTGATCGCGGCGGGCGTCGCCCACGACCTGAACAACCAGCTCGCCGCCACTCTGAACATCACCGCGCTCCTGCGCGAGGAGTTCGGTTCGACGTTCTCGCACGACCGCGCGCTCGAGATCATCGAGGGCTCGGCGAAGGAGGCCGCCGCGCTCGCCCATCGCCTGCTCCGCTTCTGTGGGCGCGGCGAGGCCGAACTGAAGGAGGTGAAGCTCCACGAGCGGCTCGACCTGTCGCTGTCGCTCGTGCGGCACGAGCTTCCGAGCGCCGGCCTGACCTGCGAGCTCGCCGAGTCGCTCGGCGTCGCGCGAGGCGACCCGGTGGAGATCGAGCAAATCTTCGTCGCGATGCTGCTCGCCGGCGCGGCGGCCGCCGGGCCGAACGGCGAGATGCACGTCCGCAGCCGGAGACGCAACGCGGGCGACGTGGACGGCCTCGACGCCGGCGCGTTCGCGGAGATCGAGGTGATCCACCCCGCGGTGGCCCACACCTCCAGCGCCCTCACGATCGCCGCGCGCGAAGCGTCGGACCTGGGCGGCCGCCTCTGCTCGACCACGGTGCAGGCCGAGACTCATCACGTCCTCTTCCTCCCGATCGATCGCTCGAGCGGCGAAACCCCGGAGAAGAGCCCGGCCGACGCGACCGGGGCCGCGATCGCCGCCACGATCCTCGTCGTCGACGACGACCCGATGGTGCGCGATGTAGCGGTGGCGATGATCACCCGGCTCGGCTATCGCGCGCTGTCCGCCCGCGGAGGATTCGAGGCGATCGAGGCGTTCGGCCGCGAGACCAAGATCGACCTCGTGATCCTCGACTTGATCATGAACGAGATGGGCGGGGTCGAGACCCTTCGCCGGATTCGCGCCATTCGACCCGACGTCACCGTCCTTCTCTCCTCGGGCTTCAGCGAGGGCGTGGACCTGCCGGAGCTCGCCGGCGCGGGCTTCGCCGGAATGCTGGAAAAGCCGTATTCGCTCGCCTCGCTGCGCGAGACGCTCGAGCGGGCCCTCGAGGGAAGGAACGGATGAGGCGGGTATCGTCATCGAGATCAAGGAGCGAGGCGCGAGGACGAATTCCACCCAGGTAGGTTCTTCACGAGGAACGACGCGGATCACGACGGCGGCCTCGTCGGGCGCGCGACGTTCATGAATCGTTCGAGCTGCGGTCCCCGGCTGGAGGGTCAATGAATGGCGCGAGCTTTGCGCGTGGACAAGTCGTTGGTGATCCGGAGCACGGCCGATCGCGTGTACGAGGCGATCTCGACCAGGGACGGCCTCGCGCGCTGGTTCGCGGACGGAGTCTCCTCGGACGTCCACGAGGGCGACTTGATCGAGTTCACGTGGGGTCGCGGCCGGACCGCACGCAAGAGCCGGGCGCGGGCGCTCCGCGTCAGCAAGGGGAAGAGCGTGATGCTCCGCTGGGAGGATTCTCTCGCCCACTCGCGCGACGACTACTTCTCGGTGACCGTGAAGAAGGAGAAGAAGGGCGTGACCGTCACCGTCGTCGACTTCGCCACCAAGGACTCGAGGGACGAGCTCGACGAGATCTGGGACGAATGCCTTGCCAAGCTGAAGGAGACGGTCGAGGGCCCCTGAACCACGGGCGGGCGGGACGGCCGCCGGTGAAACGCCGCGCGCGGACTTCGACACACCACTAGCAGCCCGTGGCGAAAGTGCTTTCGAAGCGAGGCGAGGTCATCGCGACCGAGATCGAGGCGCAGGACCGCAGGCGTACTGCCTGTACGTCG